>JAFGQO010000075.1 GCA_016935615.1 Bacteroidales bacterium
AATCCGCATGTCTATTGTTAAAAAAGCTGTAAAACTTTGTTAATTAAAGTTTTACAGCTAAGGTGTTTTCACCTAAATTGGTGATGCTAACAAACACCGAGATGAAAATACTAAATAGCCCAGCCATTTCCTCATTTGGAGGACTAAACTTTGTCATAAAAGAGGCAATCAATTTAAAAATCAATAACTTATTAAACTCTAGCTTACCAGCTTTACCCACTCAATCCCGGTTTAATTGGTTTGATATAATCATGTCTTATTGGTCAGTGTTTTTCTGTGGAGGTGATTGCGCAGAAGATCTATCTATTAATTTAAGAAATGGCTTCCGCAATTCATCAGATATCAAAATACCTAGTCCTGACCGAGTTCTAAATCGGATCAAATCATTGTCAAATCCTGCCCAATTCTTTAATACTGAAAGAGGATATAAAGCACATCATTTTTCAATAGCCAGCAGACTAAATCGTTTGAGCATAAAAATGCTATCGCTTTTACCTGGCTTCAATAAAAAGAATGTTGTATTAGACTATGATAATACTATAATTTTCACAGAAAAGGCTGATGCACAAAGAACCTACAAAAAAGAGAATGGTTATTATCCTGGAGTTGGCATGATAGGTAAGTATATAGTCTATTTGGAGAACAGAAACGGCAGCAGTAATGCCCACATTCTTCAGCATGATACCATTGAAAGAATGTGTTCCTTATTACATGAAGCAGGTATAACTGTTGATGTTATAAGGGCAGATTCTGCATCCTATACTTATGAAATAGTTAAAGCAATGGAAAGAAATGCCAATCGTATATTCATAAAGGCAAGAATGTCACATGCTTTGGAAAGAGCTATAGCTAGTATCAAAGAGTGGAAAGAGATTAAGATTGATAATGATGTTGTACTCAGAGGATCAGCTACTTTCACTCCATTTATTCGGTATGCCAGAGGGAATACTGAGAAAACAGACTCTTTAAAAGAATATCGCATAGTTGTTACCAAACAAGCCCGCAAAGACGGGCAAATAAATATGTTTACCGGGGAGGCTTATAATTACAGTCCGATATTAACCAATGATTTTGAAATGACCGATGATGAAGTAGTGCTATTCTACAATGCCAGGGGAGCACAGGAAAGAGAGTTTGATGAATTGAAAAATGATTTTGGCTGGAACAATATGCCGTTTTCAAAGCTTGAACAGAATACAGCATTTCTCCTGATCATGGCTATGTGCAAGAATTTATATGTACATATAATTACAAAGTTCTCTGCCCTTGTAAAATTCTTAGCTCCAAACTTCAGAATTAAGAAATTCATTTTCCGGTTCATTTGTATCCCTGCTAAATGGGTCTGGAACGGAAGAGAAAGAAAATTGCGTATTTATGGACAGGTAGCTTTCAAAACCTAGTTTTCCAAACTTAACCTTCATCTTCTAATAAGCTTCAATAGATATGGCATTTGCTAATGGAAATTCTATGCCCAAAAACTAATATTTACTTATTAAAAGGTCTGTTTTAAAAGCATAAGCTACAAGAATCCTGTAAACAGTTTCTAATTAAATCCGATATAGCTGTAAAATAATCTTGAAAAAATGTAATTTTTATAAGACATGCGGATATTAGGTTAAATTGTATGGCAAAGCATACTCAGCAACGAAAAAATACTACTCTCCCGCAATCCGCAGGCTTTTATTTCGTTCCCCGGTGAAACGATCTTTTTTTGTCCTCAAGGCCGGACAGGTACAAAATTTAAAGATGTATACTCTTATCCTCATGGTGAGCATATTATTTGTATGTTTGTTACATATTAAACCAGTTGCGACCAATTGATATTAAAATGAGCCAAAAAGTAATACCCATAGCATTTTTCATTATTTCCTTTCTTGAAATTAATGCTCAACAACTGCAATTTGTACATCCTGACAATAAGCACATTTATTGCACAGGATATGAGGATCAATACATGACCAGGATCAACTCTCGCTCTGATCTGTCTGATTCCATCAATGCAATAGTTAACAAACACCTAAAAACAAAGACAAAAGAACATTACAGGAATTTTACGTTTGTTGATGGTTGCATTTATGACCTGAACAGATATATGAGTGACCATCCGGACAAAATTTATAAGAATGACTTTCCTTTACCAAAATATGGATTTACATTTTTATGGAGGGATACCACTCTGGGTATCTCGAAGCAATATGTCACTTTAACATTAGATCAACTGGGACAGGCAGTATATTTTTCCTTCCCGAATATGACTCATTTTGAAGATGTAAAATTTGTATCACTGGATAAGGCCAAAGTCATTGCAGATTCCCTGGTAAGATCTGATTCATTTAAATTTGAGGAGTTCAATTGCTTCCTTGTGTATGACAGGTCAACTTCATTACTGGAATGGGTACTCTGGTACTCCAGACACCTGGAGAAGGACAAATTAATAACCTGTGAAGTATGTGTTCCTTTACCTGAGAATTATCAATATACTCAATCGATCCAAACATTCTATTTAGCAGATACCGGAGTGATTGAGGAAGATATCATGCCTGTTGTTAAGACTGATTCAACCGGCCACAACAGCAACGATAGGTAAGCAGGGGAAAAATGCTTAATTAAAGATGGATACACAAAACAAACATACTATCGGTTTAACGGGAATGTGATTTGGCCGGTTTTCGCCATAAAAAGTAGAATATCAATTCATCTTTTGATCAAAAATGAATAGCCATCGGACATGGAAAGAACAGGCAAACAATTCAAGTCAGTTTATACGATCGGTGCAATAGCCACAATTATAGTATTATGCGGAATTGTCCTGGATATAATTGTTGGCTCATTTACAGTAAAAGATATTACTTTTCTTCCTGACGGGGCGATAGAAAGATTTGCACAATTTAAAAGTAACTGGTTGTTGGGATTATATAGTCTTGATTTACTCAATGTTATCAATCAGATTATTTTGATCCCTTCCATTTTTGCTATATACATTGCACATAAAAAGATCAATGAAGGAATGGCACTGCTGGCATTGATCCTTTTTTTGGTGGGTACAACACTATTTGTAGCCGGCAATACTGCCCTGTCAATGTTCGATTTAAGTAAAAAATACTTTTCTGCTTCTTCGGAAAGTCAGATGATCTTAATAGCTGCAGCAGGAGAAGCAATGTTAGCCAGAGGAGCACATGGCAGTCCGGGAGTATTTATAGGATTTACATTACCAACGATCGCGAGCGTACTGATGTCATATGTGATGATCAAAGGGCAGGTTTTTAGCAAGGCCAATTCCTATATTGGATTCATCGGAAACCTGTTGATGCTGCTTTATCTTGTTTTAGTGACTTTTTTTCCGGCTATTGAGAAACATGCAATACTGATAGCCATACCGGGAGGACTGCTGGTAATGACATGGATGATAATGTATACAATAAGATTGTTTAAGATAAGATTGACCGAAAGTTAGAATGCTGGCGGTAACACATGTATATGCAATTGCCGGGCACTGCCTTTGCTTTAAGCTTCGGCGTGCACAAATGCGATAGCAAAAAATATAAAGCAATGACGGATAAGAACGTGGCTCCGAAACCGGCAGATATTCATACAATAAACCGTTGGGGTTCATGTTTTATAATCCTGAAACGGAAACGATAAGTAATATAAAATGTTGAGTTTGTAAATGAGTTATATAAAATCGAACCGGAAATGGAGAATGCAAAAGTGATAAAAGACAAACCAATGACAAATTTCATTTTCAGGATGATGACAATAGTCATGAGAATACGGGGAATCTTCCGCAATAAAAAGTATGAAGTTTTATTAACTGGAATTAAAAACGGAAATATAATTTTGGATTATGGTTGTGGTATAGGATTTAATACAATACCTGCTTCAGAGATAGTTGGAGAGAAAGGCAAGGTATATGCTTTGGATATCCATCCCTTAGCAATTAAAACCGTAGAGAAGAAAATCAGGAAAAAAGGACTGGTAAATATAGATACAATTATTTCAGATTTAGATACTGCACTTCCGGATAAATCGGTAGATATTGTTTTATTGTATAATATACTCCCGATGATTAAAAACCGTCCTGTTTTAATAAAAGAATTATATAGAGTGTTAAGAATAGGAGGAATTATTGCCGTTAAAAGTGGTTTAGGTATAAATATATATTCAAGAAAAAAAATTAAGACAGAAGATCTGGAAAAACTTATGAAAGATAATGGCCCGTTGAAATTAAAAGAGAAAAAGGGGAAATATTATATTTTCGAAAAATAAAAAGAAGTAAGATAAAATGAAAGAAATAAAGATGTTGGGTTTTCAATTTATATTCAAGCTGTAATTGCCTTTATGTTAATTCACCTTGTGCACAAAATCATTTTTGAGATTCCCCATTTGTTTGATATTGGAGGTATAGCAGCTATTGTAGTTTCTGTATTTGCAGGTTTGCCTGTTCCATGAATAGTATTGCTTTTTTTCAATATTAAACCTGGACTGATAACAGGACTCATTGATGGAGCGTTAATGATCCTGTTACTTATTTTGGTTCATGTAATTCCTGCAAAGCCTGACGCCAATAGTATCTGGTGGTACCCTGTATTTCAATGGATACAGCAATTTTAATTGTATATTTCCGTGTTTTAGACCGGATTAAGTTTGATTAAATAGTATGGCTCAACTTCATATAATATTGTTCTAAGAGAAAACCAGGCTTTTCATATATTTAACTTTGGCAACAAACAAAGTGGAAACATAATACTTCAGGGTTATGGCTACTGATATAAGAAAAATAATTGACAATCTCCTTAAATTCTATGATTTTAATGATCAGACCATCATTTCAGTTGGTTCCGGAGGTGGCCAATTTATTGAGTATGGTCGTAATTCACGACAGGTTATTGCCATTGACAATGATGAGGAGGCATTAAGCAGACTCGAAAATGCTTTACTGAATTTGCAGTTTAAGGATAAATTCACTCTTATTCATTCTGATTTTTATGAAGTTCATAAGAAAGGGGACGTTGTGTTATTTGAGTTTTGCCTTCATGAAATGAAAGATACGGAAGCAGCCATAAATCATGCTTTAACCATGGCTCCTGATATCCTAGTAAGTGACCACTGGCCCAATTCGGAATGGGCATATATTGTTGATGAAAAGGAAAAAGTAATAAACAGTTGGAAAGCCCTGGAAAGTTATAAATTGAAGAAAGTTCAACGATACGACACCCTTCAATTCTTTCATGATTATGAAGAGCTCTATCAAAAAGTTAAAGTCCAGGGAAAAAACTCAATCAACAGAATAAAACGGTTTAAGGATAAAAAAGATTTCACAATACCAATGTCTTATGGATTTGCTTTGATTTGATGCTGTTGTATTGTTGAGTATTATGATAAATAAGTTGCCAGTTGTCAATAAGAGGAATACTACAATAAATGCAATTTATATTTTTAACGACTTTCCCGATAGTATGAAAAATATGTTTGAAGATGCGGCCATCGAGGTTGACCGAAGGGTGAATGAGCTGAGTCGTTAAAACATAAACCTGTTTTCATCAATTCCATATTTCCCGGCAAATCTGTCAATTCCTGATTTTTTATTCATAACTTGCTCATAATCATCCTCATTACTATGTCAAACCAAATCCTATCCATTATGAAAACCAAGGCATTTGTGCTCATCGCTTCTTTTATAGGAGGTGCTTTCTTTTCACTCCATGCTTCAGATACATACAACCATGTAACAGTATCCGGTCTGCAAACTGATAATATAAAAACCGAAGCTTCTGTACTGAAACATTTTGATATCAGAGCAGGCTTTATGGCTTATTGCACCAGAGATCAGGACTTTTACGGGCATATCGAAGAAGTACATCTTGAAAATGGAAGTAAGACAACATGTTTTAATGGTTCCGGCACTTTAACCGGTCCGACAATAGGTTTTACCTATTTCTTCAATAATAACTTCGGCCTTTCAGCTGAGCTCAATCCGGTCTCAAACAAAAGAGAAGACGATACAAGGTATTTATCTTTTGATACATTAAAAACAGCCCTGTATTCCGCTGAGAGCCATTTTACTTTTTATAAGCTGGGAGCAACCGGCCGGATATCGGGTGCCGAGTATCCGTTCAAAATTAAACTGACTGCCGGTCTGGGCTGGGCCACTGTTGATGTGAAATTGAAAAAGGAAGAATTCAACAATGATCAATTGGATTTTGCATTCAATGTTGAAGGCAGGTACGGTAATCCTATGTTTTTTATTCAGAATGAGGTGGCTTTTCCCATCTACAGATCTTTTTATATTTTCGGGCAATTTGAATACGTATATTTTCCTTTTAAAGAAATAAAATTAGCAGACAGGGATGCATACATCGTTATCTATAAAAATGTAAATCTGGGAGGTTCTGCTTTTAAGATCGGCTTGGGTTTTGAGTTTTAATCTTTTCTGCGCACAAAGGATTGTTCGTATTCATTTTTGCAATACCATCAATAAAACCGGAAGAAAGCTGCGTTTAATCCTGTTGTATGCATAAGGATCTTTATTTGTTGAGAAAATAAAGCGTTATGTTGGGTGATATGGTGTTCTGGCAATAGCGAAGTTATTGGTAGTTTTGAGCCTTTTACCCCACACCAAAATCATTATACCGGGTTAGGAAGATACTCTCCGCTCGCCACTGAACTTGTCTGCTTTGCACCTGCCAGGTATTTTTCAACTGCCTTTCAGCAGGTAAGATCTGCCTGACAGGAAATGTACCACGCTTTTTAGTATCTTTCTGATCAAAACCAAATGCGATGCAACCTGCCTGCCGGTATACCCGCCTGTGGTTGGCCGGCACCAAAGACATCATACAGCAGGATCATCGTTCGTAATTTATGGAATCTCCAAAGGATATGCATCATATAAATAAAAACATGAAAAAGATATTGATTACTATTATTTTGTTACCGGCCCTAACCTTGGTGTATGGAAACAAAGACGACTTTAAAAAGCCTGATTACAATAAGATTAAAAAAGTGATTACAGACAAGGAATCACAATTTTACTATCCATTATTGTTAGAGAGGTATAAAAATTCCGATACTACTCTTACTATACAGGATTTCAGGGTTCTTTATTATGGGTTTCTTTTCAATGATTCTTATTCTGCCTATGGAAATTCTGACTATGTTGACAGTGTGAATAATATAATCTATAAGGATACTTTGACAACGGGTGATTATAAGGAAATCATTAGATACGAAAAGCTTATACTGGATGTATTCCCCTTCAATTTGCGAGATTTGAACATGCTGGCAAATTCTTATTATCAACTCGGGGACACACTTTCAACAATTCAAACTGATTTTAAATTGCATAGAATTGTCAATACAATTATGTCAACCGGAGATGGTGAAAGTGAGAAGACCGCGTGGCATGTGATCTCAATCAGTCATGAGTATGACATCCTTGGGTATTTTGGATTTCAGTTCGGAGGAAGTCAATCTTTAACAGATAAAGGCTGCGATTATCTTGAGGTTAGCGAGAATGAGTATGATATTAAGGGTTTCTATTTTGATGTAAACATGATCCTAAGTAAAGAAGCTGAATTATTTAAATAAATAAACCACGCACAATACAACATACAGCTCATAGTCTGTTTTTATCAATTTGATTGACAAATAGAAATTATTATTAATTTGCATACTATAAATAAAATAGTAAATAACCACCTTCGCTATGGCTTAGGCGGGTAAAAATGCCGTTCCTGTTCCTCCACCGGCACTATTATGCCCTATAAGAGAACAGATTAACATTAATATTTGGAAATTACAAAAATAAACAGAGATGAAAATGAAAAGAACATTAATGATAAAGAGTATAATTCTCGTACTAATATTAATAACGACTGCATGTTATAATAAAAGAGAAGAAAAAACGGATTACGATAATGACATGATACTGATCAAACAGACAATTCATAATAGTATAGCTTGGGCGAAGAACAAAGATTTAAATTTACTGTATAGTGTTATTGCAGATGATACAGCATTTCTCGAAATTCATCCGGACAATAGTATTGTGAAGGGTATCTCAGAATTCAGAGAAGCTGAGAAATTCTGGATGCATCCTGACTTTAAGGCAATAAGATATGAGATCAAAGATCTTACTATACAAATTTCCCAATGTGGCACTGTTGCATGGTGGTTCTGCATGCTTGATGATATCAACGAGTGGAAAGGACAACCGGCAAATTGGGAGAATACCAGATGGACAGGAGTATCTGAAAAACGCGATGGGAATTGGGTAATAGTTCAACAGCATTTCTCAGTTGCTATACAGTAATAAAATGAATATTGATTGACAGGTCATAACAAATTGTAATTTGTTTTCTGGTTCCCGTTTGAAAGAATAAAATGCATTATTCCCTAAAAACTTCCACTTACCTGTAAACTATAGTTCCGCTGCGGTTGAATATCGCCCGGTCTGCCTATATATTCGGTATTGGTGATGTTTTTAATGCCGAATGATAAGGAAAAATGTTCATTCAAATGAAAGGTCAGAAAACCATCGAGAAGCACGTACCCCTTATTATCTTGCTGCCAGTACTCATAAAATCCGGGAAGCAGGCTCTCGCGTGTCAACGGATTCAGGAACACATCGTCGATATTCAGGATCTTTGATCGGAAATACATGTTTAGCCCCAGATCAAATTTCCGGTAGCTGGTTGTTGCAGTAATACTAAGCGAGTGTTTACGCCGGTATTTCAGGAATTCACCCGTGTTCTGATTTGAGTTGATATCGTATTCTGCCGGATAAATATAGGTATATCCTGCATGAATGCCGGTATGAAATGCATTGAAGCTCCTGTTCAGCGCGGTTTCAATTTCAAAACCGTATATGCGCGCGTGTTCTGTATTCACAGCCTGGAAACCATAGACCCCTTCATGCGTTACTGGATCAGGATAAATTCCAAAGATGTATTCAATCAGCTTGTCACTCCTCGTATAAAACACAGAAAGGTCGAACTGCCCGGTACTGTTTTTTGCATAAATACCCTGTTTCACCCCAATTTCTGCACTCCAGCCCGATTCAGGTTCAATTCCCGGATTTGGAAAAATGCGTATTGATCCGATGGTAGTGGTGGCAAACTTTTCTGCAATGGAGGGATAGCGGTACCCCTGTCCGAACGATGCTCTCAGGAATGTGAATTTACCGGCCTGGTAATTCAGCCCGGTTCGGAAAATGGGAATGAGTTTATCGCTTACATCATCCAGACGGTTGTGTTCAACACGCAATCCTGCCTGCAGCTTTAGCCGGTTAAACGGCCGGTAATCGAGTTGTGTATAGCCGGCCAGGTTCAGTCCGTTGTGATTCTCATAGAAAGGTGAAATAATCCGGCTAAACGTGCCTGCTGCTCCTGCAATCAGGTCGAGCTTCTGCAGGACAGCATACGATAGCTGGTACTCTGTATAGTAGGATGTGGCGTCGCTGTTGTTCTGGCTACTTTCCGGAAGCCGGTTCCGCGTTTTCTGGTAGCGCATGCTGAGATCGTGTTTAAAACGTCCATTGTTATCGAAACTTACAAAAGGATCTATGGTGAGCATCAGACCATGCAGGGCATTGGCCGTAGCTTCGTTTTGTCGTAAAGCTCCTGTGTCGGCATCTTCCCAGAGCAAAAAATCGGTCTTCTCCTGATAACCTGCACTCATACGAGCTCCATAAGTCAATCCTTCGATTTTAGCAGCATGCCGTTTGATTTTCAGGTTTAGTGAGCCCAGCTTTTCATCGTTCAGCCGCCGGTATCCGTTATCGTACAGCAACTTCCCTCCAATACCAATACCTGTATTACCATAACGGCGGGAAAAGGAAAATGAGACATTGTGATACATCCTGGGAGTATCCCACCAAACCCAACTCTTGTTGCGGGCCTTGTCGTAAATGCCTGATGAAAGTGAAAACTGTACCGAAGGTTCCGGTGTTGCCTCCTGCGTACGAAAATTTATTATGCCATTCAATGCCGAAGAACCGTATAAAACCGACGAGGCGCCCTTAATGATCTCGATCTGCGAAAGATTTTCGAGAGGAAGGAACGACCATTTGATATTGCCTGCATCCGCAGCCAGTGCTGGCATACCGTCGATCATTACCAGCACCCGGCTACCCACTCCATAGGCATATCCACTGCCTCCCCTGATGGAAGCCTGACTATCCATGACCTCGATACCCGGCGTCTGGTTGATGATTTCCTCTGCAGTGACAATATGATTTTCAAGCAATCTGGCCGGCCTGATAAGGATGGTAGATACATTGAGCTCCGATATTTTTTGTTCCGATTTGGACGGACTCACCACCAACTCATCAATTTCGCTGAATGCGGGTATAAGACCAATGGTAAGTATCACCGTATCCTTCCTGTTGACAATCAGCGATTGTGAATGGGTTTGATAGCCCAGGTATTTAAAAACCAACGATATGGTTCCGGGAGTAATCTCAAATGAAAACCATCCTTCCGGAGAAGTGATAGTTCCGTGTCCTTCGCCGTAGATCACATGTACCCCCGAAAGAGGCGAATGGGTGTTAAGATCAAATACTTCGCCCTGTACCACTGCCTGCTGGGCAGATCCATGCAAAAAGACACAAATGCTTAAACTGACGACATGCAGGATACGCTTCATGCCATGCATCACTTGGGTTTAAAGGTGATCCTGATATCGACAGGAAGCGGCTCTTCCTGTACCGGGAAGCTGGTGACAATTTTAAAATCGGACTCCGTCAACTCCTCTATATAACAGGTGACCGGAATAGTCAACGAATCGGAAGCGATTGTAATATATTCGTCGTTGTTGGTCAATGTCCAGTTGCCGGTATACTGGCCAAAGTAACCGGTTCCATCCTCATTGAATTTCGCGTCTCCGGTAAATTTCTCGAGTAATTCACCCGGGCCGCTGGCATCCTCACCGTTGGCCAGCAGGCTGTCCGATGTCCATAAAGGTGCTGTCAACAGGTTGAAACGCTCTGAAGAAGTAGTGTCTTCTTTTTTACAGGCAATAAGAAAACAGATACCGGTAATGAGCAGCAGGGAAAAGGTATATTTTTTCATGACTTCGGGTTTTTTTGTGGCATATACAGTGTACAAATCAACTGTCAAAAGGTACGAATTTTTCACTAATTGCCGGATATGCATTCCTGTATCCCTTTTTAACAAAGCCGGAAGTATGTTTTTTTAAGACAGAGTTCTTCATTTATTTTTGTTTCAGCGGCGACATCTCCTTTGTTCAGCGTAAACTTTTTCTATATAACTGATAAAAGTTAGCCCCTGCTTTCGGCAGACAAGTTCAACGAATATGCATCGGATTATAGATTTTTTATAACTTGCGTATTGAAATCCGGGCGATACAATAACAACAGTTTCATATATTAGTATTTTTATCCACCCGATCATACTATTGAAATTTTTTAAAGCCTGATCCTATGAAAAACAAATTGATCATTTTATTCTGGACTCTCGTATTGCTTTTTCCATTAGGGTGTAATAAGCCAAATACCGATCCATACAGTATTCAAAAAGAGAACGGTAAAATCATCCTGGCATACAAAGCCTTCGGAGATTTCCTGAATTCCGATAAAAGCTGGGAAAGTTATAAAGCCCTGTTACTGGATGCCTACCCTGAAGTACAGGAAGTGCATAAACGGCAACTCGAATGGGGAGTGATCGATTCGGTAAAATTCCCAAATGAAGTCAGCAAATACAAACCCGAAGATTTTGAATCGTATTTCTCTCAGTACGACAACAAGACTTTAAATTACCTCTACGACTCGATCATACAAAAATCACATACCATTCTGGCACCGGTTACTGACAAACAGGTTGATTTGTGTTTTTTTCTGCCTTACGGGAGTTGCTTCGTGGTTCCTGAAACGGATAAAAATACAATTTATATTTCCATGCTCATCAATCCTGCCGAGGTAGAAAAGATCATGGCACATGAATACGGTCATGTGCTGCATTTTGAAAGAAGACCTGAGGAACCATTAACACTAAAGAGGGAAATAGTTGCCGAAGGCATGGCTGTATACCTGACAAATCAAATCATTAAGAATATTAAAGTTTCAAATTCAATACCTTTTATGTCTGAAAACTCATTTGACTGGTGTATGGAAAACGAGCAGACGATAAAAGATTCAATACAACCTGAGTTAAACGATACTACAATGCAATTATTTATACGATATATATCGGATGGCAGCTTTGCAAAACCTCCTGAAGGGTTTGTGCAAAAAACCGGCTACTTTACCGGGTACAGGATCATCGAGGCCTGTGTAAACCAGGGAATGTTGCTCGAAGAAATCTGCTCGCTCGATGCAGAAACAGTTATCAGCAAAAGCAACTACTTTCATTAGAAAATACACACAACTATGTTAGAAATCCCTGAATCAAAAACAGTCAGCCGGCAGGTAACCGACACCTTAGCCGGTAAGCAAATAGCAGAGATCTTTTCTGCCACCAGTCCGCATAAGTTTATGTTTCATTGCGGTGATCCTGCGGCCTACACTGCCCTGCTCAAAGGCAGACAAATTCTATCAGCCAAAGGGCACGGAATGTTTGTTGATATATTCTGTGATAAGGATACCTGCATTACCATCAGCGATGGTACGAACATCAGGTATCATAAGCCCTATGAACAGCGTCCTGAAAAATACCAGCTGCTGATCATTTTGGATGACGGCAGTTTTGTTCCATTCACTATTGCCATGTATGGCGGATTATGGATATATAGGGGTACACTCGATAACTCTTACCACCAGGGTAGCCTGAACAGCATATCCCCACTCGATGATGCTTTTGATATATCGCTTTTCGTTAAAATTCTTAACAGGATCACAAAGGACATTTCTGTTAAAGCCATGCTGGCCACCGAACAACGTATTCCGGGAATCGGTAACGGTGTGCTGCAGGATATTCTGTTCAATGCCGGCATACACCCCAAACAGAAAAAATCCACCCTGACCGATTTCCAGCAGGGAGAATTATTCCACAGTCTGAAAACCACCTTAACAAAAATGACGGATAAGGGAGGCCGGGATACGGAAAAAGATCTGTTTGGAAATTTCGGGGGATATCATACTATCCTTTCAAAAAACACATTGAAAAATCCTTGCCCTAACTGCGGTAATGCCATCGTAAAAGAGCAATACATGGGTGGTGCCATTTACTTTTGCCCGGTCTGCCAGAAGATTTAAAATAAGGCTACACGCCCGAAGTCTAAAACTTCGTCATATTACTTTATTGTATGCACGGCATTATGCTGAAACCAGAAGAAAACCTGACTCTGAAATGACAGTAAAATTTTTTGACTGCTGCGAAGAAAAGACAGCAGAGTACCTGTTTGTGTTTATGCGAACAACATACTGCGGTAATATACCCGGAAATAGATGGTATGCCGTATTAAGCAGATTCAAAAGAAATCCGGCTGAAAATAGCAGTTGTATAGTTGAACTGCTTTTCTTTTTACTGACTTTTTGGTTCATCGGGCCGGCAATATTACAAGTGAAAGACGTAAAAAATTAATCATTTTTGCAATTGACCCGAATAATTCATTCTATTTTTGAATTATTATAACAACAAAGTAAGACTAAGGGTTTCTGTTAAACTGCAACCCGGATTTTTCTAAGTCGGGATTGATCGGCTACAAAATTCAGTTCGCGCAATTTCTGAAATTTGAGTCTCACAAATAAAATAGTATCTTTAATTAATAAAAATAAACAACATGGGAAAACAAGGTATTAAGATCTCATCTGTTGATGTGGACAAACTTTTAAAAATGTTAAATGCAGCTCTTTCAGAAGAATGGCTGGCATATTACCAATACTGGATTGGTGCGAGACTAATGGAAGGCCCTATGAGAAGCGAGGTAGAACCTGAACTTTTATTACATGCCGACCAGGAATTAGGTCATGCCGTATTAGTGGTTAACAGGATCATTCAATTGGGAGGAACACCTGTAATAAATCCTGCAGAATGGACTAAGTTGGCACATTGTTCATATGACGAACCATCGGACCCTTATATTGAGGTAATTCTGGAACAAAACCTGAAAGGTGAAAGATGTGCAATTCAGCGTTATCAGGAAATTGCCGATTTTACAAACGGGAAAGACCATTCAACACATCAAATGGCTGTTCAGATTCTTAATGAAGAACTGGAACATGAAAACGATATTGAGGACTGGATTACTGATATTGTAAGAATGAAAGAAGAGTGGAAAAAAATCAGGATGTAAAACGAACTCGCTGAATATACTGCTCACACCGATCGCCATTCTTTGCTGATAAGTTCGATTAGGATTCGTAAGGATTCCCGGTCAGCTTTTTTTTGTTTTGCTGATTGAAAACCATGTGATGCAATGTTTACAACACATGGTATGAGGCTTTGCGGAACCAGCAATTATTTATTTACCTATGGCAAATAAAAAATGATACCGGAATTTTTTCAGAAATTCTAATCATTGAATGATCAACAATAACAACTGACTTTCACTACCCTGATGCAACAAATCAATATTTTCAGATCTGTTGTATGAAAAAACCTGCTTACAGATAACTGATCAGCGAAGCAAGAATTAAAACTAAAGCTTGCCTGCTTTAAGAAAAAGCAAATCAGCTATGCCTTTCCTTCGGTTGCATATGATTGAGTTTTATTCTAATTCATTCCGGACATTTTTTTACAATTAATTACAATTCCATGACATATCCGTGGATATGATCCGGTATATTTATGGCTTATAACAGAACCTTCAGAGGCAAATGCATATATCCTGTAAATTTTGCACAATACAATGAAAAGTATCAGCTATAAATTCAAAAGTTTAAACGTTAAGCTTTCTTCTTTCTGGTTAATAACCTTCGGATTGGTCATTGCCAAACTTACCATTCATTTTCTTACCAGCACGACCTACGAATTACACAGGGACGAAATGTTATATTTCGCAATGGGAAATCATTTGCATTTCGGATACGCTTCCACACCGCCTTTGATAGCATTTCTTGCATTTGTCAGCAGAATGTTATTCGGTTATTCCGAATTTGGTATAAAACTTTTCCCTGCACTGATCGGAGCCGCTTCAATTGTAATAATCGCCCTGATAATAAAAGAGTTTGGAGGAGGAAAACTGGCAGTTCTGATAGCAGGCATCGGATTTCTTGTACCGGGGGCCTTCCTTAGAAGCAACAGCCTTTTTCAACCTGTATCATTCGACCAGTTTTTCTGGCTGCTTTCTGCTTACCTGGTTATAAGAATGATCAACACGAACAATGTAAAATTTTGGTTATGGATTGGACTTATTTTCGGATTGGCTTTCTTAAACAAATACGCAATTCTGTTTTTTGCATTTGCTATTCTTGTGGCGCTTCTGATAAGTCCTCATCGAAAACTCCTGTCTTCAAGATATTTTTTATTTGGAATGCTGATTGCATGTTTAACCGCTTTGCCCAATCTGCTTTGGCAGTATCAACATAACTGGCCTGTGGTGCATCACATGCTGGAACTGCAGCGATATCAACTGGTAAACAATACGGTATATAATTTTTTTCTTGATCAATTGCTCAATTGTGCTGCATCAGCTTTCATTTGGTTAGCGGGTTTGCTCATGATCCTTTTTATTCCGGCAGAAAAAAAATTCAGGTTCATTGCTTACACCTTTCTGTTGGTTTTACTAATAATAGTACTTGGAAGAGGTAAGTCTTACTACACCCTGGGAGCTTATTCAATGCTGTATGCGGCAGGAGGTTATACAATGGAAAAATACTTTGCCGGAAAATGGGTATATATAAATTATATCGTTATTGTTCTTTCTATCATAAGTTCACTGATCTTTTTGCCCTTAGAATTGCATGTAGCATCTTTCAAAACAGTTGAGAAGTATTGCGATCCTGAAACCGGCATTCTCCCGCAGCGCTGGGAAGACGGGGAAATACATTCAATACCTCAGGATTATGCAGATATGACAGGCTGGAAAGATTTGGCCGGAATTGTAAATCAGGCATACAACAGTCTGGATAGTATCGAACAAAAAAAGTGTTCGATCTATGCTGGAAATTACGGACAGGCCGGTGCTGTTGAATTTTACGGTCATAAATATGGATTGCCCAAACCGATCAGTTTTCATGATAGCTATCTTCTGTGGGCACCTGATACTATCACAAACGGACCGCTGATTTATATAAATGATGAAGTTGGTGATATTGATGAACTGTTTGATAACTATCCTGAAGCGGGCAGGGTCCATAATGAATATTTCAGAGAAAACGGACTCATGGTACTTTTATGTACCAGCCCCGGAAAACAATGGAAAGAGTTTTATTCAAAAAAAGTGCAAAAACTTAAGGATATTTATCGTAGACCCTGAATATAAAACTGAAGATTCTTTTCATACTGATCGCCATTCTTTGCCTATAAGCCCGGCAAGTTCGATAAGAATTCGAATGCTTTCCTGATTATCTGTTTTTTTGTATATTGCTGATTGAACACTATGCGATGCAATGCTTGCGACATTATACAACAGGTGCGCTGTGCGTCATGCAGAAAAAGTCCCCGAACGATAGAAAAGGCAATAAATGAAAACACCTATAATTTTTTTACGGATTGTAACCAGTGTAAATACATATATCAAACATTGACAATGAATACAAATAGTATAAAACAGTTCATCCGGAAGAAACCTGGCCAGAGCCCAAAATATCCTGTATATATAGAAGGATTAAGAACTTTTAAAATTGCAGTTGCAAAATAAATCCGGTTAAAATCAAACAAGATGAGCAATTCAAAAACAAAACGTAACCTGTTTCTATTTATTATAATCGTAATAGTCTCCGGATGGTTAGGAGTTATCATTGACAAATACCTTCCTCAGCAGGAGAGTGAAAATACATTGGGCATGGGTCTTTGGCTGATAAGTCCCCTGATAATCGTTATCATTCTCAGAACATTCCTGGGAGACGGATGGAAAGATGCCGGATTGAAGCTGATTCTTAAAAACAATGCCGTCTGGTACTTAGCTTCCTTAATTATCTTCCCGCTGGTAACAGGAATTGTTTTGATCATTGGCAAATGCCTGAATTGGATTGATCTTTCCGGCTTCAACACATATGCTTTCGCAAATGCATTTGTCGGTTTGCTTGTTATTGCCATTGTTAAAAATATATTTGAGGAATTTGTCTGGAGAGGATATTTAACTTCAAAACTCATAAAACTGAATACAAATGATATTGCAGTTTATCTGATTGTTGGTCTGGTCTGGTCAATATGGCATCTTCCTTATTACCTCGTATTCTTATCCGATTCTTCAATGGTTGCCGTTTTGCCTGTCAGCAGGATATTGTTCTTTATTGTTGCTTCGCTGAACATGATGATCTGGACAATTATGTTTGTAGAAATATACCGTTTAACAAACTCTGTCTGGCCTGCGGTTTTAATGCATTCTGTAGAAGACTCTTTTATTAATCCGTTGGTCATTGATGGCTATATCAGGATAGCAGGTAATAAAGAGATATTTATTTCTCCGATTTGTGGAATAATTACAGCCGCACTTTATCTTGCTATCGGATTATGGTTGAGGAAAAGAAGAAAATCAGCATTCATTCAAAGGAATAGAATTCCTGAATAATATGAATCAATGAACCTGCTATAACACATGCAACTGTTATACAATCTCTTCCTTTCACGAATGATTCATCGGGAAATTGACTTCGTCGAGCTCTCCCGATTTTCATCAGGATCGGTTGACTTCCCTGCCAGCCGGTTTAACTGCCTATGGCAGTCATGGCAAGCAAGAAACCGGCAACCCAATTTATTTCTTTCTTTCATTTCCAATTCTCACTACTTGACTGTATCTTCGCAACTTAATATATATTAGTGATTAAGGGAATATACAATGTACAGAACTCATACATGCGGAGAATTAACCGGTAAATCGGTTGGTAAGAATGTTATCTTATGCGGATGGGTGCAGCGTTCGAGAGACCTTGGGGGTATGACCTTTATCGATTTGCGCGACCGCTATGGTATAACACAACTGGTATTCAATATGGAAACCAATGCAACCCTTTGTAAGCAGGCCAGAAAACTGGGGCGTGAGTTTGTGATACAGGCAGAGGGTACCGTTGCTGAGCGAAGCAATAAAAACCTGAAAATCCCTACCGGCAAGATAGAAATTATTGTCAACAGGATAGAAATTCTAAATGCTTCAGAAATACCTCCTTTTACCATTGAAAATGAGACCGATGGCGGAGACGAATTGCGTATGAAGTACCGCTATCTCGACCTCAGGCGAAATATCGTGAAAGAAGCCCTCGAACTCAGGCACAAAATGACACAGGAGGTAAGGAATTACCTGAGTAGCAAAAAATTCATCGAGGTGGAAACGCCCATGCTCATTAAATCCACTCCTGAAGGAGCACGTGATTTTCTTGTGCCTTCTCGTTTAAATGCCGGTCAGTTTTATGCATTGCCACAGTCGCCCCAAACATTCAAACAATTGCTGATGATTGCCTGCTATGACCGCTATTTCCAAATTGTTAAATGCTTCCGCGATGAAGATTTTCGCGCCGATCGTCAGCCGGAATTTACACAAATAGACTGTGAGATGGCTTTTGTGGAGCAGGAAGACGTTCTGAATGCATTTGAAGGACTGGTAAAAGATCTGCTGTTAAAAATCAAGGGCGTTGAATTTGATGGCCCCTTCCCGAGGCTTTCTTACAACGAGGCAGTGGAAAAATACGGCAATGACAAACCCGATATCCGCTTTGGCATGATCATCCGTGAATTGTCTGACCTTGTAAAAGGCAAAGGATTCAACGTGTTTGATTCAGTGGAATACATTGGTGGAATTTGTGCCGAAGGGTGTGCTGAATACAGCCGGAAACAGATGGATGCTCTCACTGATTTTGTAAAAAAACCACAGATCGGGGCCAAAGGACTTGTCTATGTGAAATACAATACCGACGGAACATGTAAGTCTTCTGTTGATAAATTCTATAGTGAGGTTGAGCTGAAAAAATGGGCTGCCCTTTTGGAAGCCAAACCCGGTGATTTATTATTAGTGCTGGCAGGTGATAAAAATGAGACATTGAATGCACTTGGCGAGTTACGCCTGGAAATACGTAACATACTTAACCTGATCAGCAAGGAAATATATGCTCCACTTTGGATCCTTGATTTTCCTTTGCTGGAATGGGATGAAGAAACGAAACGCTATTATGCAAAACATCATCCTTTCACTTCCCCGAAGTCAGAGGATATTGATCTTCTGGATAAAGATCCTGTTGCAGTGCGCGCCAATGCTTACGATATGGTAATAAACGGTATTGAGGTTGGTGGCGGTTCCATAAGGATACACGACCGCCAGTTGCAGCAAAAAATGTTTAATATCCTTGGATTCACACAGGAAGAGGCGGAAAAACAATTTGGCTTTCTGATGAATGCATTCCGTTACGGAGCACCTCCGCACGGTGGCATAGCATTCGGATTCGACCGACTGGTGGCTTTATTTGCCGGACACGATTCTATACGGGATGTTATTGCCTTCCCAAAAAACAATTCCGGCAGGGATGTCATGATCGACACACCTGCAACAATTTCAGACGGGCATTTAAAAGAATTATCATTACAAGTAGTTCATCAGAAAAAATAGAGTACATTAAGGTCTTAAGGCAGAATATTCGATCAATCAATGAAAAAAATTAAGCTTGGAGCATATCCGTATATCTATCCGATGCCCACAGTAATTGTAGGAACATTAATTCATGGCAAGCCAAATTTTATTACCATATCCTACGTAGGTGTTGTGCAACATAAACCACCTATGGTATCGGTCACACTTGTGAAAGGTCATTATTCCAATACCGGAATTAAAGAAAGCAAAACCTTCAGCATCAACATTCCAAACACAAAATTGCTGAAAGAAACAGATTTCACAGGAATGCATTCCGGGGATAAAATTGACAAAGCATCTTTATTTTCGGTGTTTTACGGAAATCTTAAAACAGCACCAATGATCGCTGAAACTCCTCTTAACCTGGAATGCAAACTGGTGGAAGTGATCAACCTGAAAAATGACAGTGAGATATTCATCGGTGAAATTGTGGAAACATACTCATCGAAGAAATTCATCAGGGAAGGATATCCCTATATGAAAAAACTGGATCCTATCCTGTTTTCGATAAATTCCAACAGCTACTATAATATTGGCCGGAGAATAGGCTGGGCATGGAAAACCGGGCTAAAGATCAATCCTGCAAAATGTAAAAAATGAGAATAATACATCAATCCTCATCAAATACTGTTTCAAGTTCATTCACAAAAGGTGTCACAACGGCAACATTTCTCGGATCGGCCATATCTTTACTCATAGTACTCAGAGTTTGAGAGCTTTGTTTCAGCATAGCTACCATCTGTTCTTTTTGCTCGGCAGTATAGTTAGGATTACTTTCGATGTCCTTAATAGCTTCCTCAAACTCCGGCTGCGCATTCGCACTTTCCCGGTTAATTCTGATTGAGCTGTATGTAATTGCAATAGCTGCTGTTTTCACAAGAAAATCGGTATAATCCGTATAGCCGTGCTTTGTTACAATGCTATTTACTTTGTTCAGCATTTCAGCAGCCTCAGGAATTGTAAAATCGTAATTGTCATTATCGTATTTGATATCCAGCCTTTCCAGATCTGTTTTGATCTGCGGAAATGCATTGATAAATGTTTTTACATCACTTGATTTAAGTACTATTTGTTCACCCTCTTCCTGTGAAAAAGTTTGTCCGAATGCAAAGAAAAGGGTAAAAAAACAGGAAATGAATATGCGTTTCATAATGTCAGGTATTTAATGAATGAATAATTTCAAAATTACACGAATAAAGCGATCTATTCAAGCACAAATGAGAATCCGGTACAGAAAAAATAGAATTTATCCCTTTTTTGTTATTATTTATCTATGGATACAATGGAAGAGTGTCTGCAAGCAGGTTTTTATTTAACCTGTAAAAATAATTCTGCAGATAAGCTTTTGTCAGAGTTTCAAGGAATGCATAGTTTGTGTCAGAGGATTGCTTAAGGTTTTCATCCGATAACGAATCCATGAAATGCGATTGAACCTGCAATACACTCCGGCCATCGAAAATTATAACAAACGAAGAGTCTATTGCCTGATAGTTAACTCCCGATTTGCTAACTGCAAATTTGTATTCATCCCTGAAAATGCTTTCCCCAAAGGATACAAAGGCTTTTGGATAGCCCAAATAGTCCAGAATGGAAGGAACAATATCCAGTTGTTGAGTAATGTCATTGTATATCCCTGTGAGAGAGCTGTCGGCACTGCAATAATATACAATGGGTATACGGTTCTGAATGAACTTGGATTCATCTTTGAAATGACTTGAGACATGATCCGGACAAATTACAAACAATGTATTCTCATACCATTTCATTTTTTTTACAGTTTCGAAAAACTTATACAAGGAATAATCAGTATAGCTAATGCTCCTGAGTATTTTGTTTTCTTTTGGAAAAAATTCATTTCTGTATCGCTTCGGAATGGGGTATGGCTCATGAGATGACAAAGAAAACAATACGGCCAGAAAGGGTTCTTTAAACGTATTCACTGTTTCGGCTGTATACTGAAAAAACTCTTCATCGTATATACCCCAGGCACCATCAAAATATTCTTCATTATTGAATTCACTTCGTCCGTAATACATATCTATGCCTGCCATCTGACAGAATTTGTCAAAACCCATGGTCCCATTCATTCCTCCGTGAAAAAATGCTGTTTGATAGCCTTCATCTTTCAAAATGGATCCAAGTCCCCGAATGGTATTCACCGAGTATGCCGAACTTACAAAAGCAGTTTTTAAATACGAAGGGAACCCTCCGATAATTGTAGGTAAAGCATTAATTGAATTGCCTGCATTTGCATAGGCATTACTGCAGAACATACCTTCTTCAGATAAAGTATTGAAAAACGGAGTAAAACTTCTTCCATCCCTGCTTTTAGCCTCCGTAAAATTTTTTCCGTAACTTTCAAGAATGATGATACACACATTTTTTGGTTTCATATTAACCGATTGATGAAGATCTTTCACCGGACTATAGATCCCCGTTAACTCTTCCGGTGAAAAAAAATCGTCAACAGCTTCAGCATGCTGGTTGATCGTGTTCAGAATCACAAAAGGGGTATTGAACAACAAAGGAATGTATTTCGGTTTTACATAGTTGTTTGCTGAAATGATCCTGACAGGTTTTGCTTCCAAACCCCTGACATAAGCAAAACCAACTCCCAGCAAAACAATAGCCAACAGAGGAATACTAATTTTGTTAATCAACGGTTTTGGAAAATCCCTGTAATTCTTAATGATCAGTTTTGGATAAAAGCGTATCAAAAAATATATTGACGCTGCCCACATAAGTAAAAGATGCCAGTAGTTGATAATGTAATGAGGAATAAGACTCAATGTATCCTTGCTGCTAATAAGCACATCTATTAAATCCCAACCGCTGCGTTTTTTACTGAATTCAAAATACTCGATGTCAATAAAATTCGCCATCAGCAAAACTGAATTCACTACTACGAACAACCATTTTAAAAATTTCTGAAACCCTTGAGTGCCGGTTATCTTAAACGGGAACAAGTGTAACAATATATAAAGTATATTCAAATAGTATACGACAATAAAATCGAACCTGAATCCGAAAAAGAAGGCTCTAAAAAACTGGTTCCAATCGATCGGGACAAAATACCTCAGAGAAAACAAAAAGAATAATATTCTTGTAACTGAAAACAGGATAAGTATCAGAACAAGACGTTTGAGCAATGCAATAAGATGTGTAATAAAAACGGAGATATTCATTCTTGAATTCTTACAGAACAAAAGAAGCAATTTCTAGTCAAGTTTCAAAACAGCAAGAAATGCTGATTGTGGAACTTCCACATTCCCAACCTGTCTCATGCGTTTTTTCCCTTTCTTTTGTTTTTCCAGCAATTTACGTTTTCTGGTTATATCACCACCATAACATTTTGCAGTCACATCTTTCCTCACAGCTTTAACTGTTTCACGGGCAATTATTTTTGACCCGATAGCTGCCTGGATGGCAATATCAAATTGTTGACGAGGAATCAGTTCTTTCAGTTTTTCACAGATCCTCCTGCCAAAAGAATAGGCATGGTCCCTGTGTATCAGGGCCGATAGTGCATCTACCATTTCTCCGTTCAGCAGAATATCAAGACGAACAAGATGCGCGGGCCGATACTCTGTTTGGTGGTAATCGAAAGAAGCATATCCTTTTGAAATACTCTTCAGTTTGTCATAAAAATCAAAGACGATTTCAGATAACGGCATGTCAAAAGTTACCTCTACTCTATCGCTTGTCAGGTAGACCTGATTTTTAAGAGTTCCTCTTTTGTCGATGCACAATTTCATTATGGAGCCGACGTATTCCGATTTTGAAATGATCTGTGCATCAATATAAGGTTCTTCCACATGTTCAAGAATATTCGGACCCGGCATGCCTGAAGGATTGTGAACATCTATAACCTCTCCTTTTGTTGTGAAAGCTTTGAATGATACATTGGGAACTGTTGTGATCACATCCATATCAAATTCACGGTCGAGTCGTTCCTGAACAATTTCCATATGAAGCAGTCCGAGAAATCCGCAACGAAAACCAAAGCCAAGAGCCGCTGAAGATTCGGGTTCAAAGATCAGGGATGCATCATTTAACTGCAGCTTTTCCATGGAGGCACGCAATTCTTCATAGTCATCGGCATCAACAGGGTAAACACCTGCAAACACCATGGGTTTCACATCTTCAAAACCTTCAATTTCCTTATTGCATGGTCGCTCAACATGCGTAATAGTGTCTCCCACTCTTACTTCGCGTGAGCTTTTTATCCCTGAAATAATATATCCAACATCACCGGCACTCAGTTCTTTTCTCGGTTCAGGTTTTATCTTCAATATTCCTATTTCATCCGCATCATACTCTTTGCCGGTGGCCACAAATTTCACATTGTCTCCTGTTCTAATGGTTCCGTTTATTATTTTAAAATAGGCGAAAATTCCTCTGTATGAATTAAAGACAGAATCGAAGATCAGGGCCTGAAGAGGTGCATCGGGGGCTCCAACCGGAGGAGGTATTTTTCTTACAATTTCAGCAAGTATGCGATCAACACCCTGGCCGGTCTTTCCACTGGATTCAATAATATCCTCTGCTCTACAGCCAATCAGATCAACAATCTGATCCCTCACCTCATCGGGCATTGCGCTGGCCATATCCATTTTGTTCATTACAGGTATAATTTCCAGGTCGTGTTCAATGGCAAGGTATAGATTGGAGATCGTTTGTGCCTGAATTCCCTGGGTTGCATCAACAATTAGCAAAGCACCCTCGCATGCGGCAATAGAACGGGAAACTTCATAGGAAAAATCGACATGACCAGGAGTATCTATAAGGTTCAAAATATAATTTTTACCTTCTAGCTCATAGTTCATCTGTATTGCATGACTTTTAATTGTAATCCCTCTTTCACGTTCCAGATCCATGCTGTCCAGTACCTGATCCTGAAAATCCCTTTCTTCCAATGTGTTTGTGGCAAGAAGAAGCCTGTCGGCCAGGGTGCTCTTCCCATGATCGATATGCGCAATGATACAAAAGTTGCGTATGTGGTTCATGCAATAAGATGTTTTTTCAGCGGACAAAGATATTTATTTCGCATAATATCTGATGAGGAACAGAATCTGAATTTATATTATTGCTTCTGCAATGTGAATAAAATTTCGTTCAGATAATTCACTGCAATAACACTATCGTTTTCTTTCCTGACATTCAGTTTATTTTTCCTGATAAACTTCCTGAGCTGAACCTTATATTCCGGAAAATTACGGTATAAAAAATTTCTGCCTAATCTGATATGCAAATATTCATTATTAACCAGAGTAAAGTAGCTGAATCCATTAATAAACTCCTCGATGTATTTACTATTCGCATCATGAATAGGTAAAATTTCTTTGTAATTCAATTTGTAAAGAGAAACTTTCCCTTCAGTCAATACTTCAAAATAACAACCATCGTATACCTTTGTTTTTGAATTTACGTCAAGGATCTTTTTGAAGGTTTTATTAGTATTGTTTATTTCTGCAACGAAACCAGTTATATGTTCTTTTTCAGCAATCACCAATCGTTTTAAATTTTCCTGATAGATAATGATCCTGTGAGCAAAAGCATCCAGTTTAAATTGAACATCGCCCATCTTATTTCCGTCATCCAGATAAATGGTCCCAAGCATCCAGTCATCCAACAGATAAGCTGAACCTTTAACCTGTTTATACTCTGAGAAAAACACTTCCCCTTTCAAAGTGTTGTATTTCAATTCAGGATATACATCAGAGGCAAGAACCACCTGCTGAGATTTTAAATTTGGAGTCAGCAACAATAAGATAAGAAATAGTGTCAATTGATAGCTCTTCATCTGGTTTTTATGTATTTTATTCCACAACAGAAATCGTTTCTTTTAGAAATACCGGATCACCATTTTCCGAAAATCCACGAATGTCAATGATATATTCACCCAACTCATCAGTGGTAATAAATTCTATTTCTGATTTATCATTGTTTTTCAAAGTAAGTTCAGGATCCCAGTAAAGTTGATTCTTAAAGTCAGGATGCCTTTCCCATTTATCCGCTTTTTCATTTATAAGATCCGAAAAGTCAGGAGCATAAGTATATCCGGGTATGGAGTAGGAAGTTCTTTCATCCGGCTGAAAGTTATTCATCCTGTAATCAAGGCTTGTATATATAGCAACAAGACCATTATACAAATAGTTGCCTGCTATTCTATACCCCGATTGTACCTCAATTCTCTGAATATCATCGGAATTCAGCATTTGCAGATCGCACAAATCGGATACCGGCAATCCGTCAAGAATAATAAGAGGAGTATATGATTTGACTCCATCCTTTATATGATTCACGATCATTTCACAATCGGAATTGCCTGCTTTGTACCTCGCTCTTGGAACAATTTCGCGAATGATTTCACTAAAATTCGGGAGGAAAAAAAACTCATCCGGAAAAACTGTAAGTGCAGGTTCTCCATAAAAAGGCACCTGAGAATATGGTATATTGATCAGACTGTCAAATTTATCAGTATTTATATTCCCAAATGCACGCTGTATTAACATTCGCTGGGTTTCATCCTCGAGTTCATGAAGAAATCTTGAATCAGCATAGCTGGTAATACTTGTTTTCCCATTGTTATGAGAGGAATAATAGAATTTTTCGTCCGGCAAAATATCAAATTTCCCTTTAATGCGGCTACTTGTTCCAAATAAGTCAATAATCCCCGGCTGATTCAGATATTTATCAATAAGAAAAGCAAATCTGCCTTCAGAATCGGTTAGACTAGATTGCATATCAGGCAAAGTATCTTTAATGGAAAGAATTGCTTCAATACCTGAAACATCAAATCCTTCGTACTTGTTGTCTATTTTCCCTGAATAAATGATGCCAATATCTTCCACCGGATATTTTACATTATCTTGTGTAAGTATTCTGTCAATTCTATCATTATGACCTGATCCTGAGATAAGAGGATATAGCAAATACATGTTACCAACAAGATCCATAAAGTATTTTGTATTAAAATCGAGAAAAATCAGGTCATTTACCCCTGCATTTACAGAAGGCTCTTTCTTGTATATTCCAACAGAAACATCCAATACCTTCTCACTGTTCTTATTGTTATTGTAGACTATGAAATCATTTTTTGAATTGCTTTTCACTTCCTTGTCTGATGAGGCTATACATACAGTATTGTTTTCAGGCAAAATAAAAGATTGCCTGGCAAGGATTTTCCCTTGATTGTCTTTCAGTGCAAGATCCATTTTCCCATGAGCGTCTCCCTTTACCGGGATCTTCAGATCTTTTTGAAATTCGTTATTCCGTATCTCTACAGAATGAACCGTTTCATTTCCCTTCATAATTTTCAGAAGTACCTGTTTTATGGAAGTACCGCTTTCATTTACCTGCAACGTGATTTCCCGGTCATTTGCTTCAACTATATTAATGAAATACCCTGAATATTGAACTTCCGGTAAATTTATCCGATAGGTTTCTTCGTGGGAATCCTCAAAAATGAAACTATACCTTGAAGACCATTGAGGTGTTAGTGAAAAACGTGCCAATCCTGTACGATCAATGAGTACCTGGTGATAAATCGTGCTATCTTCCATTATTTCGACCAGTTTTCCTGAAATGGTACTGCCAAATAAACCTGGAAAATGAATTACAATTTCCGTTTGCACATTATGGACCAGGTCCCCTCCTTTGATATAAACATCAGGTTCAGGCTGAAAGAAATATGCCAGGTTTTCAGTTGAATTGTCTTCATCATAATTGTTATATATATAAACAGGAACGGAAAAGAAGCGATTTTCATCGAAGTTTTTCATCCAGTTTGTATAGCCCTTTAAAAAATACATTCCTGATGAAAGAGTATCAGGGATTACAATACATGATGCAGATCTGCCCTCTTTCAATTTTAAAATCTGACCAAGTATGTGTTGCTTTTTATAATTCACAAGTTCAACATAAAGTACCCGGCTATACACCTGAAAAGGATTTTCCATATTGGAAAGACAATATGCACTATACCAGATCCTTTCGCCCGAAATAAAGCAATCCCGTCCTATATTCAGATGTACCTTTTCTTTGTATATTTCAGAAGCTTCTTTTCCAAAAATACATATCGAGAACAGCATGAATGTGCATGACAAAAAACCTATAACCGGCAATTTCTTTTTATTCAGGTTCATCTTTTTTATTTCTTTCAACTAATAAGGCACCCTGATCCAGTCATCGGGCATTCCCCAATGACAGGTATCCAGATACAATTGCGGAAAGCTGTCAATATCAATAGAAGTTGTCAGATTTCTGTAATCAATATAGAAATAGGCATATTTCAAAGATGCATGCGATGCACTAAAAACACCAATTGTGTTTTTAGTGGAATCACTCACACACTTTATATTTCCTTTCAATTGTGATGCTACAGGATCGAATAACCGTCCTTCCGCTTCAAGCTGCAATTCAGCCTCTCTCCAGAATGAATACGCATCATCGGAAATAGACAATTGCTCCAGTCTGAACAATAATCCTTCAAATCTGGAATCTAATAATACATACATTGTATCCGGAAAAGGTTGAACATAATTTGACATATCTTCGGTCGTAATAAAAACCATTTCACGATTCCTGATGTTATAATCGGCATAATCATCAGCATTCCCCGTTTTTATAACATCACGATATTTTCTGCTTATTCTATTGTGCCGATAAAAATAAAAATAAGACATCCCCATAGGATCTGTGACAACTGTTACATTTTGAATGTATGCATCCCAGCGATAGAAATAATAATTGTGAAAAGGCAATATTCCTGATGTTTCACAAAATATATCAATGCCGCCCATTTTTATTTCATATACATCCCCATTGACGTTTTCAGTAAGTATGGTCTCCTGATCATACCTGCATGTCAGTTTTGATAGTTCAGGACTTTCAATCACGGTCTGTGGCGTAGATTCGAAAACATCTCCTTCAGGAGTAACAATTCTGAGCACGTATGTTCTGCCAATCTCAGCCTGATAAATATGATTGGTATCCGTTATATATATACCAACCCCGTAATAATCAAAAGGAATTATTGTTCCCAGATCATCTTCGATCTCAACACGTGCATTATCGACATAATCATAATACGGACGTTCGTTAAAAGAGCGTGTGTAGGTTATTTTTACCAGGTGATTTTCAGGTAAAGAAGTAAACATCCCCTCAATCATTATGACCGGTTCAGGATCTTCGATTTCCGGAACATAAACTTCCTGGCATCCCGTCAGCACAATTGCCGATAATACTATGACAATATAATTTCTCATCTGTGTTTTTAAAATCTGATATTATAGGTTATTGATGGAATGGGTACACCAATAATTGACAATTCATACAAAGCATATATCTTATAATTGTTCAAAGCTGTCGGAAGATTTTTCTTATAGTAGGTCGAATACACATTTTTTCTGCCATAAACATTATACACGGATAAAATCCAACTGCTGTAGAATTTTTTCTTCTTCTTCAGACTGGTATCCCAGGTAATAGAAAGATCCAGCCTGTGATAATCTCTTAGCCGGTATTTGTTCCTGTCGGAATAATACACAAGATTGTTGTTGTATACCGAAACATAAGCTTCCGGATAATAGGTCGGCCGTCCTGTACTATAAGTAAAAGATGCTCCGAATGTAAAACGGCGACTTATCTTGTAACTTGTAACAGCCGACACATCATGAGGTTTATCAAAAGAAGAAGGATATTTTTCTCCTCTGTTAATCAGCTCATCTTTTTCGGCACCATAAGTTTGAAGAAACGATCTTGATAAAGTGTAACTTATCCATCCTGTTAATCTGCCTGTGTTTTTTCTCACTAAAAATTCAATTCCATAGGCTTGCAGATCTGCAGATAAGATATGCTGTTCAATTTGCGGGTTCATAACCAGCACTGCCCCGTCCTTAAATTCCATAATATTGGCAACTTCCTTATAATACAATTCAACAGATGTTTCCAGTACTCCCTTATTGAAATTTTTAAAATACCCGAACATCACCAGGTCACCAACTGCCGGTTTAATATATGGATTGCAGGCTGTCCAGGTATCCGTAGGCATGACAACCGTGCTGTTGGATAAAATATGGAAATATTGATAATTTCTGCTATAGCCAAGTTTTAATGAACTCGATGTAGTCAGATTATAACGTACAGAAAGTCTTGGCTCAAAACCTGAATAGTTTTGAATAAGTTTCCCTTTATCGTAATACTCCGTTCCGGTATAGGAAGAATTATTAATGTATTCTCCTTCATCATATTGGTTAACAGTTAAGGGTCCGAACAGCATAAAATAAGAGTATCTTAATCCTGCAGAAATTGAAAGCCTGTCTGTCATATTATAAACATCCTGAACATATCCTGCCATTTCAAGGGCATGCTGCTTCTCCAATTCCTCAAATTCCTCAATGGATCCTTCATCATATATTTCTCTTTTCCCCGGTTGAAGTAAATAATTGTTCCCTTCCAGCCCCACTTCGAAAGAATGCTTTGTGCCCAGTGAAGATACGATCCTGAATTTCGATCCCATTTGTTGTATCCCGGTTGCTATCTTAAAGGTATTCTCCTGATTGCTCTGGTCTGTCGTCAATGTTGAGTAATCAGTAATAAACAGATTCAGTGAAAAGGTCAGTTTATCATTAACAATATGGCTCCATTTCAATGAACCCAGCTTGTTTGAATATTCAAATATATTCCTGTTTGCCAGGTTGAATCTGTCAAAGCTGTAATAGCCAAATAAACTAACCCTGTTTTTATGATTCAGTGTATAGTTTAATTTCAGATTCAGATCGTAAAAATTGGCCTTACTGGTCCTGATGTCCAGATCAGGAACCCGTTTCAGTATCCAGTCTGAATATGTTACCCTGCCCCCTATGATAAAAGATGCCTTTTCTTTAATGATTGGACCCTGCAAAGTAAGTTTACTGCTGAATAATCCGATACCACCGTTACCTTCCAGTTCTTTTAAATTTCCTTCTTTCAGATTAATATCCATAACAGAGGATATTTTCCCTCCATATCGTGCAGGAGCACCGCCCTTATACAACTCAAGATTTTGTAATATTCTGGTGTCCATAACAGAAAAAAGTCCGAACAAATGATTGGAATTGTAAATAGGTACCTCATCGATCAGGATCAGGTTTTGATCCGAACTACCTCCCCTGACATTGAATCCTGAAGCCAAATCTCCCGAAGACTGTATCCCGGGAAGCAAGGTCATGGATTTCATTAGATCCGGCTCACCCATAAGTACGGGTATATTATCGAGAGTCTTTGCATCCAACCTGATGATGCTCATTTCCGTGCCCGAAACATTTGCATCACTATTGCTGGTAATTACTACCTGATCGATGGCAATGGTACTTTCAAAAAGCTCGATATCAAGCTTACCTGGAGATATCATATTGACCTGGATATTCCTTTCCTCAAAACCAACATAAGAATAATGCAAAGCTTGTTTCCCAACGGGTACATCCAAAGAGTAATAGCCGGTAAAATTCGTAACCACCCCGACATCCTGGTTGCGATCATAAATAACCGCACCGGGAAGCGGTTCCCCGGTTTTGCCGTTACGTACATATCCGCTTAACCTTGCTACCTTATATTTTCCTGCAAGCACAGGATCTCCTATTTCGATCAACGTATAATAATCTCCTGTCCCGCCTGCATCAGCACCTGCTACCTGATCGTGCAACTGAAGTTGTTTCCTGTCAACAATTACCAGGTTGGTGCCCTTATATACAATGTATGTTAATCCTTTCTGCGTTAAAGATCTGTCAAGAAAATCCAATAAAGATTTACCATTATCCTCCTCATAAAGGAATATTCCATCCAGAATATGATCAGAATAGTAAATATGTACAGCACCTGTTTCAACAATTTCAATAAAATAGTCCTCCAGCAATATACGATCAGTTATTCCACCAATAGTAATATTTTCAAGCCTCTGAGCATGTAAATTTATCTGAAAAAATGTCTGAATTACAAGCGCTACAATCAGAAATCTGGTCTTTCTCAACCACACCATCATTGAAAAATTTGGGACGCAATATACAAAATATACTTACAAAATAAGCTTCAATCATTGTAAAATCCATCAAAACTCAAAATGAACTATTTTTATAGGATCAAATTGATTCGTATTCGAGTTATGATAGAAATTATTGAATGTGATTTTGAGAAGCCAAAGCATTGCAAGGCTGTAATTGACCTGATGAATCACTATATGACCGATAAAATGGGAGGGGAATTACAACCTCATGATGCTGAAAAAGCCAAACGAATGATCGAAGGACTGAAAAATCATCCTTCCAGGCTTGTATTACTTGCAATATATGAAAGAGAATATGTAGGTTTAAGTACCGCCTTTATTAATTATGGTACTTTTGCTGCAAAACCTTTTTTAAATATTCATGATGTTGTGGTTCTTGATCAATATCGTGGTATTGGTATTGGCAGAAAACTAATGGAAGCAAATAGTGCGAAAGCAGAACAATTGGACTGCAGTAAAATTACCCTTGAAGTACGTAAGGATAATACAACTGCACAAGCTCTTTATAAAAACCTTGGATTTGGTGATTCAGATCCGGTTATGTACTTCTGGACAAAATATAGTAAAAACAACCATTAATTAGTAAGTGTATGAATGAATTTAATTCAATCAGCAATGAACTGACTGACCTGATTAATACATGGGAAAAGATATTGTCTTCCCTTCCCGGGGAAACAATTACCCAAAGACGAAACAGTCAAAACAGGACCATTAAGCAGATCGTCGGGCATATGATCGATTCGGCAACAAATAATACCCATCGGACCGTTCATCTGCAATACCAGAAAAGTCCCTTTCATTTCCCGAATTATGCTACATTCGGTAACAACGACAGATGGATAGCCATTCAGAATTACCAGGAAGAAGACTGGAATGACCTCATTCAGCTATGGAAATATTCCAATTTGCATTTTGCTCATATAATAAAAAACATAAATAAGGAAAAACTGAATAATGAATGGATTGCCTCGGCAGATAGTAACATTTCGCTTAAGGATATGGTATCTGACTTTCCCATGCATTTTAAATTGCATCTCGGGGAGATATCTGAACTAATAAACAGATAATTTGCCGCGGCATACCTAGTGAACGTAAGTTCGACATTAGAAATGGGAATCTTAAATGTATATGCAACGTCTTTGTGGCGTATACAGACTGAATTCTTCGAAATAACAAACAAACTGTTCCGGATTCTTCTTTTCATATTAGGGATTGTCTCAAAAGGTAAATATTTTAATATAGCCACAAATTCTCGAAGATCCAAAGAACTCACAAAACTCTGATATTCTATTTATATCTAACTTTGTGAGTATTTCGTGAATTAGTGTCTTAGTGGCGAATTTTCAACTTTTAAGACAATCCCTTAATTATTTCTGCCTTACAGGAAAATGCTCACAACTTATATTACCCGACAATCGATTTTTCAAATAATTATAACATATATCGAATTCACGCTAATTCGTTTAGTATGCAATTTAAACGGTACAAATTATATCTTATACTGTAAAAATTTAGTACCCATACCTTTATAAACAGTAGGGTAGTATTTGCATTTCCTTTTCAGGAAAACACTGTACCTTAAGAATACGATCCGTTCCAATCCCTTCAATAAGCTGCAAGAAAAAACAATTTACAGTAAAATTCGTATAGAGTAATACCACAAAAATCAAAGTACTAACTAAGTTCAATGCTTACAATCATGAAAAAAATTCTTTTTTCTCAATTGCTTTTGCTTTTTTCCATACTGGTTTTACACGGGCAGCAGGCAATAATTATTGATCATAACTACATTGATCTGGCACAACTTCCGGACAACTGGATTGACAGTGCAAAAGCCAAATTATTTATCGGGTACGGTCATACATCTCACGGCAATCAGATTGCATCAGGAATGAATGCTCTTGAATCCTGTTTTTCAAATGGAAAATTTGACTGGAGTCATGAAGGAGGAGAAGGAGAACTGCACCTTTTTGAAGGATCGGGATACAATGAAGGTTATCTTGATCATGATGCAGGGTATGATGGTTGGGATACCAAAACCAGGACCTTTCTGAATGATTTCCCCGAATGCAATGCAATCATATGGTCATGGTGCGGACAGGTAAATGAAGTAGATCTCCGGTCGCATTACCTGGGACCAATGGAACAGTTGGAAGAGGATTATCCCGATGTCCGGTTTGTCTATATGACAGGCCATCTTGAAGGACTGGGACCTGACGGAAGTTTATACGAAGCAAATCAGGAAATAAGGGATAGCTGTTCAAAGAAAAATAAGATTCTTTTTGACTTTGCTGATATTGAAAAGTATGAACCTTTCGGCACTACAAATTATCAGGATTATTATGCGGATGACGCTTGTTATTACGATCCTGATGGTCAGGAGCCGGTAAACAGAACTCAAAACTGGGCTAACAACTGGCTGGCAAATCATTCTGATCATGAACTGGCGCAAATTTCACAGCATTGTGGTTCATGTGATCATTCTGTAAGTATTAATTGTGTGAAGAAAGGGATTGCCGCCTGGTATCTATGGGTCAGACTGGCCGGTTGGAATGAACCAATTGTAGCTGTGGATAATGCTGAAACATCAAACAGAATTGAAGTTTATCCAAATCCGGCCGGAGAAACCTTAACTGTTCTTGTTCCCAAGGCTTCTGAAAAAATCTCAGTAAATATTACAGATTTGCAGGGCAAGCTGGTTTATTCAAAAGAATTTACGAATACCGGAAAAGAAGTGACTATTACAGATCACAATCTTCCTTCAGGACTCTATATTTTAAGGTTGTCAGACAATTCACACACTTACACAGGCAAATTGATAAAACAATAGAGCTGCGAACTGCATATCAGGAAAAGAGCTTTTGAAATCAACAGAAGCTCTTTTTTATAAATACAATTCAAATACAATATTCCTATGTTCGGATGCGAACACCGATTGTTGTGTTATCGTTCACTTTATCACAAACAGCATTCTAAAATTCTATTGTATATAATTGATTTATAGATGCTTGAGGTTTTTGGCACAGTTCATGAAAAATAGATATACAGTATAAAAAACCAAAATCATGAAAACATTAACTAACATCCGGGCTCCTGAAAAACACGTGAAAGTTTTGTTGATGATTGTATTCCTGGTTTTTCAGGTAACATTGAAAGCTTCTGAACTTCTTCCTGAGAAAAAGGAAGTTGTTGAAACGAAAGAAACGGTTGAAGATTGGATGTTGGATCTGTCAACCTGGGCAAAAAACACCAATTCATTTGTACTCACTGAAGAAACTGAAAAGGAACTCGAAATTGAAGATTGGATGGTAAATCCGAAAGATGAAATCTGGAATAACAGAGACGAAGAAGAACGTAAAATTGAAGAATGGATGTTTGATGTCAACCACTGTTACTGGGACGATTTTGCCACAAAAGAAAAAGAAATGCCCATTGAAAAATGGATGGTGAATATATCAGACTGGTCAAATGATGAAGTTCTTTTAAGTACAGTAGTTCACTAACAGATCTCATATAATAGTATAGGTTACTAATTCCCCGGTAAAAGCTGCCGGGGTTTTTTATTTTGTATTGTACCCCAGATCAGACAGAATCTTCTTTATCTTCTCCCGGAAATCTCCCTGAATGATTATATCTCCGGCTTTCACCGAACCACCTGTTCCGCATTTGGTTTTCAGTAACTTTCCAAGATCTTTCAGGTCATTATCCTTGCCTGTAAATCCTGACACAAGTGTTACTATCTTCCCTTTCCGATGCTTGCAGTCAGTCGTTATTTTAAGTATTTGCTCTTCGGGAGAAAGGGTCTCTGATTCCTCAATTCTGTCTGTTTTATATTGATAATCAGGATCTGTTGAAAAAACCACACCTAACCTGTCTTTCCAATCTTTCATCATGACATTACTTTTTTTTCACGAATATCGATGAAAAAGAAATAAACTCATAACTTTATTTTTATTTAAGAAATGTATTTTCAATTTTTTGTTCACTCAAACCCGTAAAAATGAAAAACCTACTCATCACTTACAATAGTAAAACAGGGAAAACAAAAAAATATGCCGAAGAAATAAACAACTATATTACAAGTAAAGGAGTCAAAACGGCATTAATTTCCATTGATGAATTCGATATAGCCCTTGTTAAAAATGCGGAGGGAATTCTGTTTGGAGCCTGGACAAACGGATTGATGATCTTTCTGCAGCATCCTGACAAACCCTGGGTAAAATTTGCAAAAGATCTTCCTGAAATAAAAGATAAAAAAGTCGGGTTGTTTACAACCTATTTGCTGGCCACGGGAAGCATGTTTAAAAAGATGAAAATCCACCTTGGTGGAAAGATCTCTGAAAGCATGTTCGAATTGAAATCGAAAAAAGGCAAATTATCAGATCATGATAAAGTGCTTCTGGATAATTTTATTAAATAAATCTGCCATGTATGAATTGATTTTAACAATTGGGATTGTTGCTTACTCATTGATCCTGATCTCGTTCCTTACCGGTATGAAACTAATTAAAGTAAAATACAAAGTGCACAAGATAATCGGTATCCTTGGCTTTTCCTGTGCTACAGTTCACGCTTTGTTCATGCTATATTTTAACCTCTTTTAATACATACTAATATGAAGACGAACAAGCTCTTATTATTCATTCTGCTGGTATTATTGCCAATGATCGCAATTGCTCATCCCCCCAAAAAAGTGACTTTGTCCTATGAAAAAGAAACAGGTCTGCTTACCGTCGCTGCAATGCATCCGGTTAAAGATGTCAATGACCATTACATCATTACTCTTGAAGTTACGGTAAATGGTGAAACAGTTAAAACCGCCGAGTACAAATCCCAAACTTCACCAGAAAGTCAGGACAAAACGATAGAACTTCCTGATCTTGCAACAGGAGATGAAGTAACTGTAAAGGCTACCTGTAATAAGTTTGGCTCAAAAACTCAATCTTTAACTATTGAATAACTTGCATTTCAGATTAATCTGATAATCTAAATTTCTATCCTGATTGCAGCATGATTTATACATGTGCTGCAATCAGATTTTTATTTTTTATACAAAAAATCGCCAATCTTTTTAATCCTCATCATCTCTTCCTCACTCAAAGGGCCCTGATCAAGCACCGTCAGATTCTCTCTCATCTGTTTTAGTGTTGACGGCCCGCTCATACAAACATCAACATGCGGATTTGACAAGACAAAACGATAACATTCCGCAGCTGTAAGTGCACGTTCACCTTCCGGCATTCTTTTTTGTTTCAGCAACTGACCCCATCGTGTAGCTGTAAAAGCAACCACTCCCATCCTTTTTTTCTCTTTCAAATGAGGAAATACATCTGTTTCAGCTCCCCTATTGACAGCATTGTACCGAACATGAAAAACATCCAGATCTCCCTGTTCATCGAGCCTCGGAAAGAGTTTTCGGTTATGACCCGTCACCCCGACAAATCGTGTAATTCCCTTCTCTTTCAGCTTTAGTGCACCATTAAGAACATTTTTACCGGGTTTGTTAGAATAATAACCAAGCAACATTACATCGATACAATCCACACCAAGTGCTTTCAGGCTTTTATACATATAATACCTGTTGATGAACGGATCGTGTCCATAACTATGCATTGCAATGACCAGTTTGTCACGGTGACCGTTCTTCACAATATTCCTGACAGCCTTTTTCATTTCTTTCGACCGGCCACGAATAAAAGTATTCCAGAGAAAATAATTACAACCTCGTTCAAAAGCCTCTTCAAACGCTTCCGCCGGAGCCCTATAACTTGCGGAAACACCCAAACGACCAACCTTAAGGCCTGTTTTACCCAGACTAACCGGATTGTTAAAGTTCATTTTTCATCCATTTATTAAACACACGTAAGTTCGATATAAAAAATAAGTATCTTCCATGAATATGCAATGTCTTTGTGGCGCATACAGACTAAATTCTTCGAAATCACAAGCAGAATGCGCCATATTCTTCTTTTCATATTACCCAGGGCGATACCTGCCAGTCCGGCAGGCTGGCCCCGGGCTGAATTATTTTTTCTTCACCTCAATTGTACCTGCCCCGTGGTACGAATGGTATTCTCCATTGTACATGGCATCAGCACTTACCGGCCCCATTTTGTAGGTTCCTGTTGAAACAACCCTAACAAGATAATAATAGTAATATGTTCCGGATCTTGCTGCAGTGAACATATTGATCCGGTCATCACGAATGTCCATGTATTCCGGATAACTTCCTGAATTCGGGTAATTCATTCCGGGAGGCAGGGTTGTAAGCCTGGGATTCTCAATTTCAAAGCAGGCAGGCAAAATATCTGTTATTGCAACATTTTCCACATACTGTCCAGATAAACCTGTAAGTGCCAATTCGATCAATACAAGATCATTTTGTTTGAATTGATTGTTCGTTATCAAATTCCCGTTACGATCATAAAAATTTCTGCGTACCCTGATGTATTTGTCTTCCTCAATATATGATCCGTCGCGACTGATGCCTTCACTTTCCCAGAAATAATATAGTCTTCCTGTTCCCTGTATGGATAGCTCAACCTTTTTTGTTGCAATATCTGCAATAGCAACTTTCAACTCCTTGTTTTCAAAAGAGGCAATTTGTTTCCCATTTGCTTTCAATACCCCTTTCGGATCGCTTTCGGCAATGGATCTGGCAAATTTGCCCATAGCCAAAAACCCAAATGTTCTTTCCTGCGTACTCAAATAGCGTTTGTTTTTAAGAGTTTCCGAAATATGCTTAACCATCATCCCCACCTGTTGATTATCAGGGTCAATTTCAAGCAATACATTCAAGGCTATTGCTTCATCGCGGATGTATGAATAAAAACTTCCTCCGAAACTGGTGAGGGCCTCTTCACCTTCAAATGCGCGGGGAAGTATCTCCGAAGCCTTCTGCATATTTCCCGTAAGGGCATACGCACCTGCCAGGAGATATTTACTGTCAAGACTCAGCTGTTCAGCTCGTGAATTGTAGTAATTCAGAAGAGCCGTAGGTCTTTCGCCAGCGAGAGCAAGGACATAAAGAGAGTAAGCAACTTCTTTGGGTGCTATTTCTTTACGTTTGTTTGTATTATAATAATAGGTGACAGTTTCTTTTTTCTCCAGTTTTTTCTTCAGATATTTTAATAAATAATTTAGGAAAGATTCATCCACTTCGTATCCTGCTTTTTTGGCTTCCAGTGCAAAATGCGCTGCATATACCGATCCCCACCACGTTTCAGTGCCATGCCCCGGCCAGTATGTGAGGCCCCCATTATACAACTGCATCAATTTGATCCGGTCCAAAGCTGTCTGCACATTTCCAACAGCATCTTTCAGCGCTTTCTCTTCAGAATACATTGTTCCGATCAAATCACCAAAATAAAGTTGAGGAAAGGCACTTGATATTGTCTGTTCCACACACCCGTATGGATAACGAACAAGATAATCAAGACTTTGAGAATACTGAATCATAGGATTTTTACTAAGAATAAGGTACCCATCTACACTTTTCTCAATAAAATCTTTTGTATCGATTTCCAGGGCTTTTGTTTTCCCTGCCTCCACCCATCCGGTTCCTGTACGTTTTTGCAGAGGTGATGCAGGCCTTACAGAGATATCCGTTTTGTTGATAAACTCTTCTCCCGGTGCATTTGCTTCAATACGTACGGAAGATTCTCCAAGCTGTTGCTGAGCTTCAATTTTAAATAGAAGTTCAGCTTCCGTATTTGCCGGAATAGTAACTGTTCCTGTTGATTCACCAACAACATGTAATGGGCCTTCCAACCTGATTCCGGTCTTGCATTTGGTTTCTTTGTCGGTTGTATTCGTTAGAATCACCGGTACGTTGACCTTATCTCCCGGACTCATAAACCTCGGCAATGCCACACTGATAACCAACGGATCGGCAACTTTCATATTCTTCTGTTCCGAACCAAAGATTTTTCCGTTATAAGCAACAGCCATGATCCGCAGGTCGCCTGAAAACTGTGGAATATCGATTTTATACTCCGCTTCACCCCTGGAATTTGTTTTTATTATACCACTCCAGAATGATACCAGTTTAACCCGGTTATTCTGCATCGGATTCAGACGTTTTTCCATTTCAGAGCCATCACCTCCTGTATGACTTCTCACCAAACCAATTTCAGGAAAAAGGTATGGATATACATTGCTGGAGCTAACTTCAAGAGCACGTCTCTGATAGAAATATCCGTAAGGATCGGGTGTATCATACCCGGCAACCTGTAATATTCCTTCATCAACCACAGCTATTGTCAAAGCACTATTCGGTTTTGATTTTACCCTGATTACCTGTTCTGAATTTGACCGTGATTTTTCAACTGCAGTAATGTTAACAGGCATTTTATTTCCGGGATCATCCACTTTCATTGGAGCATATCCATGAGCTACTGTTAGCGGAATGTCAGATTCTTCATGAGGTCTGAATAAAGTTGCCCCTATATAAACACCTGGTAAATATTCTTCTTTGATATCAAGAGAAAATGATGCGGCCCGTTTATCTGTTTGAGTGTAAAAATAATCCACCACCTCATCTGTTTCAATTGTTACCAGTATTTTTCCTGAAAAAGGCGTTTTCATGATCACATTTGCTTTATCGCCAATGTTATAGGTTTTCTTATCGAGTTCAATATCAATCTGCCCTTCATTATTTACTTTAAATGAACTATATCTGGTGCTGCCCCACCCATATGCATAAATATTGCTTTCTACATAGGTATTTACTCCGGGGGCAGAAATTCTCAGTTCATAATTGCCCGATATATCCGGAATAAAACTGAAAACAGTTGATCTTTCATTGATTTTTATTGTCTTCTTCTGTAATACCTTCTCTACCTTTTCCGATTTATAGCGAAAGTATCCTCCCGAACGTGACAATACTGTTTTGTATTCATGTCTGATAAGCTTAACCTGGGCATCAACATCACTGAGTTCGTTCCCATTCTTATCTACTGCAATTAAATTGTATTTAACAGGCAACCCTGTCCGTACATAATAATCCTCGCATTTCACTCCATAAAAAACATCCTGAGTATAAATCGTGGTTCTTTGCAATCGATTAACAGGTCTTCCGGTTTCGTCAAATACTGTGCTAAACAGATCTGCCTTTAGCATCCCCATGTTTTTGTATTCACGGGGAATGTCAAATTCTTCACTGGCTTTACCTTGATCATCCGTTTCAGCTTGCCTTAATATATCTTGAAATGCGCTGTGTGTACCTCTTATATAATAATTATAGCCTGTGTTCTTTTTTGGATAAAAGTTTGCCTGTTTGATTGACAACTCCACTTCATAATTTCGGTTAGCTGCAGGTGGCCCAAAGAAATTCACAGCCTCAATGTCAACATGTATTTTATCGCCGGGTCTATACTCCTTTTTATCAAGATCAACTTTAACCTTTATCCGGTCTGGCATAAACTCTTCAACCTTAATCACTTCAGAACCGATCAAAACATCGTTGCTGGTAAATACATTTGCCACATAGGAGCCTGTTTGTGCCGAGGATGATAGCTCTATCTGAGTTTCAAACGAACCGTATTCATTCAATACCTTTTTGATTGTTTTGTAAACCTTCCCATTTGGCGTAATAAATTTCAGGATCAATGGAATGTTTCCCGGAGTATTCCATTCACTATCTCTGATAATCGTCGAAATATTTACTGTTTCACCAGGTCTGTACAAATCCCGGTCACCATAAATAAAAGCCTCAAAACCAGAAGGATTCTGATACTTGCCTCCGACATCAAATCTCGAAGTATTTATACGGGTATTGTTAAGAGGAAGAACATTATAATCGCTATTCAGTTGAGCTGCCACCAGGAATGTTTCAAAACCAGATGCTCTCAGCTCATTAAAAGTATATTCCGCAACTCCTTCGGCATTGGTTTTTGTAGTATGAGTAACCTGGTTATTTCTTCCAATGAATCTGATCGTTACACCTGCAAGAGGTTTAGCTGATCGAATGGAGTTTGCAAATACTGTGACTTTATTTTTCCCTTTTTTCACAATCAACCCGATGTCTGATATGGCTATCATTTTTGATGCTCTGAGCCAATAATCCTCTTTCGATCTGATTTCAAGAACATAGATCCCTTTGTGATCAGCAAGCTTATCTTCGAAGTCAAGGGTGAGTATTCTATTGGAACCTTTTCTTGGCAATGTGCTGGTTTCTATTTCTTCGTCATAAACCACATCTCCAAGATTCCCGGGATCACGATAATTGTAATAATAATCATACTCGTAATCATAATCGTAGTAATAACTATTGTTACTCAGATAACCAATAATGTTATTTTCATAGATCTTGGTTATTGTAACAGTTACTTTGGGTACATTAATTAAGGCTACCTGTATGTTTCTTGATCCTGAGCCGGATACATAAAACTCTTTCTGATCGATGAAACGTATTGTCGGACTTACCTTTCCGAAAGATATCGGTTGTGAATAATCGTATTTTAACTCCCCACCAATCGTTCCGGGTAAACCTTTTTGAATACTTATCTCATACTTTTCCTCCATGTTAAAATCTTCGCTTTGTATTGTAAAATAACCCGGTTGAATTTCAATTTCATATTTTATAGACGGTACAATAGAAATATATTTCCTGACATTTTCTCCTGCAACCTGTTGTGTGGTGTACAAGGTTATTGTTCCTTCAGTACCATCATGATTTGCCTGTACGTCTGTTATTTCCAGCTTAAAAGGTGAGGGGATTACAAATTCTTCTTCAAAAGCTTTGCTAGTTTTCTCTCTGCCATTGTAAGGTGCAAGACCTTCGGCAAGAATGATCTTAACCGGGTAATCCTTATCCTCTTTTTGAATATTTTTAATTGCCAGACTAATGTCATCATCTATTTCTTCAGTAAGAAGATCGAATTGTGTGTCTTCATTATTTATCATCACCTTAATGAGTCCACCTGCTTCCGATGGCAAGACCGGATAATTAAATCCCAGGTCGATTTTGATACAATGCACACCTCCATTTTCTTCGGAAAGATGCCAGTAAGCCCTGGTTGATATTAAATCGAGATAGGTTGTATGAAAGTGAATTTGCTTCTCACCGGAAAACCTTAATTTCTTTGAATATCGAAATATCTCATCTGTAAATTTACCCGTATAGTTCGTTGCCGGTAAAAATGCATCAGCAGGGGTAAATACCAGTGTATTTTTTGTTTGCCAGTGAAATTTTCCTTCTACTGCAGGTTCAAAATGAATGTATTCTGTTTCTGTCCATATACCTACAATGCTGTCAGGCATGAGGTCTTTGTTAAAAGTGAAGCTCAATAAGGCTTTAACAGGTATTTCATCTTCGAAATTTTTATCTGTCAGCTTGATTTTTTTTTCACCGGAGCAAGAAAAGAATAAAACGATAATGAGCATGAGTAAAGAGAATCTCTGTTTCATGTTAATCAATTTTGGTTAAAGTAACTAAATCTAAAAAAAATGTTGGAATTACAGCTCGGAAAGGTGATTTTTATTATTCTGTGAATTGAACTTCATGGCAAATGAACAATTATTTCTTTCAGTCTGAATTCTATTATTCTCCAATATTCTTAACTTAAGCTCCTATTTCCCGGATTTGGAGAGTAATAATGAATAATCAATTGATTAGGTTGTCATGAAATTTTCTTTTGACAGATTTAAAAAATATGTTGAATATATTCTGGGGTTCATAGTCTCGTACTACATACTGATCCTATTACTTACTGTTTTTTATCCGTTGGAAATTAACAAAGAGTATAGTACAATTGTACTTTGCCGCAACAATTCATTATTGCATGCTTTTCTGACATCCGACGACAAGTGGCGTATGTATACGGAATTGGAAGAGATTACTCCTGAACTGAAATTGGCCATTGTATTCAAGGAAGATAAGTTTTTTTATTATCACCCGGGTATCAATCCTGTGTCTGTTGCTAGAGCCACAGCAAATAATTTACGAAAAGGCAAAAGGACATCAGGAGCCTCAACGATAACAATGCAGGTGGCTCGGTTATTAAAACCCAAAAAAAGAACGTATTTCAATAAACTGAAAGAAGCATTCAGGGCTATGCAGCTGGAAATGCTGCTTTCGAAAGATGAAATTCTTCAATTGTACCTTAATCTTGTACCATACGGAAGCAATATCGAAGGAGTTAAATCAGCTTCTGTAATTTACTTCGGGAAAATGCCTGATCATTTAAGTATAGGTGAAATAGCCGCTCTGTCAATCATCCCAAACCGGCCAGTCTCCCTGAAACCTGGCCACAACAATGATTATATTGAAAACGAACGGAACAAATGGCTGAATCGTTACCGGGAGGCGGGGCTTTTTGAGAGTAAATTCATTGAGGATGCTATAAAAGAACCTTTGACAGCATCCCGAAGAGAAATCCCCCGATTGGCACCTCATCTTTGTTATCGACTTAAAAATCAATACCCTGATGAAAACAGTATTCGTTCCACTCTCAATACAGAAATTCAATGTCAATCTGAAAAAATTGTGAAAGAGTACATACAACGCCTCTATTTTCAGAATATCAAAAATGCCACAGCCATTATCATTGATAATTCCACCAGAGAGGTATTGGCTTATGTCGGTTCTGCCGATTTTGAGAACGAGGAAGACGGTGGCCAGGTAGATGGCATACAGGCTGTGCGTTCACCCGGGAGTACCCTTAAACCTTTGTTGTATGGTATTGCCATCGATAAAGGAATAATAACACCAAAAACAATTATCACTGATGTACCTGTAAGTTTTGCCGGTTATGAACCTGAAAATTACAATGAAAAATTTAATGGCCTTATCACAATTGAAAATGCATTGGCTGGCTCTCTTAATGTTCCTGCCGTAAAGATCCTTTCGGAAATATCACCGCAGATCCTGATAAATAAACTTATTGAGGCAAATTTTTATACCATAAAACAACAAAAGGATGATCTTGGGCTATCCCTTGTATTAGGAGGATGTGGTGTTACACTTGAAGAATTAGCAGGCTTGTATTCTGCTATAGCCAATCAGGGTATATATAAGTCATTGAAATACAAAAACAGCCAGGAGAAACCGATAACCAGGACGATCCTTTCCAAAGAATCAGCCTTTATGATAACTGAAATTCTCACTCAGCTTAAACGGCCTGATTTCCCTGTGCACTGGGAAAATACCATGCATACACCAAAAATTGCATGGAAGACCGGTACCTCTTATGGCCGAAGAGATGCCTGGAGTATCGGATACAATAAAAACTATACAATCGGTGTATGGTTAGGCAATTTTTCAGGTGAAGGAGTGCCGGAACTTAACGGTGCTGAGAAAGCTACTCCATTGCTTTTTCAACTTTTCAACTCGGTTGATTACAATTCCCCGAAAGACTGGTTCAGTATCCCTGATGAACTGGACATGCGATATGTATGTTCACAGAGCGGAAAGATACCCGGTGAATTCTGTTCTGACTTAATTATCGACTACTATATACCCGGTATTTCGTCAAATGAAACCTGTACACATTTAAAAAAGGTATTTATCAATGCCGACAGTACGATCTCTTACTGCACTTCCTGTCTACCTGAAACAGGTTATAAAACAGCCCTTTACCCTAATCTGGTTCCCGAAATCATTACCTTTTTCGAAGAAAATAACATTCACTATCTGAAAGTACCTCCGCATAATCCTGATTGTGAAAGGATGCTTAGCGGATCGAAACCCGTGATCACCTCACCTGTTCATGAAAATGAATATTTTGTGAATGTTACCGATAGTATGGAAATCATGCTAAGCTGTCATACGGCTAACGATGTCGATAATGTGTTTTGGTACATCAACAAAAAGTTTTACAAATCGGCCACTGCAGGTTTAAACGTTTTCTTTACACCTCCTGAAGGCAAAGTGGAAATAAGTTGTTCCGATGATAAAGGCAGAAATACTGATATTATTATCTATGTGAAACATACGTCTTTCTAACGTATGCTATTGAGCAACTATCTTGCTGATAAACAATAAAGTCTCAGAATCATATCAGCAATAAAACACCAGTAAGCCTATCGGTAAAAAGGGATCAAATCTTATACACTTAATACTTATGAAACAATTGAGAATAATTCAGATCATCGTTCTCCAGTTGTATGATATATGTTCCCTGTTCTAACATTCCGACATAAAGATCATACGGTCCGGTATTCTCTCCATCGAATTTGTTGCTGAGCATCAATCTTCCGTCGAGACTATACACCTTAATATGAATTGCATCGCCAAATGATTCCTTGCTGTCAATATATAAATTACTCTGAGCAGGACTGGGATAGATATAAAACGTATTCTCATTTCCGGAAATATCTTCAAAAGATGTCTGTCCGTTATCAATCAGGGTCAATGTTCCAAAAACATCGGCATCCTGCCATGCGGCGTTCTGATCTTCTTCGGAAACATTCACCGCCCCGATGAAGTTCTCTCTAACTCCTGTTCCGTCGTTATCACAGTATGCAACTGACAATCCCATTTCCTTTCCTCCTGTGAGAGTAACCGGATTATTGCTGCCCCCTTCATCGTAAGTATCATCAAATATTTTTATGGCTGTCTCCCATGTATAGGTAGCCCCGTTTTGGGTTATAACAACATCAACATGATCATTTAACAAAACTGTACCTGATGTCCCAATATCGACAGCATCATACAAAGTACTGATATGGTAAGCAAACGCATTATAAGCTTCTGCACCACTTTCATGCCATCCACCCGAATGATCCTCATCGAGAAATACTTCAAAGCAATCATCTTCCCAATAACTATCGAACGGATCAGCATGCTGATCAGAAAAAACATCGTCTTCTATTTCAGCAAGCACCAGCAAGACATCTGCAGTCCACGCAAGCTTAAACCTGCCGGTGAAGTCTTCGGGTGCAACCGTCTCTCCATAAGGTAACCACACATAAGGGATATCGTACCATACTGCCGAAGCCCAGAAGTCTTCATTGCCCTGACCGTCTATTGTATACGCACCGGCTTTTTGTGCTTCGAAAGTATCATCATAGGCTTTCGATATACCGTTGAGTAATATAATACAAAAAAATACACTGATTATTTTTTTCATGACAAATAGGTTAATTCAAAATAATAAATAGAATAAAACGCGAAGATCTCTCATCAAATATAGCATGTTTTCCAATGAGGGCAATGATTTCTTCTCAGAAATGCTGGTGAACATAAATAAATTGACCTCCGGTCTTTTCAAATTAAAGTTTCTATTTTTGATGCAAAGGATTCGGAATACAAAATCTGAAATATCCAATTTTTTTTCATGTCAAACAAAGAATAATAGTATATTGCACAATGCAAGATTTCAATACCATAATTCAGAATTTACAACGAAAATTCACTGATCTTTTTCAGTTACCACCTGATCTTTACCAGGCGCCGGGAAGAATAAACCTGATCGGAGAACATACGGATTACAATGACGGATTTGTGCTGCCTGCTGCCATTGATAAAGCAATTTACCTTGCCATTTTAAAAAACGACCTGGAAAAACTTCGCCTTTTTTCTTATAACATGGATGAATTTTTTGAGATTGATATCCATGAGTTAAAAAAAGTTGAGGTACAATGGGCCAATTATCTGATAGGGGTAACAGCGCAATTTCAGAAGAAAGGACTGAATCCCGGTGGCATAGATTGCGTTTTTGGTGGAAACATCCCTCCTGGTGCCGGTTTATCATCCTCTGCCGCTCTTGAATGTGGATTTGCTGCAGGCATAAATGATCAGTTTGATTTTGGTATTGAAAAAACAGAATTGATACGAATGGCGCAAAAGGCTGAACATGAATATGCCGGGGTGCTATGCGGCATTATGGATCAGTTTGCAAGTACCTTTGGAAAAGAAGGATACGTAATGAAGCTTGACTGCCGGAGTCTTGATTACGAATACTTCCCTTTGACCAACCAGGAGGTGGATATAGTATTATGTGATACACGGGTTGAACATTCACTGGCTTCATCAGAGTATAACATACGACGTTCAGAATGTGATAAAGGAGTGAAAACTATTCAATCTGTATTTCCTGATGTCAAATCTCTCAGAGATGCTGATCCGGCAATGCTTGACAAGGTGAAAACCAGGATGAAAACTACTATTTACGATCGATGCCATTATATAATTCATGAAAATATACGTGTTGAAAAAGCATGCAAAGCATTACTTAAAAACGATTTTTCTACATTTGGAAAATTAATGTATGAAACCCATGCCGGATTGAGTAAAGAATATATGGTAAGTTGCATCGAACTCGATACTTTGGTAGATATAGCGAAAAAAAGTCCTGATATTTCAGGTGCAAGAATGATGGGAGGTGGTTTTGGAGGTTGCACAATCAATCTGGTGAAAAAAGGAAAAGCTGAAAAGTTTATCTCCCTGGTAAATGAAGAATACAAAAAAACGATCGGAAGTACAATTCAGATTTATCGTGTAAAAACTTCCGATGGAGCAGGGAAACTAAATTGACTAAAACCTTACGAATGGATGTTTTTAATCTGAAAGACCACCCTCACAGAAGATACAATCCTTTAACTGCCGAATGGGTGCTGGTTTCTCCTCACAGGGCTAAACGCCCCTGGCAGGGTCAGGTTGAAAAACACGACAACAATATATTGCCTGAGTATGATCCCGATTGCTATCTGTGCCCCGGAAATCTGCGTGCTGGAGGAAAGCAAAACCCGGATTATACTGATACCTTCATTTTCATAAATGACTTCAGCAGTTTGCTTTCAGATACACCTGCCGGAAAAATTGGTGAGAACGAATTGTTTATGGCAGAATCGGAACAGGGAGTTTGCAAAGTCATTTGCTTTTCACCCAGGCATAATCTTACGGTACCGGAAATGAACAATGATGAGATCAAAAGAATTGTCCGGGTTTGGGTGCAGGAATATGAAGTATTAGGAAAACTGGATTATATAAACCATGTTCAGATCTTTGAAAATAAAGGAAGTATTATGGGTTGTAGCAATCCGCACCCACATTGCCAGATCTGGGCGCAGAAAAATCTGCCCGTAGAAGTCGTTAAAGAACAGAAACAGCAAGCAAATTATTATTCTAAACACGGTTCCACACTTCTTTTTGACTACGTGGAACTGGAACTTACAAAGCAGGAACGCATAGTATGTACAAATGATTCCTTCGTTGTTCTTGTGCCTTTTTGGGCAGTCTGGCCCTTCGAAACAATGGTGGTAAGCCGAAAACCAAAAAGTAGTATTGCACAGCTTAATGAAAAGGAGCGAAATGACCTAGCTGATATTTATCAGCAGCTTACCATTCGATACGACAATTTATTTGAAACCTCGTTCCCCTATTCTATGGGATTTCATCAGTCGCCAACAGATGGGAAAAATCATCCTGAGTGGCATTTGCATATGCACTTTTATCCTCCGCTTTTACGCTCAGCAACAATTAAAAAATTTATGGTGGGTTATGAAATGCTGGCAAATCCCCAGCGTGACATTACGGCTGAACAAAGTGCAGAAAAATTAAGGACATTAACAAAAAAACACTATAAAACGAACCATTAATTTATATGTCTATGAACCAGTTTCAACTATTGGATTACGTCATTTTTGGTATTTATGCAATTGTAATCGTATCGGTGGGATTATGGGTTTCCCGCACCAAAAAAGGCAGAGAAAAAACAACAGAGGATTACTTCCTGGCTGGAAAAGCTCTGCCCTGGTGGGCGATCGGTGCATCACTGATTGCCGCTAATATTTCAGCAGAACAGATCATTGGTATGTCCGGTTCCGGATTTAAGATCGGCCTTGCCATGGCTTCTTATGAATGGATGGCTGCAATTACTCTGATCATTGTTGCCAAGTACTTTCTGCCTATTTTTATTAAACAAGGTCTCTATACCATCCCTGAGTTCATTGAAAAACGCTTCAATACAAATCTGAAAACTATTCTTGCCGTTTTCTGGATAGCCTTATTTATTTTCGTTAACCTGACCTCTGTATTATTTCTCGGAGCCAAAGCTCTGGACACTATAATGGGCAACGGAACAGGGGATACGATCATGTGGTTTATTGTCGGACTGGCTTTTTTTGCTGCTGCTTACTCATTGTGGGGAGGGCTTTCAGCTGTTGCATGGACCGATGTTATTCAGGTTTCATTACTTGTATTGGGAGGCTTAATCACAACAATCATAGCGCTTCATCATGTTACGCCTGAAGGAGGAATGGGAGCCGGTTTGTCACATGTATATAATGTAGCCGGTGAGAAATTCCATATGATACTAAAAAAGGATAATCCGGAATATTTTAATGTCCCTGGCATTGCTATTTTAATTGGAGGACTCTGGATTGCCAATTTATATTATTGGGGTTTTAACCAGTATATCATTCAGCGTGCCCTTGCTGCAAAATCACTGCGCGAAGCTCAACGCGGTCTCGCTTTTGCCGCATTTCTGAAATTAATTATACCTTTTATTGCAGTCATACCGGGAATCATAGCCTTTGTTATGTTTACACAGGATACTGAAGGTGCCGGATCAATATTTTCAGGAATTGAAGGCGCAAACAATGATCATGCTTATCCCTGGCTGATAGGCAGATTTGTTCCTGTCGGTTTAAAAGGACTGGTTGTTGCTGCTCTTGCTGCAGCCATCGTTTCTTCGCTGGCTTCTATGCTTAATTCAACAGCCACCATATTTACCATGGATATTTACAAACCTTATATTGCTAAAAGCGCCGGCAATAAACAGTTGGTTAATGTTGGCCGGATAACCGTATTGCTTGCACTTGTCGTTGCATGTTTTGTGGCTCCGGCTCTGGGCTCAATCGAACAAATGTTTCAATATATTCAGGAGTATACGGGGCTGGTAAGTCCGGGAATTCTTGCTGTATTTTTGATGGGGCTATTCTGGAAAAAAACCAATACACGAGGTGCTATTGCCGGAGTTCTAAGTTCAATACCGGTAGCTATTGCCCTTAAAATACCTTCCATTGTTGTAAGAGTGTTAACAAAGAAACTGGCAACAGGAGGATTTTCAACTGAAGCAGCTGCTGCTATTCAACAAAAAATTGAAAATTTTGCAGGATATGAATTGCCATTTCTTGACCAGATGATGTACACCTGTATTATCACTATTGTTGTAATATTGGGAGTCAGCCTTGCATCCGGCAAAGGAGATGATAATCCAAAAGCTATTCCATTGCTCAAAGAGACTTTCTCGACAGGCAAAGCTTTCAATATCTGTGCATATATAATTATGATTATTCTTGCGGTACTTTATACCGTTTTCTGGTAGAATAACAGTCATTTAAAAAAAAGGGGATACCTGAAATGAATATCCTCTTTTTTTATATTATAACTAATGCTGGTATTACTCAACTTTCAGAGCTGCTCCCGGTTTTCTTATTGAAGCCATTAAACACTGGTACAATACAACCCCAATGGCGAGAGCAAGCGCTATAGCTGAGGCAATGATGAAGTATTTTGGTGACACTGAAATTCTTGAATAAAAATCACCAAGCCATATACCTGAGAAAAGATATGCTCCTATCCATGAAATGGCAGAAGCTATTAAAAGCAATACAACAATCTCTTTTAAAAGAAGAAATGTAATCTGGTAAAATGTTGCTCCCACCGCTTTTCGTATAGCTATTTCTTTTACTCTTTGGTTGGAAATAAATGACACCAATCCGAAAAGACCGAGACATGCAATTAATAATGAAAGAATAGAAAACAGATAAAGTATTTTTCGGGTTCTGATCACCGACGAGTAATTCTGATTAAAATCCTGATCAAGAAAAAAATAGACAAACGGATACTCATTGGTATATTTTGTCCATTTCAGCTCAAGAAAATGGATGGATTTATCAATTCCCTGTGAACTCAGCCTTACACTAAGAAAACCTTCTATGTTGCCAGGCATAAGAGAAATAACCAGGGGTTTTATCTCTTTATCAACTGTCTCGTAATGGAAATCTTTGACAATCCCGATAATTTTATATTTTTCCCCCTCTTTCATCCAGATACCGGGCATTGCAAGTGTTGCTCCCAAAACAGATCCCGCACCAATCTTTTTTGCTGCTGCCTCATTGATCACACAAACCATGGTATCTGAGGCAATAGCAGAGGATAAAAACCGGCCTTCAATCATTTTCAGTCCGAAAGTCTCACGAAAGTCATGATTCACAAAGATGTGATTCATTATATAATTTTTTCTAACCGAATCTTTCTCAAAAATGTAAGAAGTTGTGAGAAAATCGCGGCCCGGAATGGAATTTGAATTTGTAACGGACTCAATATTAGGATGCTGAAGTATTTCTTTCTTGAAATCATTGATCTCATCTCCAAGCGCATCAGGTCTTCGAATCACCAGAATACGTTCTGTTTCAAATCCAGGATCTCTGCTTAACATATGTTTAACCTGGGCAGCAGCAATAAGTGATATGATAATAATGAAAATTGAAACAGAAAACTGAAAAATAACAAATACGGATCTTATTTTCCTGTTTTTTATGCCTTTGTTAAGATTCCCATTCAATACTTTCACCGGTTCATAGGAAGAGGTGAAGAATGCCGGATACGATCCTGCCAGGATCCCGAGAAACAAAGTAAACAAAACAATTGAAAATACAGCAGGTATATTTTTTAAGATACTAAAATGTAAATTTATGCCCAGGTAATTATTAAAATGAGGCATTAAAATTTCGGTGATCAATAATGCAAAGATCAAGGCTAAAAACCCGAAAATCACTGATTCCGTTAACAATTGCAGAATAAGTACACGTCTGCTTGATCCTATAACCTTTCTCAACACTATTTCCCGTGCCCTGTCCGGTGAATTTGCAGTGGATAAATTCATAAAATTCAGACATACTATGATCAGAATCAATAGTGCTATTATTCCGAACGTATAGATATACAAAGCCTTGGCGTTAGGTTCAATTTCATTATCAAGATCTGAATAGAGATGGATCCGGGTAAGTTTTTGAAGATCATAGTTCAGCGTTTGATTTCCATCCACCATGTCCTGCAAAGAGATCTCAAGATATTCTTTCAACTGAGGTGCCGTATATTTCCCGACAAATCCATTAATGCTGTTATGAATATCGGAAAGGTTTGAATTTCTATCCGTTTTAATATAGGTATACAAAAAATGATGTATCCATATAGTATTAAGATGTTTCCTGTGTGTTACCAGAGAACCTAAAAGCTCAAAATGAAAATGAGAATTGTCCGGAATATCTTCCATTAAGCCTGTGACGATATAAGGGGCACTTTCTGTTTCAACAATCAATTGTTCTCCCACAGGATCTTTATCTCCAAAGTATTTCTTAGCAGCTGATTCCGTAAGAACAACACTTCTTGGTTCACGAAGAACACTTTCCGGATCTCCGCTTATCAAACGGAATGAAAAAAACTTAAAAAAATTCGAGTCAGCAAATACAAAATTGTCTTCATTGAATTTCACATTATCATTAGATACAAGCCAGGATCCAAAATGTCCGATTCGCAATACATCCTTTACTCCTTCTACTTCCTTAGCAATGGCCGGAGCCATCGGGGCAGGAGTAATTGCAGAATTCAGGTTCATACCTCTTAAATTGCCGTGAACGGTAACACGATAAATCGTATCTGCATCTTTATGAAATTTATCATAACTTAATTCGTGTAAAACATATATTGCAATAAGAAGAACTGAAGCCATCCCTATTGCCAGTCCCAGAATATTTATTAAAGTATAGACTTTATGTGTTGCCAGACTTCTTAATGATATGACAATGAAGTTTTTTATCATAAATAATATGAATCAATATTCGAGCCATTATATTTAAAATAATGACAATCAAACTATTATCATATAAATATCAGAGAACAAGTGTGCGTTTATGAACAGATGAATGTTCGTTGACGTATATGTACATTGATAATAAAGTCTTAAGCTGGTTGATTTATCTTTTTTTCTTCCTGATTAACAGCAATCGTCATTCTGAAAACAGAACAATACGGATCAACATCAGTAAAGGAAAAATCCAGTTTTCCGTCAGCAACTTTGGCCATTTCAATAATCCCCAATCCGGCGCCTCCTTTCTCAGAAAACTTGCCATCGGTAATGGTCTCCTTATACAATTCTTTTATTCCGTATTTATCGAGTTCATTCAGCTGGGTCAATTTCTTACTTAACCTGTTGATATCCGTATTTAATATTGCGTTTGTGGATTCAATAAAAAACTGACCATTTTTAGCATAAATCCTAAATTCAGGAGGGTATTCGGAAAATATTGTGCATTCATTGTCAAGATTGTCATTGTAACGAATAATATTCTCAAGAGATTCAATCATTATTGTAAGAACCTTCTTATAGGTATTGAAGCGTATATTTCTTTTCTTCATCTTATCTTTTAATGTTTGTATCAAATCCCCGATACTGTCAAATTCCAGCAAACCATTATAAGATAAAATGATATCTCCCGATGTTTTCTTTAACATTTTTCTTATTAAAATTCGAGTGAAAATATAAAATATCTCTGAAAATCACCAAATTGAGTCCTCTTTATCCTCAATTTCATATCCCTTATCAACCAGAAGATTATTACCCTGCGATGCTTTTACTGCCAACTCATCACATCTTTCATTTTCAGGAATGTCGGCATGGCCTTTCACCCAATGCAATTTAACATTGTGTATACGATAAAGCTCCAGAAATCGTTTCCATAAATCTATATTTTTCTTTTTTTTGAATCTTTTCCTTTCCCAATCAAATACCCATCCTTTTTCAACCGAGTCGCACACATATTTTGAGTCAGTATAAATATCAACAATATTCCCCTTTCTTTTTATTGTATTTAATCCTTCAATTACCGCTAAAAGTTCCATGCGATTGTTGGTGGTTAACCTGAATCCCTTTGTCAATTCCTTATAATGTTTCCCTGATTTAAGAACAACTCCATATCCTCCGGGCCCCGGATTACCACTGGCTGCCCCATCGGTATAAATGGTAATTTTATGCATCACCAACTAATTTAATGCCGGTATTCGATAAAAATAACCGGATAGCAATTGCCAATAAAATAATTCCAAACACCTTTTTCAATATCTGAATACCTGCATCGCCAAGAAGTTTTTCAAAAAAACGTGTGGCCTTCAGGACAAAGAACACAAAAATCATATTCAATGTCAGAGCAATAAGTATTTCAGACATAAGGTATTCTGTTTTCAACGAGATTAATGTTGTCATGGACCCCGCCCCCGCAATGAGCGGAAACGCAACCGGTATTATTGCGGTTTTGGCATTACTATCATACCGGAAAAGCTGAATTCCCAATACAAGTTCAACACCAAGAAAAAATAAAACAAAAGATCCGGCGATAGCAAAAGAAGACAAATCGACACCAAAAAGATTCAACAAAGGTTCGCCTATAAATAAAAATAAAAGCATAAGTATGAATGCAACAATGGTTGTTCGAACAGGAGAAATGTTTCCCGTTCTTTTCTTGATCTCCAGAATTATAGGTATAGACCCGGTAATGTCAATTACCGCAAAGAGAACCATAAAAACAGTGAAAATATTAATGAGATTCAAATTCATCATCTTAAAAACAAAATGCTAAGGTACTATTTTCAGTTCCTTAATAAGATGACCTGCGTCAGCAAATTTTTCAATTATAAAAAGCACATAACGGATATCAACACAAATACAGCGTTGCAATTGCGGTTCAAAAGCAATATCGCCACTCATAGCTTCCCAGTTCCCGTCAAAAGCAAGCCCGATCAATTCTCCATCTTTATTTAATACAGGGCTGCCGGAATTTCCACCCGTGATATCATTATTCGTGATAAAACATACCGGTAACTGTTCTTCTTCTCCGTACATCCCATAGTCTTTTTCGATGAATAGTTTTTTCAACCTGTCGGGCACGAGAAATTCAAAATTTGATGTGTCTTCTTTTTCAATAACACCTTTCAGGAAGGTTTTATAATCATAATGAACGGCATCACAAGGATAATAGTCTTTGGCAACTCCATAAGTTAACCTGATTGTTGAATTGGCATCAGGATACTGAATTTTGTCCGGATCCATTTCCATTCGCCCCTGCATATATATCCTTTCCAGCTTTTCGAGTTCGAGATCAAATTCATCAAGAATAAGATATTCCTCGTAATATGTTTTGAAAATACTGTTTGTTGTTTTAAAGCCGGGATCTTTAACAAGTGTTTTAATATCAGGATCTTCGAGAAATTCCAGGACCCTGTTTTCATCAATAAAGAAAGTCTTATTAAACATCTTATCCACGTACTTATCTATATCGCCTCTGAATTTGCCATTGATCTTCGAATAAAAATCAGGTTGCTGATCATATGGAATATCATCCTGATACAATTTGATTATTGCCTTAGCGACTTTTATATCCGTACTGATATTGTAATCAGTAAAAAAATCTTTTGTGATTTTCTTAAGCTGATCGATTTCCTCAGTCAATTCTTCATTATTTCCACCATTTAATAAAAGCATCATATACAAATAGTGAAACTCGCTAATAAAATCAAAAATTTCAGTTGCCTTAAAAAATCCCTCATTCAGATACTGAAAATTATTTTCATGATCTTTCTTCTTCATGTATAACGTATTAAAATCACTAAGAACATTACCGTATAGTATGTTCCTGAGTGAGTCCTCCAAAGCCCAAGTTTGAAATGACATTTCTTCATCGCGCTTTTCATTAATAACGTTCAACCGTTTAAGTCCCCTGTTCTGACCAATGCTATACTTCCAATAGTTGCTCGATCTGGAATATTTAGCCGCATACTGAATACGTACTTTTGGATCGTCTAACATATCCTGCTGTAAAATTTCCTGTCGGACACCCCGTATTTTTATTCTTATTTCATTGATTATTTTCATGGTTTCAGTAACTCCGAACGAATTCAGGTAACGTTGTGTCCTTCCGGGATAGCCAACAATAAAAGCAAAATCTCCATTGTTTATCCCTTTCAAGGAAATTGGCAAAAAATGTTTTGGTTTTAATGGAATGTTTTCCGGATTGTAATCCGCGGGTGAACCATCCGGGGCAGAATACACACGAAAAATGCTGAAATCTCCCGTATGTCTCGGCCATACCCAATTGTCCGTATCATAACCAAATTTCCCAATGGAGGAAGGAGGAGTCCCGACCAAACGAACATCTCTGAAAACCTCATAAACAAATAAATAATACTTATTACCTGCAAAAAACGGCTTTACAACAGCTTCATATTTGTCCTCCTGAGACGCTTCCACAACAATCTCCTCTGTCACTTTCCTTATTGTATCTCTCCGGTCTTTTTCCAACATATCACCGGATAATTCCAGCAACACCTTATCGGTTACCTCTTCAATACGAACCAAAAACTTAACTTCCAGATCAGGATTTGGAAGTTCTTCTTCCTTCGACATAGCCCAAAATCCATCGTTTAAGATATCGTTTTCGACAGAGCTGTGTTTTTGTATTTCGTCATAACCACAATGATGATTGGTAAATAAAAGTCCCTCTTCAGAAACAAGTTCCGCTGTGCACCCACCTCCAAAAATCACCACCGCATCTTTAATGCTTGAATTGTTTATGCTGTATATTTCCTCAGCAGTAAGCTCACACCCCAACTCTTCCATCTCATTCATATTCAGATCCTCAATAAAAGGCAGCAGCCACATGCCCTCATCAGCCAGTAAAAAGCTTATATTTATGCAAAAAACAATAATCGATGTAATACTATTCCTTTTCATTTAATGCCAGATTTAAAACAATAAAATATATTCAAAATTAATAGCCTATTTATCCGTAATAAATTCCATTCCCATTTGAGTATTTATCAGCTGGAATGATCTTCTGTGATAGGAGGTAATCCCAAACTCTGCAATTGCATTCCTATGTTCTATTGTCGGGTACCCCTTGTTCTTGTTCCATTTATACTTTGCAAACCTTTGATGCAATCCAAGCATAAAATCATCGCGATATGTTTTGGCTAATACCGAAGCAGCAGCGATAGAAACAAATTTGCCATCACCTTTTACAATGCATGTATGTGGAGTATTCGAATACAAATTAAACTTGTTCCCATCAACCAAAATGTGTTCAGGCCTGATCTTAAGCTTATCCAATGCATTGTGCATTGCCAGGATGGAAGCCTGTAAAATGTTAATATCATCAATGGTATGGTTATCAACAAAAACCACAGCATAATCAAGTGCAACTTTTTCTATTTCTTTTCTGAGAAGAATTCTGTTTTGAGAAGACATCTTCTTGGAATCGTTCAATAAGGGATTTGAATAATCAGAAGGCATAATAACTGCTGCAGCACATACCGGACCTGCAAGACAGCCTCTCCCAGCCTCATCACATCCTGCTTCTATTGCTTTTTGGTTTAAATAACTCTTTAACAAACCTGTGTAAATAATATCTTTTCTGTTCTCTTCAAATTAGAAAGCATGTGAATATAGAAAAATTACTTAAGTATAGCAATTTACACTTTTCATTCCATTAAGGTTCTTTTAATCTTTTTACATTTGCATTTGAAAAATATATACTTTGAAAAGAAAATTTCTTACAAATCTTGGGTTCTTTCTTGTATTAAACCTTATTGTTAAACCGGTCTATGTATTTGGCATCGATCGTGTTGTACAAAACACAGTTGGTGCAGAGGTTTATGGCCGGTTTTTTACACTGTTCAATATTGCCATAATTTTTCAGATATTCCTTGATCTTGGCATTGAAACTTTCATCAGAAAAGACGTAGCACAACATCCCAAACATACAAGCAATTATTTATCCGGCATCATCACACTTAAATTAATGTTGTTAGTACCTTACTTGCTTGTATGCGTTGTTCTGGCTCTATACAAAGGAATAACTCCCGATGATTACCTGTTGTTGTTTTTTATACTTCTGAATCAATTCCTAGCTTCTGTTATTTTATATATCAGAGCCAATCTTGGAGGCTTACAATTGTTTAAAACCGAAAGTCTTATTTCTGTTCTGGATCGATCTCTCATGATTGTAATTGTTGGCTTTTTATTACTTCATCCTATTACACACTACTTGTTCAGGATCAACTGGTTTGTTCTTGCTCAGACAATATCTTATACCGTTACACTGGTAATTGGATTGGTCTTATTACTGAAAAGAACAGGGCATTTTAACTTTCAGTTTCGAATTACACAAATTCTTCCTGTTATTATTAAACTCAAGCCCTATGCAACACTTGTCCTTTTAATGGCAATCTATTACAGGGCCGATTCAATAATTCTTGGTATTATGCTGCCTGACGGCGATGAACAGGCCGGCATATTTGCTCATGGATTCAGGATTCTCGATTTTATGTCTAACTATGCATTACTTTTTCCTATCCTTCTGCTGCCTATTTTTTCAAAAATTATTTTTCAAAAGGAAAAAGTCGATAGCCTGCTTCAATTTTCATCACTGCTTTTAATTGCACCTTCAATTGCTGCCATTGCACCGGCTATTGTTTACAGGTACGAACTTTTTAATATACTGTATAATGAACAAGTGAAATTATCTGCCAATGTGTTTGCAATATTAACTATTAGTTATATTGGTATGTGCATCAGTTATACGTTCGGAGCTCTGCTCACTGCCAATGGTAATTTAAAGCAACTGATTATTATGGCTGCTTCCGCAGTAGTGATAAGTATAAGTTTAAATCTTCTTTTCATCCCACAGTATCAGGTTATGGGTGCAGCAATTGCTAATGCGTCAACACAGGTATTTACCATCATAGTACATATTATTTTGGTATGGTACATTTTTAAGTTAAAATTCAACCTGAAGATCTTTATTAAATTCATTGCCTATTTGCTTAGTATTCTGGCAGGTGTATTTTTAATAAAGCTACTCCCCATTCACTGGATTGAAGGAGCCATTATCCTTTTCATTTTCGGTCTTTTGTTTGCTCTTATCACAGGCCTTGTAAGTATAAAAGGCATTCGATCAATTTTGCTGGAAAAAATTCAATAGCTGATGATAAACTTTTCAACACCCTGATTATTTTGTTGGGTATGAATTGCCCGCATTCATGATCCCGGTTTATCAATTATTTTTCAAACAGTTATAAAATCATTACTCACCGGTTAACGGCATTCTGAATTGAATTCATATGATTTAATGTTAATAATTTAAGAGGGAATGGCCGATTAAAACTTCCTATTTTCGAGATTGAAACTCCGGCAGGACAAAACGGATTATGAGAAAAAGAAAAACTAAAGAAGAAAGTCTAAGAAGAAAAAAAACTCATTCCATAAGATTTAACAACAGGGAACAAAGCGCTATTGATCAGTATTGTGAAAAATTCAGAGTGAAAAACAAATCAAAATTTATGCGTGAGGCAATAATAACGGAAGTGCTTCGCAAATTTGATGAAAACTATCCTACCTTATGGGAAGATGAACAGATGAGGTTATTCTGATAAAAACAGGGGAATTTAGAAAAGTTGTCTAAAAAGTGAATCCCTTGCCCTCAAAAACAAACCTGTCTGCCTGCCAGGAAGAGACAGGAAGTCTTACAAAACAAGAATATATCACTAATTAAAATATTGTGTTGCTTTGAGATTTTGAACCTTTGTGGTGTTTTCTTAATTTCCGGACTTTTTAAACAGTCGCTTTTTTGTCTGTATGCTTATGCGTTTAACAATTCACTATATTGAGCTGCATCGAGCAAATTTTCCATTTCAGAAATATTTTCAACTTTGAGTTTAATAATCCAGCCCTCTCCGAAAGGATCCGAATTAATCAGATCAGGTGAGTCTTCAAGTGCAGAATTTAGTTCTTTCACAACACCGGTAACAGGCATGAAAAGATCAGAAACTGTCTTTACAGCCTCTATAGTACCAAAAACCCCACCCTGATCAACTTTTTCGCCAACCGTCTCTACCTCAATAAAGACAATGTCTCCAAGCTCTCCCTGTGCATAATCTGTAATTCCAACAATTGCCTCTTCTCCATTTAATTTAATCCATTCATGATCTTTGGTATACTTTAAATTCTTGGGAATATTCATGATAATTAACTTTTATTATTTGTATTTGTCCTTTCAGATTTTGTCTTTCAAATTTAGACAAACACAGTTGTAAAACAAGTATCTCTGCAAATGATTTTTCTCACATTGTGTTCATCTGAAATTTATAATGACAACCGTAAACTAAATCCGACATTAGTCTCTGCCCTGGGGTAAGTATTGGAGGTAAAAGGTGTATTTACTTCCCGGTCAAAATAAAACTGAATATTGAAATTTTCGCTGAACACATAATCGGCAGTGAAACTTATCCTGAATTGTTTCCCTCCTGTAGTGACCCTGTTGTCATTTTCTTCATCCTCATTATCTTCCAGAAAACGAATTATTGTTACATTGTCTTTTATTGAAAAGTCAAATCGAATATTCAAATCACTTTTTATTGCTCTCTGATTGATCGTGATAGGGACTTCTTTAAATCTGTAACCTGCTCCAACAGTATAGTCCTTATTCCTTGTCTCATTGACCTGGTTGTTGTTAAGACTCAATGAAATAAGCCTTGTTCTTCCCATTTCAAATTTGGTGATCAGGCTGTTATGCCAGGTCATATCCACACCGATCAGGGGACTTATCTGTTCATTTATTGAAACAGAACTGAATTGATATTCCGGTATGAAATTCATCTGGTTGTCCCTTACCAAACCCCTGAATCCATCCTCTTCTACAGAAGTTAAATAACCTTCTCCAAAATTATCATAATAACTCACATTTGTTCCGAATGAACCAATTGTATAGGTCGATTTATAAGAATGGGATAAGGTAATATTCTGCAGGAATTTCTGAATGAATTTAATATTCGAAAGCCCGTCAAAAGTAATTCTCCAGTTGGGCATCATCATCCAGTAGAAATTAGTAAATGTAATTTTATTGGGATCGATTCCGGTATAAGCTGAAAGAAATGCAGGCACCACTACATCCTGCGAAGTCGGACCATATCCATAATAATACCCATTATAATAAGGATGTTTAACCGATGATGAATAGTATGGATTCGAACCAACCAAATCATTGTACCGGCGGGCAGAAATAATTTTTCTATACTCACGAAGATCATTGAAGGCAGGTGATTCCCAATTGTTACCCCCGGTTGGTTTTTCAAAAGCACTATGAATTGTTATTGTGGAAATGGAAAAGTTACCTCCTTTGTATCTGTTGTCAACAAAGTATCCGTTATAGTTGGCCAGTTCCATATCTTCCGTATCATGAAAATAAATTTGTTCATTATACTCCGAGTAATTCCGCATTGCTGTCAGGTCAATTCTGAATCCTTTGAACGGTTCAAAAGTTGTTCTTAAACTGAATTGTTCATTGCGCGTAAATTCAGCTGGTTTGCTGAACAGAGTATCGCTTGTAACCCATCCGTTATCAATAAAATCATATATAATGTCATCGTTTTGTTGTCCAAATGCAAAAGGAAATCCGGGGGCACCATAAAAATCATGTGTGCTAATCCCAAAATAATCTGTTTCGGGCAAATATCCCGGCAACATTGTTCCTACTGTCCTCGACCAGGCCACATTCAGATTTTTAAAACCTGTCAGCAACCTTACGGAATTGTCAACAATGAATACCAATGGACGTTCTCCTTTAGGAATTTTACCGGTTATATATACTGTTACTCCTGTAATGTCTTCAGTTGCTGTAATGGTTATCTTATTTTCATTGACTATACTTGTTTTCACTTCAACTTCCTGTCCGTTCTCATCCAATACTCTAACTTCAATATCATCTGTCTTAAGTTTATGAAAAATATTTTTTGGCTGGTCTTTCTTAAAGAAAGTTCGTTTTTGATATTCTACAGATTTATATCGTGTGTCTTCCTCAGACTTTTTCCCCCTTCCTGCGTATTTGGCATCCAGATTCTTCAGATAACCAATCTTATTATACAAAGTCCTTAAAGTTAAATTGGAATTGAGTTTTACCGTATTTGAGTTTTTCAGGGTATGTCCAAGCTTTTTCCCCGGAATCTTCTCTCCTCGAACCCAGTTGTAAGTACTTCCATACGACGCATTCAGGCTCACCCAATTGAATATTGGTATTTTATTTATCGGCACCGTATAACTGACATTGAATTTCTGCGAAAAAGTCATGTTTCTGCCACCTTCTCTTATGCTGCTCCATACAGAGTCCTTCCATTCTTCATTATTGGCTTTAAATAAATCTGTCTGCCCGGGAGTTTCATCAATTCTGGCGCTATTCGTCGCCGAATAATCCACTTTTAAACCTCGTGTAAGGTCCCATTTTAAATCATAATTTCTGTCCCAGTTGAAATCTTTATTAACTGTAGGTTCAATCAGCAATTCCACTTCATCGCTGATATCCCTCATTTTGATCTCCTGGTAATTCCTGTCAAATATGGTACCGAAGGTAAATCTTGAGGGGTACGGATTAAAATTGAAATCCCGAAGAATACGGAATGCAGGTTTACGCAATGTTTTTGATTGCCGGAATGGTTGAATATTTTTAGGCCTTGTATTGAATACATAATTCAGGCTTGCCATATATTTCCAAAGATTATTATATTCCGTTGTATAACTCCTGGCTTTGGTATCGGTATAACCAGCACTTGCACTCAGATTAGCAGGTGAAAAAATATTCCATTTCTTAAATTTTTTATTCCACCTCATGTTGGTTATGTTAATACTCTTACGGGAAGTATGATCCTGCGATATTTTTTTCAGGCTGTCTCTCTCTGCTTTTGATTCTGCTCCATCCAAGACATCCTTAAATTTAATATCAGGGTCTTTGGGAAAATATTCAGGAGTAATAATCGTTCTTGAACCTGCAATATAAAATGGTATGGATACCTGGGCTTTTTCAGGAAAGAACTTGCCAAGTTCAAGATTCGATGAAATATCATACTGATTCACATCTTCCATAGAACGTTCATTAACTTTTTGTTCTATACTTCCAAAACCAGCCCTGCTGGTACTGCCTGCTATATTCAGCACACCGAAATCTGCAAGCTGAGCCTGTATCCTTCCGTTTGCTGCCCATCCTCCCCTGTCATTAAAATCTGTAAGTCTCAATTCATTGAACCACACTTCTGCCGATTTACTCAATCCATCGTTCAGTTTATAATAGCTGGAAGCATCACCCGGGTTCCTGATACCTATCATAATTTGTCTTATGTTACTCAAATTCGGATTCCCTTTAACCTTGATTGTGTTTCTTGTGTTGTGTTGCTTTGTATACACACTCTGAGAAGAGTAATTAAGAGGATCTATTTTTACCATTTCATTTCTTTCTTTTTTGAGATCAACAAATTCCTCCAAAAAGAGATCCAAAATGTTCTCATCCGGCCAGACTGCTCTGCTGCCGTTATTATATTCAGTGCCAGGTGCAGTAACAGCCAGTGGAATTTCGTATTCATAATAATTGTTCTGGTAATCGGAACCCATTCGTATAAATGCAGATACCTCAAAACTGTCCAATTCAGCTTCCAGTCCGGGAAGAGCTTCGGCATGAACAAACATTTTCATTTTTTTATACTGCCTGAGGTCGAGCTGAACAGTCTTAAATACAGACCTGGCATCTGCATCGGGAAGATCTTTCACCTTAAGAAGAATAGACTGTTCATTCAATTCCGCAACCTGGGGATTGGAAGGATCAATTACCCTGTCAATGCCTGGTGGTAATACATAGTTTACAGGCTGCTTGGAAGCATTTTCCTCTATATTCACAGCAGAAACCTCAAAATCACTTCCTCCGTATTGCTGTGTTGCAACAGGGGCCGTTTCACTAATGTCAAGATTGTATCTTCTCCACTCACCACGCACAAGATCAAGAGAAGCAAAACGTAAGACTACTTCCTCTTCGAAACCTGAAAGTATCATTCTCATAAAACGAATGGATTTAAAGTCCTCTATTCCGCCCATTTTCCCTTCCCATTCAGCCAGTGGAATTCTGAACTGATACCATTTTACAGGCTCTGAATATCCCGGGACACTTCTTTCTACACGGTCAACAATAAAATTTTCTCCGACTTCATTCAGGTCATCCGGATTCAGGTAAACATGGTATTGAAAATATGTTTCCACAGTATTCAGTGTATTATCGCCATTGATGTCTTCAATATCAGGAGTATTCTTATTCGCCGATGAAAAATCTTCTCCCGATTCCTCGGTACTGGGAGAATTGTTTTCCATATTATTAAAATTCTTATAACGTTGAAAAATACCATGATCCTCAGAATCATGATTATCACTGAGATAATATTCATAATCATCGGCAGAGGGGTCATTTGTAAAAGCAGATCTATAGCTCTCATCAACAGGAATTGCACTCAGATAATCACTATGCCAGCCGGCTTCAACAACAGAAGAAATTCCATCCAGACCCACATCCTGGTACTGCCTTGCTTCCGGAACAAAGGTGCTTGCATATGCTCCTCTCTCCGGAACAATACCCCATACTGTTGTATCTATCAGTGTTGTATTATCATCCGGACCTTTAGGTAATCCTCCTTCGAATGATTTTTGGTTATCCCTGAGAATATCTTCGGATATTTCACCCAGATGTATGTACAGATCGCCTCCTGCATGATCAGTATTCTCAATAAACGGATCCATCATCCAGAATTCAATGAACTCAATATTGGCTGTTTCAAAATCACTCCAGCTGATATCCCTCATCATTCCTCCCCAACGGTTTTGAGGATTGGTAAGGCTTCCGTCTGACTGAAGATTTGGATCGAAATTATAGGGCCCCCGTTCCCGTGGAAAATACGAGAGGTCAAGAACGGACAGATAGTTCTGGCCCGGAATTTCGTTATCTTTTTCAGGAAATATTTCTTTTTCTTCTATTCTGCGTGCATAGTGACTTCTCAGATCCTCATCAACCTGCGGATTACCAGGCTTCAATCCGCTTCCACCATAGAAAAGAGGATCCACCACATACCAGGCAAGTTTAGCACGTCCATATCCTGAGCGGAGACTATCCTCATCTCCGTAAAAGAATAAATTGTCCTTCGGAGGGCTGGCGAGTGTCCAGTTATTGAATGACTTCATTTCAATTTTAGTTTGTGCTGCCTCAAAATCATCAATATATGCCACGCCGCTTTTCCCGATTGTTTTTGCCTGACCCGGAATAAGATGTGCAAATTCAGCATCGATTGATATGCTTGATGGTTCTTTTGTTTCAATCAGTGGTATTTTATCAATCAAAGTGGTAAGCAGTTGACTTTCGGTCCGATAAGAAGTATTCAGCCCCCAGATGGTATTCGAAATCGGCTCATCTCCCATATTCACTTTTTCGGTGAGTGGCCTTTCTGTCAGATTCATAACTGTGGCTCCAATGTTAAAATTCTCTGAAAACCTGTAATCAAGATGAGTCCCGAGCAGAGTTTTTGTCTGAATATTAAACAAAGTATTGCTCTCAAGAGAAATCCGAATCGGAGTGCCAGATTCAAGCAATCCGGAATTAATAATTTTCACCCTCCCCAGCGTGTAATCCACAGTGTAATCGGCTCCTTCCGTAAGCTGGGTTCCTCCTGCTGTGACAATTACCGAGCCTTTGGGAATATTCATTGCATTCAATTGTATGTCTGAACTGGAGGCTGACTGGTATTGCCCTTTCAGCATAAATTTGTTCTTTTCGGCAATTTGTTCTGCTTTTGTTTTTGTTGAGTCATACAATTCCTGAAAAACATATTTATTCGCTGTTCTGTTTTTCAGGATATCAGTCTCCGAATCATCTGTTATTTTTTTTCTCAGATCTGAGCCAAAGGGTTCAAGCAGTGGAAAATATATTCTCCCGTTTCTTGAGTTAATGGTAAGCCCATCAATATAATCAAATTGTCCGTCAGGATTTGGTTCATTCCTTGAATCAAGATTATCCAACTCCAGCACTTTTAATAAGGGAGTTTCCTGAACGTTAGATGATATGGCAGTCGTATCATCTTCAGAAAGATAATTTACAGGCATCCCAGTTTTGTCATTGCGATACAAAATGTTCAGAATAAATCCTTCACGATTTACCTGGTAGGCCCCAATGGCATAAACATTTTTCATCATAAGATCCCAGGTGGGGTATTTGGGCGAAGGAGTAGTACCTTTTAACATCTTTACAATGACAACATCGCTTCCATCAATATCCGTAGCCAGTTCCCCAACTTTGTATACTTTACCCCTGTATGTATAGGTATAGGCTACTGCTAAAATTTCATCATTGCGCAGAGGGGAATTCAAAGATATATAACCAAGTTCCTTATTGACGGAGTACTCTCTTTCTGAAAGCGGACGCGCACTTTCCATTTTAATATAATCTCTTCCTGCCTCAAATTCATTCCCTGAAAAAGCATGAATTGCATTCTCAACCGTACTTATTTTTCTTATTTCCGATTCATACCTCAACAGTTCCCTATACAGATTATTGTTGTCATTACTTACCGGTTGGTTTCTTCCTCTTCCCGCACTAATCAAAGATTCAGAAGCATAATAATTAGGTTCTCCGTCCTCATTCAATCCTTCCCCAAGATCCATAAATGCAACAATATTTTTTACTTCTTCGAAATCACTTTGTCTGTTGACTATCCATACTTCAATTTGCTGAATCTGTACCTGCGATTCGATATATGGCATATTTACAAGCCATTTGTTGTAATTATCACGGAAAAAGTGTGAGAGGAAAAAGTGGCGGTTCAAATCATAATCATCGGCATCAACCTCAAATTCAGTCAATTGTGCTCCTCCCTGAACATTAATTGATGATGACTCTCCCCGCTGATGGCTTATCACACTTGTGACCGTCAGACGTCCGAACTGAAGTTCAGTTTTTAAACCAAATAAACTCTGGCTTCCCGTAATAAGCGTTCCGGGAAGCGAAAATGAGACATCCCCTGCTTCAATTTTCTTAATGATCTCATCTTCCTTACCGGAATATTCAAGTTTTGTCTTATTTTCAAAATCAAATGTAGCTTCAGTATTATAACTCAGTCCCACTTCCATTTTGTCACCGATTGTACCGGTCACATTCATCATTATTTTCTCTTTGAATATGAATGATCCGTTTCTCCTGTTCCTTACCGGCAGCAGGGGATTATCATATTTGGAAATGTTATATCCAAAAATTAATTCTGCACTTCCCTGGGGGGTAATGCTTATAACATCCGTCCCGAAAACCTTTTCAACAGCCTGATTATTTAGCCGGAGATTCTTCATAAAGGAAGGTCCTGCTCCTGATTCTTCTCTCGATTTCTCCTGCCAGTATTCCATTTCCGTTTTTCTGGCCTCATACAATCTGTATTCATCCAATGACATTGAAGTTGGAGGGCGATAATTTAATTTTCCGACTTTTTCAGAAAAAACATATCGCCTGGATACCGGATCATATACTATAGTCTGCTCAATATTGGATGGTGGTTTGAGCAACATAGGAGATACTATTCCGGAAGTAGAAAAGGGATAATTGTTTTCCTGAATCGGATACCTGAGTTGATATCTACTGGTTGTGTCTGACAGATTTTGAGCAGAAGTATCTTCCGTGAAAAAAAGGATAGCTATAAATGCCAGAACAAAAGACAATACAAGTCCGCCTTTTCTGTATATCGTATTTTGAGTTCCTCCTTGTCTAATGTACACCTGGAAACATATTAATCCTACAATAGCTTCAGAGCCTGCTTTATTACTTCCTCAACTGGCAGAGAGCTTTCATCTGCCAATAATTTATCAACTACTTTTTCTCCGTTCTTCCTTGAAAAGCCAAGTATCTCCAGTGCAGATAACGCTTCTTTCTTTATAGTATTGTCTGGTTGTTTGAATAATTGAGAAATATCTGATGATTTATCAATCTTATCTTTAAGATCGACAATAATTCTTTGAGCCGATTTGGCCCCTATACCTTTTATACTTTTTAAAGATTCAACATTCCCGGTTGCAATAGCACTTCTCACTTCATCCGTACTCATAGAAGACAGAATCATTCTGGCAGTGTTAGCACCGACACCTGATACTGAAATTAAAAGTCTGAAAACCTCCCGTTCATCTCTGGTAACAAATCCAAACAGATGATGGGCATCTTCCCTGATCACTTCATGTACAAAGATCTGACAGGCAGTCTGATTCTGTAGTTTTGTGAAGCTCTGAATAGAAATATTCAAATCATAACCCAGTCCGTTTGTTTCCAATACCAGCGTGGTTGGAGTTAATTCAATAACAAGCCCTCGTATAAAATCAAGCATACTTACAATTCAATATAGTGTTCATCATACTTTCGTTATAATTCAGATACATCATATGATTTCAATGGATTGGAGGCAAGTTCTTTGTAGCTATTTCTCATCTTAAAGATATCACAGGCAAGATAAACAGCTTTCCTGAATGAATCAGGACACGCTTCTCCTTTACCGGAAATTTCAAATGCAGTACCATGTGCAGGGGAAGTTCTTATAACGGACAATCCTGCAGTAAAATTAACTCCCTCTCCAAAAGAGAGAGATTTGAAAGGGATAAGACCCTGATCGTGATACATTGCAAGAATGCCATCAAATTTTGTGTGCGAACGGGAACCAAAAAAACCATCAGCTGAAAAAGGTCCGAAAGCCAGAATATTCTCTTCGCGGGCAGCATCAATGGCAGGAACAATTTCCTTTCCTTCATCATCACCTATAAGTCCGCTATCACCCGCATGCGGATTCAGACCCAATACTGCAATTCGGGGTTTCCGGATACCAAAATCAATTTTAAGAGAATGGTTCATGATCTTTAATTTATTCATTACTGTATCTTTCGTAATATACTCCGGAACCTTTACCAAAGGAATATGTCCCGTCACAACCCCAACTTTAAAAGAGTCATTTATCATGAGCATTAACACCCCACTTGATCCAAAACGATCTTCCAGAAATTCTGTATGTCCTGCAAACGAAAATTTATCTGATTGAATATTCTTTTTATTAATAGGCCCTGTCACCAGCACATCGATCTTCTTTTCAGAAAGATCCTGAACTGCAACCTCAAGTGCCTGAAAAGAGGCTAAACCCGCAACTGTTGTCGATTTTCCCAGCTCAACACGAATATCTTCATCTATACAACTGATTATATTCGCTCGTTTTGGATTCAATTCATTCGTTGATTTTATTAAATTGAAACTAAAATTATCAATATTAAGTGCTTTTCGATGGTAAGCAGCCACTTTAGGAGAACCATAAACAACCGGGATGCAGGAATCAAAAATCCTGCTGTCCATCAAAGCTTTAATAATTACCTCATAACTTATGCTGTTAATATCTCCATGTGTTATGCCAACAACAACTTTATTGTGTTTCATTTTAATCTGATTTTGCTTTTTTTAGGCCCGGTCTCATTACGAATTAATGATCCTTGCCGACGATTCCCAAATCAATAAAAGTTGGCTAAAAATAGTAATTCTAAATGAGAAATTTAATGAATAAACAGAGTGCCTGCAGAAAGTTTTATTTTCTTAAAGAGTATTGCTATCCGTTTCGCTCATAAGAATCCTTTAAAGTTTGTACCTGGAAATGATATGCTCAACAGCATGTCTTTTATACCAAATTAAAAACCCATTTTATTCAACAATCTCTATCGACAGTACAATTGCTTCAAGCTGTCTGAGCAAATCTCTTTTTTCATGGGCAGGAGCAAATACAAAGCCTTCTATAGTAACCACTCTGTTCCTTGTTTCATCAAGTTGAGAAATACTGACAAAAGGGCCACCCATTGCAAGTCCGTCCACCATTTTCCACAATCCTCTGATTTCTGCTGTGTATTTGTTTTTTAATCTGTATTCACTAAATATCGGGGGATACAAAGCTTCAGTGGTCATATAGGAGCCTTCAATCTCTCCTGATACATACTTCTTTAAAATCTTATTCCGCTTGTCAACCAGGTAGTCGCTTGTGAATGTATTTTCATCTGTATATTTGTATGAATACACAAAAATTCCCTGAATAATATCCCTGTATTCATGTGATATCCATATAAAATCAGATTTTTCGACATCCATCTTATACCCTCTTGGAACATTCAATCCGATAAAATATTTTTCTTCCAGCTTTTCCCGGATCTTCTCATCTCTGGTAGCTTTGTATGTCTGCATCAAACGCTTCCTTTCCGTGTCGGATAACAGTGCCAGAATTTTATTGCTGTTGTTATTTACCAGATCAACGAAAGCTGAATCAGAAGAAGCCAGAACACTTATTATTAGTTGTGATTTTGCCCAGGTGTTTTTATGGACAAGTATTTTTGATTCGGGCTGATCGGCACCTATTTTTGCAATTATGATATTCCTCTGTGTTTTATATGTTTTCCCAAATCCAGCATGGTTTATCTGCAATATATCATAACTGGGTTCATCCTGTGGCAGCCCGTCAAAAGGTGTATAGAGTGTGTTTTTTATTGCATTCCCGGGTGCCCCTTCCCACAGTTTTGTATTCATCACCAGCAATATATCTCCCGGTGAACCGGAGGAGGCTGGTTGCAAAGAATATCTTTCAGAATCAAGACAGGAAGCAAGAGACAATAAGACTAGCAGGTTTAAATAATATTTTGACACCATAATGCATATGTATTTAAAATTCGAAGTATCTAAATTATTACAAAAAACCTGCCGATTGGCATTTTTTCTTTAGTCTCTTTGATCCTGATTTTTCCGGATCAGTTCAGATGATCATTTTTTACCCATATTTCCAATGTTTGTCCGGGAAAAAGATTAAAATTCTGAAGCTGGTTCCATGCCTTGATATTTTCAACAGTACATTTGTAATTTATCGCAATTTTATGAAAATATTCACCCGGTTTTACAACGTGTATGATTTTTTCTCTGTCTGTGGTACTGCCTGCATTGGAAAGAAGTGTATTATAATCAGTTTTTGGTACAATATAGCCTATAATTCTGTTTTCATACCTTAAATAATCCTCTGCCTTTTCTTTTGGCAACACCAATATACATGGTTCCTCAAGATTTGGAATAAATCCTCGTTTGTATACAGGATTTAACTCCTCAAGTTTAGAAACCGGCAAATTCAGAACTTTTGAAATTTGTTCAAAAGAAACAGCATACCGGATATGCAATGTATCCGTATCCTGAAATATGGATTCAGTCAGCTGGTATTCAATACCGTGCATACCATAATAATTCATCAGGTAATTCATTGCAATAAAAGCCGGTACATAATTGCTTGTCTGGGCTGAAAGATAAGGCCTGATCTCCCAATAATCCGTTTTTCCTCCGGAACGTTCCATAGCTTTTCTCACTTCGCCCGGACCACCATTATAGCTCGCTATTACAAGGTTCCAATCATGAAATGTATCAAACAAATAACGAAGGTATTTGCATGCAGCTTCCGTCGATTTATATGAATCCCTTCTTTCATCGATGTATGAATTTACATCCAGATCAACCAGCGTACAGGTATTATAGAGAAACTGCCACATGCCAACAGCCCCTGATTTTGATTTTGCAAAAGGATTTAATCCTGATTCAACAACAGCCATATATTTCAATTCAAGAGGCAGATCGTATTTGTCCATAATCTCTTCAATCAATGGAAAGTATTTTTCCGAACGTTCTAGCAGGGTGATTAATTCATTTCTTCTTCCCTTTAAGAACCAGTCAATATACTGCCTGACATCATTGTTGTAAACCAGATCAATCGGAGTCTGTTTGTTCAGCTTTTCAATATAGTAATCATACGATATATTCGGAGAGCCTTCTTCACCAGGGTTCTGATTCGCAGAAGATATTTCTCCGATTATTATTGTATAAGAGGGTTGCCCGGTCAGGCAAACAGAATGAATAAGAAGGACATAAAACAGATAAGGAATTTTTCTCTTCCTCATTGGTGATAAGTAAAAATATGTTTAGTAAATAGGGGTTACTTCCTGTTATTCTTTTTCTTTATCGATGGATTTTGAATTTTCATTTTTGGGCGCATCATCTTCTTTTGTTGCCTTCTTAAATTCTTTCATTCCCTGACCCAAACCACGCATCAATTCCGGAATTTTTCTGCCTCCGAACAATAGAAGAAGGATGATTACAATGATAATGATCTCAAAAGGGCCCGGGGCACCAAGTAAAAAAATAGTTGCCATTTCTCTCAGGTGTTTTTATCAAAGGTAATACTATTTTCCCATCAATTGAAGAATCAACCGGTAAATATCATTGCCATTGGCATACAATATAAGAAACAGGATTAAGACCATACCTATAATCTGGGCATATTCAAGGAATTTCTCTCCCGGCTTACGTCCGGTAACCATTTCATAAATTAAAAAAGCAACATGCCCTCCATCAAGAGCCGGAATGGGCAATATATTTATAAATGCCAGCATCAATGACAAAAGTGCAGTAATGGTCCAGAATGTTTCCCAGTGCCATTGTGGAGGAAACAAACCTCCAATAGCTCCAAAACCGCCAAGCCCTTTATGCGCTCCGGTTTTAAAATTCAAAACCAGTTTGATTTGCCGGATATAAGAAGTCAGTTCTTCTTTTGCTCTTATGAAACCTGCAGGGATAGATTCGAGAAAATTGTATTCTTTTGTCGCTAAGGTATAATAGCCAAGTTTTTCCAATTGATTGTATCCCGGGAATCCTATTTCAACACCAATCTTTCCTGATTCACTGAGGGTAACAGCATAATTGTATAATTTATCTTTTCGTTTAACCACTATCGGAATTTCCCTGCCTTTCAGCGAATCAAGTATTGCCGGAACCTGATCATAATATTTTATGGGTATTCCGTTCAGACTCACTACCTGATCCTTTGGTTGTAAACCTGAGTTTATGTTTTGAGAAGTGTCAGGAATTTTTGAAATGAAAAAAGGCATGCGGGGAGAAAGTAATGCCCCCTTGTTATGAATCCGGTTGTCAGCAATCTGTCCTGCAAAATCTTCCGGAATGACGAGTGTTGTGTCCTTTCCGTTTCGCTCAATTTTCATAGTGCCTCCAAACAACATTTCTTCAAGAATATCTTTGTAAAAGACTTCGGGCACCTTGCCATTTACAGATAACACCTTATCTCCGGTTTCCAGTCCAATCTCATTCATGAGCGAATCAACAACCCAGATCCCGTCTTTCAGGTTCTCGTTGGGAAGGTATTTTTCTCCCCAGGTAAAAAGAACAAAAGCAAAAATTACAAAGCCCAGAAGAAGATTTACCATGACCCCTCCCAGCATGATCAACAACCGCTGCCATGAAGGTTTTGATCTGAACTCATAAGGCTGTGCAGGTTTTTTAAGTTGTTCCTTATCCATTGATTCATCGATCATTCCCGAGATTTTTACATAGCCACCCAGAGGCAGCCAGCCTATCCCGTATTCCGTATCTCCTTTTTTCAGTTTGAACAAAGAAAACCAGGGATCAAAAAAAAGATAGAATTTTTCTACCCTTGTTTTAAAAAGTCTTGCAAAAATGAAATGTCCCAGTTCATGAAGTATTATTAATATTGAAAGTGATAACAGCAACTGTCCGATTTGGATTAAAATTTTCATGCTACGTTAGTTAATTCGTGGAAACCAGTTCAACACAATCAATTTCTGATTGGTCACCTCAGAACATATTCTATTCCGGCCCTGCAAAAATAGAACATTTGAATAGAACGCCAAGCATGCATCTGACTTATATTAATTTCAATGCTAGCCTGCGTGCCAAAGTATCGGATTCTTTATAATCGATCAGAGTTGGATGTTTAATGAAATCTATTTCATTCATTGTTTCCTCGATAAGTTCAGGCATCCTGACGAAAGACAGAGAATCATGCAAAAAAGCATCTACAGCAACTTCATTGGCCGCATTCATGATACATGGCATATTGCCTCCCTGTCGCATTGCATTGAAAGCAATGTCTAAACTTTTAAAGAGCCTGATGTCCGGTTTTTCAAAATGCAACTCCGGATAATCAATGAAAGAAAACCGTGGAAAATGATTTGGAATCCGATCAGGGTAGCCTAATGCATACTGTATAGGAAAGCGCATATCAGGCAGCCCCATCTGAGCTTTCATCGATCCATCATAAAACTGAACAATAGAATGTACAATCGATTCCGGATGCACAATGACTTCAATTTTCTCCGGATCAAGATGAAACAACCATTTGGCTTCAATAGCTTCCAGACCTTTATTCATTAGCGAAGCCGAATCAATCGTAACTTTATCTCCCATACACCAATTGGGGTGATCAAGTGCCTGACTTTTGGTTACATTTTTAAGTTGTTCGGTCGTCATGCCTCTGAATGGTCCGCCTGAAGCTGTAAGATAGATTTTTTCAACCGTACTGTCCGACTCCCCTGCAAGACATTGAAAAACAGCTGAGTGTTCCGAATCTACCGGGTAAACAGAACAATTGTATTGTTTCAGCAACGAAGTAATCAGTTCGCCCGCTACAACAAGGGTTTCTTTATTAGCCAGGGCAATATCCTTTCCGGCCTTAATCGCACTAACAGTTGGTAAGAGCCCGGCAAATCCAACAAGAGCAGAAACAACTATGTCTGCTTCCTCAACCTGAACGATCTCTTCAAGCATCTTTTCCCCTGCATGGATTTCCATATCCATTGAATACAAAGCTTCTTTTAACAGGTCGTAATGTTCACCATTACTGATCACAACATGTTTAGGCTTAAACTGAATGGCTTGTTTGACCAATAATTCCACATTGTTACGAGCGGTCAGAACAACAACTTCGAACAATTCCGGATGTTCCGATATAACCTGAAGAGATTGAGTGCCAATCGAACCCGTCGATCCAAGTATTGCAACTTTTTTAATCATTTGGGTGTTTGAAGTATACCGTTAAAACGAAATATAGTCTTCAGGATTCAGAGGAATTCCATTGTACCACAGTTCGAAATGCAAATGAGGCCCTGTTGTCAGTTCACCTGAATTCCCGATGATGGCAATAGGTTCGCCAACTTTTACATAATCTCCGACACGTTTAAGTAATTCGGCGTTATGCTTATAAACTGAAATTAAATTGTTCTCGTGTTGAATCTGAATGACCCAACCTGTTTCAAGGGTCCATGATGCCATTATTACTGTTCCGTCCAAAGTGGATTTTACAATTTCATTTGATCCTGCAACTATGTCTGTGCCATAGTGATTTTTGACAGTATTGAATGAATTTGTAACCAACCCTTTTACGGGAGGGAAAAAATGAACCTGTGAAATCCCTTTAAGGGGTCTTTTGCTCCCATTGTTATGAATTGAAAATTTATTTTCCTGTTCAAAGTATTCTCTTAATAATGAATCTTCAACTGAACGTGAAAAATTTATGTTATCATAATTTACATTCGTATCTCCAAGGTTGTCGTAATTTTTTGGTTCTTTTCCGGAAACAATCCGATTGATATTCTCAATATACAGATCCCTTCGTGCCAGCTCAATGTCGAGAGAATCAAGTCTTTGTTTATTTGCAAGACTATATCTGATGGTATTTTCATCGGGATACCCGGGAATAAATTCTCTTACCGGCGTATAGACAATGATAGAAATCACAATGGCAAGAAAAAGAAATACGGTCAATCCTCCCCATGCCAATACATTCATTCTCGACAGTCTCAGGTTCAATACTTCTTCATAGGTTTCGTCCCGGTATACTGAAAGCCTGTACTTATGCCGAAGTTTCTGAAAAAATGTTTTCCTGTTTTTATTCTGATCCATTATCAATCCGTTTCCACAAATATATAAAAGAAACTTTCAGGAAGGTATTTTTCTCCTTAGAACTATTGCACCCGTTATGATGATATCTTAATTAATATCCTTTACGCAATTAATAAAAAAAGGGAGCTGCAGCTCCCTTTTCACTATTTTAAAGACTAACTGAATGTGTTTATTATCTCCAGCCCTGGTATTGTTCAAGTGTAGGAACACGGTCAACTTCCGTTAAAGGAATCGGGAAGAAATCATACTTGGGTGATTCAAACTGTACAGTATAACCTATGCCAAGCAAGTGACCGTCAAGTTCCTGTTCAGCTATTCCCCAACGCACCAGATCCCAGAATCTGTGACCTTCGCATGCAAGTTCTCTCCGGCGTTCCGAGATCAGTTGTTCCCATGTAACATTGGATGTAAAATCAGCAGGTACGGTATTTCCGGCTCCACCACACATTCTTGCTCTTGTTCTGATCATGTTTACATAGGTTGTTGCCGTAGCGGCATCTCCTTCTTTAAAAGCAGCTTCGGCAGCCATCAGAATGACATCGGCATATCGGATCAGACGAACATTTACCGGCCCGTCGGCCCAATGCGAGCGGGTTGACCAGTATTGTTCAGGCGAAGCTTCATACTTTCTGCAACCTCTGTTCGTAGGTGAAACAGTCGTGTCGATAGGACGCCACATATCTACCGGGTTTCCGTCTATGGTCATGTTCACCAGGATAGAATCACCAAACTGAGCGGCAACCGTAGCAATTCTCGGATCACCGGCTTCGTATTCGGCCATAAGGTCATCGGTAGGACAGTTAAATCCCCATCCGAATTCCTGTCCTTCATCATCCAGATTCACATACCTGCGGTTTGTTGTAAAGGCGGTTAATGCATTCCCTCTTGCCTGGATCCAGTCCTGGGGACCATTGATGTGCTGAATTTCAAAAACACTTTCCTCACAATTGTCTCCGTCTTCGGTAAATGCATACCGGTAACCGTTTGTTTCAGCTCCCCAGTATGTATCATACGTATCGCCATCGATACCTACCAGCCTGTATTGTCCTGAACTGATCACTTCCTCGGCATACTGAAGTGCTTCGTCGTAACGACCTTCAACAGCTCCAAACCTGACATCCGATGTCCCGTAATTTTCATTATAGGAAGACTCATACAACAACATTTTTGCCAGCAACGCCTGGGCAGCCCCTTTGGAAGCTCTTCCCACATCGTCCAGCTGGCTTTTCACCGGAAGAACAGGAATTGCATCGCGCAGATCCTGCTCAATCAGTCCGTACACTTCTTTTACGGTTGATCTTTCAATGCTTGTAATCTCATCAATTGAAGGTGGCTCATCAAGCAACGGTACACCTCCATATGCCTGGCACAACATAAAATAATACATGGCTCTCAGGAATTTCACTTCCCCTATACGGGTATCTACCCATTCCTGAACTTCATCAGTCTGACCTTCCTTAAGACCTGGGAAATATTTCAAAGACATATTGCAGAAATAAATTCCTTTGTAGAGGTATCCCCATATCCTGCGCAGGGTTGTTACATCGCTGGGCTGGTGCAACATCCTGTCCAGGTTTTGGAGTTCCTGTGTATCGGTGGGGTCAGATCCTCCGCAATCGGCATCGTCCGATGCAATGCTTCCCATCCCGATCACAAAGTTCAGATCAATGGAACGTACGGCCCCAAGCTGTGAGTAACAGCCTATGGTAGCAGTTTCCAGATTCCCCAAAGAAGAGTAAAAACTAGCTTCTGTTTCAGCAGCAACCGGCGGAGTGTCAAAGAAACTGTCGCTGCAACTCTGAAAAAACAAGAAGGTAATAAAAATGCTTATAAAAGTTACTTTGTATTTCATTGCAAAATCAGTTTAATCGTGATTAAAATATGACATTAAATCCGAAAATGAACACGCGTGGCCGCGGGTAAGTAGAAACATCTATCCCGTTGGTCAGCGGATCGTATCTGTCCGTATAAACCTCAGGATCCAGTCCGGGATACTTGGTTATGGTAAGCAGGTCTCTTGCCCCAATGTATGCCCTGAATTTCTCAATCCCGACTTTTTCTGTCCATTCTTTTGGCAGTGTATACCCAACCTGGATATTTTTCAGGCGCAGGTATCCGGCATCCTCAACATAGAAATCAGACAGCCTGACATTCTCATTCTCATCGTAAGGATTGAGCCTGTACAATGAAGCATCCTGGTTTTCGTCCGACCATGCATTCAATGCATCGGCACACCAGTTGTAGCGTCCATTTGTATTGTACATCCACACCTTGTTCACCAAAAAGTTCTGATGACCGAAAGCCCCTTGCCAGAACATGGAGAAATCAATTCCTTTCCATTCCAGATCGTAGGAAAAGCCAATCAGATACTTCGGATTCGGATTCCCCAGTATGGTCCGGTCATCGGCAGTGATCTCACCGTCCCCGTCGACATCCACAAACCGGATATCGCCCGGTTGAGCTCTTGGTTGTGCATACTGGGTAACTCCTTCATCATCCACATAGGTAGGCTGGTTCACAACAATGTAATTTCCCCTGGAATCCAGCACCAGGTCACCGTTTGCATCTCTCAGACAGTCGTCATAGCCAAAAAGGCCATCGGTCTGGAATCCGTACAACGATCCCATGGGGTAACCTTCGGCCGTGATAAGCATGCTGGTAAATGTATACGCCGAACCGGTAAATAAGGTATCCCCTCCGATATCGCCTGTTTCATTTTCCACATACGTGAAATTGAAGTCAAAATTGTGTTTTACATCCCCGGTATTTCCTTTGAATCCGGCTGTAATTTCAAATCCATGGTTGGTAACATCTCCAAGATTTCCTTTATACACTGAAGGACCTCCTTCATTACCGGGAGATTGTTGGAATATGCCTGTCATATCTGCGAGAGGTACATCAATAATCATCCCGATATTTTTCTTGCTGAAATAATCACCACTCAAGGAGATCCTGTTGTTCCAGAAGGATAGATCAAGCCCGATGTTATAATCTTCCAATTCTTCCCAATGAATTCCATAATTGACTATTCCGAGTGGCGCTGTGCCTGATTCAAATGCAGTGTTATTATTGGTGATAGGGTATCCAAATACATTCTCAATATAAATTCTTGCAAAATAGGTATAAGGTTGAAAATTCGAATTCCCTGTTCTTCCCCAACCTGCTCGCACTTTTCCAAAACTTAATACGTCCTGGTTTTTCATAAAACCTTCTTCGGAGAATTTCCATCCCACGGATATGGATGGAAAAAACCCAACCCTTTCATCAGGACCGAATTTTGAATTCTGGTCCCGTCTCAGATTTGTAGTTAACAAATATCTCCCCTTGTAGTCAAGGTTGATCCTTCCAAAATAAGCATCGGTAGCAACTTCCTGGTCATTATCGTAACTGGTTAAGATAAACTCTCCTGCATCCTGTGATGCACCGAAATATTGCATTTCGCGTTGTTCACCCATCAGATCATACCGGGTACCCGTAACTCCTTCATTCAGGTAGTAGGTTGCTTCGTACCCGCCCATCAATTTCACGTTCAGTCCGCCGACTGAGAAATCATAGGTTAAGGTATGCTGCCATGACCAGCCCCAGTTCCTGTGATGATCACGCCTGATAAAGGGATCGTCGTTGTTGTTGCTGGAATTGTAGAAATAGGCTTTGGTAAATTCCCTGCTGTGACCAAAATCGATATTACCTCCCAATATTGTTCTATAAGTCAGCCCTTTGATAATATCTGCTGACAGACTGATATCCCCCATCGCCCTGTATTCGGGAACATCCCTGTCAGTCACATCGATGACAACAAACGGATTATCAATATTTGAAAAGGGTGAGGTATTCCAGTTGCCCGCAGTATCATAGGGAGTGATCATAGGATGCATCTGGTATGCCTGTACAACCGGAGATTCATAGGCATGGTTGTACTGATAGGTCTGGAATCCGGAATAATTCTCGTTTGTCAAAGTAAGATTCTGCCCGAAAGAAAAGATCTTGCTCAACTTGTGAGAGGAATTCATCCTTAGTGTAAGCCGGTTGTATTTTGAATTCGGGATTACACCATCCTGGAAATAATACGAGGTGCTGAACCTGTATGTGGAATTTTCATTTCCTCCCGAAACAGCAAAATTAATACTATGGATGGGAGCATTCCGGAAAACCTCATCCTGCCAGTTTACATCCGGAAGATATGGGATGGTATCTTCGGGCCATGGAACAACGTCTTCCAGTTGATTGTATGTTTGGATAAACTGTTCCGTATTCATCATGTCAATCTTCTTGTGGGGATTCTGAAATCCATAGTAATAATCAAGTTCCGCCTTAATCTTTCCTTCCTGTCCTTTCTTGGTAGTGATCAGGACAACCCCGTTACCCCCCGATGCTCCGTAAATAGCCTGGGAAGAAGCATCTTTCAGTACTTCGACAGATTGAATGTCATTCGGGTTCAAAGCGCTCATAGCATACATGGAAGAAGGCACTCCGTCAATAATAATCACCGGATCGCCTCCGTTGATGGAGCTGATCCCCCTGATACGAATTACTATATCCGATCCGGGAGCCCCGGTTTGTGAAGATACCTGCACTCCTGCTGCTCTGCCCTGCAATGCCTGGTCAACCCCAGCAACAGGGACTTCGGCAAGTTTATCGCCCGATACGGAAGCAATGGCTCCTGTCAGGTCGCTTTTCTTCTGCACACCGTATCCTGTAACAACTACTTCGTCAAGACCAATGATGTCTTCGACGAGTGAGACATTGATCTCCGTGGAATTGCCAACAGGAACCTCTTCTGACAGGTAACCTATAAAGCTGAAGACCAACACATCCGAGGATTCAACATCAAGAGAGAAATTACCATCCATATCGGTAATCGTCCCTGTGGTGGTCCCCTTAATAAGAATTGATACTCCCGGTATGGGATCATTGGTAGTGCCGTCAATGACTTTACCGGTGACTTGTTGCTTTTCCTGTAAAGCATCATTAGCATACGCACCTTGTATGCCAATAAAGAGAACAGAAAATACAAACATCACTGTCAAAGCAAATCTCGAAGCGGTCCTACCTGACAAAATTGTTTGAATAAAATTGTTTCTCATAGGTATTTAAGGTTAAAGTGATGATAAATAAAAATGTCATTCTTCACAGTTAAATTTACATAAAAATAATCAGCAGCATAATTGACATTATGATCCCAATCATAATTAGTATTTCAATTAAAAAAAGTTGACGAAGCCTTTTATCTTTTTTCAAATTTATTGGTTTTAGGCGCGGAAAGAAAAACAGGTTAAAGATAACATGTGATTCAGATTCTGCCCTGTGCTTATGTCTCAAATGTATTCTCTAATGTCTCTTTTTTACCGTTATATAAGAAATTCATGGAGAATTCCGGAAAACTTATGCAAAAAGATCAGCTTCTATTCGGAAATCGAATTGGTTTGAGAATTTTTTTCAGAAAAGTCTGTAGGTGACATCCCAAATTGTTCTTTAAAACTTTTTATGAAATACGATCTGCTTTTGATTCCAATTTCATACAAAATTTCAGACACGGTCAACTGACCTTTAATAAGCAGCTGGGCTGCACGTTTCATTCTGAGAGTTCTTATAAATCCGCTGGGAGAAACACCTGCCAGTCCGTGAAATTTTCTGTGCAAATGAGAACGACTCATTCCTATTTCTTTGCTGAACATATCGACACTATAATCCGGGTCTGAAATGTGTTTTTCAACAATAACAATTGCTTTTCTAATGAACTTCTCATCAACCGATGTAATTGGTATACCGGCAGGTTCGAGCGTAACGCTGTTGCTGTACTTCTCTCTGAGCTTTTTACGTAATTCGATAAGGTTTTTCACCGTTGACCTGAGGATTTTTGTATCGAAAGGTTTTGTAATATATGCATCTGCCCCTGTATTTAACCCTTCAAGTGCATCTTCAGTGGTCACTTTTGCAGTTAATAAAATGAGTGGTATATGAGATGTGTTCTCATTTGTTTTTATCTTCCTGCAGAATTCAATTCCGTCCATCACCGGCATAATAACATCACTTATTATTATATCCGGGTGAGTTTCAGTAAGATTGCAAAGGGCCCGTTCTCCATTTTCAGCTTCAAAAACAATGTATTCAGAAAAAAGATGTTTCAAATGAGAACGAAGATCTTTATCATCTTCAACCAAAAGTATTTTTGATTTTCCATCCTGTTTATCAATAGTTATTATTTCATTTGAAGCTTCTCTGTCAGGGGACATTTCGGAATCAGGTTCCAGATCATAAATATCGAGTGTTACCGTTTTCTCTCCATCGTCAGCATCATCAACTTCTGAAGTTTTAAATAATTCCCTGGCATGAGGAAGAAGGATCACAAATTGAGTTCCTTCCCCGTCATGACTGAAAATTTGTATACTGCCATGATATGCATTTATCAGTCCGTTTACAATGGCAAGACCAATTCCAAAACCCCCTGTATCCATACTTCTGCCTGATCCGCTTCTGTAAAACTGTTCAAATATTTTTTCCTGATCCTGCTTGTTTATGCCAACTCCGGAATCCTTAAAAACAAGCCTTACATAGCCTTTATCAACTTGATTTTCACTATCCCCAATTGTAATATCAACATCAATCTGACCTCCGTCCTGCGTATATTTTAATGCATTTGAAATCAGGTTATAACAGATCTTTTCAATTTTATCACCATCAAAAAATCCGTAATACGTCTCCTTGTTCGAAGTAAAATTGAATTGAATGTTCCTTTTTAATGCCGGCCATCTGAATAAAGTTACTATTTCCTTAATGAAGCCAATAATATCTCCCCGGCTTACTCTCAGGTCAAGATGATCAGACTCAATTTTTGAAATATCAAGCAATTGATTGATCAATCTTATTAACCTCCTGGCATGTATTTGTATTACATTAATTTGCTGCTTTATAGCAGGTTGTATATTACTATCAGATAACAACGCTTCCAGAGGACTAATAATCAAGGACAATGGCGTACGGAACTCATGGGATATATTCGTGTAAAATTTTGTTTTCATTTTATTCAACTGATCGAGCTTTTCCTTTTCAACATCCTTAAGAATCAGCTGATGCTGAAGAGTCGTACGCGCAATGATCAACCTTCTTAAGAAAAGAATTGATGTGGAGATCAGTAGAAAATACAGAAGGTATGCCCAGAAAGTTCTGTACCAGGGAGGTAAGATAATGATCTCCAGATTTTTTGGATTTTCATTCCACAATCCACTGGAATTGCTTGCTTTCAACCGAAATATATATTTGCCCGGATCAAGGTTCGTATAAGTTGCCGAACGATTGTTATCAACATAATTCCAGCTTTCTTCAAAACCTTCAAGCATATAAGCATATTGCGTTTTTTCAGGAATTAAGTAATCCAGAGAAGAATAATAAATAGTAAAAACGGAATGTTTGTATTTTAGTTTAACCTGATCTGTCAGAGTGATATGTTTATCAATGTATATTTCATCACTCTGCGGACTGACCTGAATTTTATTGAAGACTAAAAAATTAGTTATTATAACATCCGGAATATTGGTATTGATCTTAATAGAACGAGGATCAAAACTATTGAGTCCGCTATTTCCTCCAAACACTAAGAAACCGTCGGACGTCTTTAATGCTGATCGCCTGTTAAATTTATTCCCCTGCAAACCATCGTTTACATCAAAATTGATGAATTCAGGATTTTCAGGTACTTCTGTGCCATGAACAAATTTCGAAATTCCCTTATTCGTGCTGATCCATAAGTTCCCGTCATCATCTTCAAGTATGGCATGTATTACATTACTGGGTAAACCCTGACCGATCTGATACTGAGTGAAGCCGGAATCAACAGGATGAAATAAATTCAGCCCGTTCTCCGTTCCCAGCCAGATATTCAATTTCGAATCTTCAAATAATACAATGGCACCATCGTCGCTGATCGAATTTGGATCCGATTTGTCAGAATAAAAATTTGTAAATTTTTCCTTTTCTCTGTCAAATAAACTGACTGCATTGTATGTTAAAACCCAGAATCTGTCCTTATTGTCGATGTGCAATTGTCTGACCCAATCGCCTGAAATGGATAATGGATCTAAATTATCATGCACATAAACTTTAAAGGAGTTGTTTGTCGTATTGAACGAATTCAATCCTCCGCCCATAGTAGCTATCCACAGAATTCCATTTTCATCTTCAAGAATATCGAATATGTTGTTGCTTGATATTGAATTCGGATTTCTTTCAATATGTTGAAAATGAGTAAATTGCTGAGTTTCTGTATTGTACCTGTTCAAACCTCCTCCCCAGGTTCCGATCCAGAAGTTCCCATTTCTGTCTTTCTCTATTGTCCATACCGAGTTCGAGCTTAGACTGTTTCTCTTATCAGGATCGTAATTATAATACGCAATGTTGTGGTTTTCTTTGTTGTAAATATTAATTCCATTCTCAGTTCCGATCCAAATATCATTACCATCTTCCAGGAAAGTGTTTATAATATTGTCATGAACGTCAGGCTTTTGTTTGAAGACAATCGGAATCTGATTGAAGTTTGTTAAAAAAGAGCTATACAAATTCAATCCATTGTATGTTCCTATCCATATATTCTTCTGTTTGTCTTCATACAGTGAAAATATCGAATTGTGACTCAGATCTGTCTTAAATTCTTCATTTTTGATGGTATGAAATACTTGTTTGCCATGATAAAACTCCTCCAGATCTAAAAGTATCAATCCATTATTTTCAGTGCCGATCCATAAGGTTGAATCAGCACTCTGCAAGAGTGACAGAATAGTACCCTTTATTAAAATATTATCCCTGTCGCCATTCAGCCGCTGAAATAATTCACTTTCAAGCCTGTCATAATAAATAAGACCATAATCCCTGGTTCCTACCCAAAAGGTGCCATTGTAATCCTGAACTATACATGTTATAGCATCAGCATCATAAGGCAAGGCCTCATCGAATACCTCATAAAATTTTTTGGAATACTTATCAAACTCGCTGATCCCATAAGGACTATTCAGGATAATTCTATTATCCATGGTAACAAATACCTCCTGGTGACCGTTATTGATATCCGACGAATCGGGATACTGAATATAATTTCTGAATGCGTCTGAATCAGGAAGGTAATGAAAAAAGCCCGAGAAAGATCCAAAATAAAGGTTGCCTTCATTGTCCTCAACGATATCGGTAAAACTATTCGTCGGCCAATCAGGGAAATAGACAAAGCAATCCTTATTGCGATCATAAATACTTATGCCCCTTGATGTAGTTACCCATAAATTGTTTTTACTGTCTTCAAAAAGTTCTCTTACATTGTTGCCCGGAAGAGTGAAATAATTTCCTGAAACACTCTGGTATAACTTTAATTCAAAACCGTCATAACGGTATACTCCATCATGTGTCCCAAACCACATAAACCCGACATAATCCTGAATGATGGAAGTAATCCATGCCTGTGTCAATTCATTGTATGAGTCAATTTGTTTTATCTGGTAAGTAGTTTCATTACCTGAAGAAAAGACAGAGGTTGAACAAAATAACAACAGCCATAAGAGTTTTTTCCTGAAACGGGGAAAATGCATATACTGCTTGCTTTTATTAACAAGTATACGATACGTTTGTACTAATTCAGGGACCAAATGCATATTCTCACCACCGGCTATTAATTGAAAAACTCCAATTGATCATCCCATACATTATAATAAGACAAATCTCACATTGAATATTCTTAGTTCACCAGGAAAAATAAGAGATCTTTTCCCTCATTTGCTAAAACAGTTCAACCTTGGCAGTCAGTACTATTCTATCTGACGAAGGGCCGACAAGTATCTCAAATGTACCCGATTCGGCTGTCCATTGTTTCATTTCAGGACTCCAAAATGAAAAATCTTCCTTGTCAAGCACAATAGAAATTTTTTGCTTTTGTCCGGGATCCAGAATAACCTTTTCAAAACCTTTCAATTCTTTCATAGGTCTGGATACAGAAGATTCAATATCTCTGACATAAAGCTGTGCAACATCAGACCCTCTCTTTTCTCCTGTATTCTGAACTTCAAACTCGACGATTACTTTTTCTTCGATACGAAATGAAGGTTTTGAAACCTCAAGATTTTCATATTGGAAATTTGTATAGCTAAGGCCATGACCAAAAGCGTACAGTGGTTTGACGTTTTCTCTCTCATACCATCGATACCCGACAAAGATTCCCTCATCATACACAAGGTCATATACCTCTCTTGTTTTTTCTTTTCCGTCATGCCATCCAATATAGATTTCTTCTCCCTCAGGTATATATCCATAGCCTGGCGAATCCTTAAAATCCCTTTCAATGGTCACCGGAAGTTTACCTGACGGATTCACTTTCCCCGTGATGATCTCAGCAACAGCTTGTGCTCCATTCTGCCCCGGATACCAGGCATATAGTATGGCTGCAACTTTTTCGTTCCATCGGCTCATATTGATACCACTACCCGAATTTACAACTACAATCGTATTTGAATTCAATTCAGCCATACGAACAATTTCCCGGTCCAACGTTTCAGGCAGATCAAATGGCCTGTCCGAACCTTCACTATCGAATGTTCCGATGTTTAAAACTACTGCATCTGAACCTGCTATCTCCTCATCGGAAGGTTCCTTATTGACAATCAGATTTTCCCCGTAAAGGCCTTTCAAAGCATCTCTTAGTACAATATGGTTATATCCTTTCACAGTAGCAGCACCCCCTCCTCCGGCCACCCTGTCCATATAATCTCCGGTTAATAACACTTTTTTTGTTGTATCAAGCAGAGGCAGAATATCATTTGCATTACGCAAAAGCACAATTCCTTCTCTTGCTGTTTGAAGGGCTATTTCTTCGTGCTCTTCAAATGTTGAGAGGAACTCATCTTCCTGAACCCGATCAAACACATTCATTGCATAGAAAGTACATAAAATACTCCTTACCATCCTATCAATTTCCTCAACCCGGATCAGGCCCTGTTCAAGCAAATCCTTTGCATCCGCGGTTGCCACCCTGTATGGCATTTCCAGATCCTGCCCTGATTTTATGGTTTTCACTCCATCGTATACCGACCACCAGTCTGTCATCACAAGCCATTTGAATCCAAGCTGACCGCGCAATAAGTCATTGATCACATACTCCGATTGCCCGCACCATTCTCCGTTTACCAGGTTATACGATGTCATTACCGCCATGGCTCCGGCATCGATCCCTGCTTTAAAGGCTTTTGTATAAATTTCATGAAGCGTTCTTTCATCAACAACTGAATTGCTCTTTCTTCTGAAATAATCTGTGTTATTTGCGACAAAATGTTTTAACGTGGCAATGGTTCCTGTATTCTGAAGACCAACAACATAATTTCTTATCATTTCTCCGGCAAGAAACGGATCTTCTCCGAAATATTCAAAATTCCTTCCGCATTGAGAGATCCTGTAAATGTTCATCCCGGGACCCAAAAGGACAGGTATACCTGCAGCCCTGCACTCCTCACCTATAGCTTTTGCATAGCGTTGTGCAATTTCTTTATTCCATGTTGATGCCAATAAGATAGGACAAGGAAATGCAGTTGATTTCCCGAGTACCTTTTTGTATTTTATTTCGCCTCCTCTCCAGTTATCGCGAAGGTGTATGCCCTGTGTGGCATCGGCAAACATGACCGGTGATATGCCAAGACGGGGAACCGCTTGTGTAAAAAAGATCCTGTCACCGCCAATAAAGGATAATTTTTCTTCGGTAGTCATCAGGCTGACAATACTGTCGGCCCATTGATATGCCACTTCATAACTTACCGGAGGCTTAAATGATTCTCCTTCCCCGGTATTAGGTTCCGTTTTGCAACTCAATAAAACAAGTGCAACACTTACTATCCAAAACAATCCGGTGTATTTCCTCATAATTTTTCTTCAGTTTATATTCAACTTAAATATAGAAATATTTTTGTAACCTGTTTGTTCAGTTACTCATAAATCAGCAGCAAACATACAATAGTAACAAACAGCAATAAAAGATTTAATGCGACTTATACACTTGCCCTGTTAAGTAAAACTTCGAACTTTCTTTTATTTAAACCGAAATATTTTATTTATTTACAACTCGTGTTATTAAAAGTACATTTATAAAAAACCTATATCACATGAAAAAGCTCATTCTTTCTTTAGCAATCTTTTTTTTTGCCCTGTACTCAGGCCTGTCGCAAATCGGGACCGATACGATCAGCGGTGATCTCGAAATGGCTTATTACCAGTTGACGAACAGGTTCGTGTATGGAACAAGCATGTGGATATTTGGAGAATGCCGTTCCGACAACAGTGAAGTAGGAGGAGAAAATACAGCTGATATGCCCGACTGGCAACAGGCTATGTTATTCAATGCCGAGTCCGACGATGTCACAATTAAATCCACGTGGATAAGATTTTACAATATAATATTCTGTTGTAACAGGGTCATTTCCGAAGCATCTAACAGTTCCCTGACGCAGGAAATAAAGGACAGGTATATAGCAGAAGCAAAATTCCTGAGGGCTTTATCCTATTTTAACCTGGCCATATTATTTAATTCCGTACCCATATGTACCGATGTGTTCGACTGGCCAATTGTAGGTCAGATCATTTTCCAGCCTTCCAATCCGATGAACGAAGTATTCGAACAGGTAAAAATGGATTTGGATGCTGCTGCCTATTTTCTTCCTGCCCGCAGTGCACTGGGAGCAGGAGAAGAATTCAGGGCCACCTCAGGTGCTGCGAAAGCGTTGCTGGCAAAAGTCTATCTGTATGAATCATCCTACGCAAAAAATTACCCCGGAGATCCCCGTTTTGAAGGAATGGTGCAGTCCTGGGATCATGCCGCAGACCTTGCAGACAATGTGATCAATTCCGGTGAATACAGCCTGACGGGCGGAACATTTAATACCTGGTGGGACAACTCCTATCTGTACCCGGGTGAAACACCGGCATTCCGGTATGTTTTTACAGTTGACGGAAACAACAGCAGTGAATCATTATTTGCTGCCAAAAACCTTACCATTGAAAACGGTTATACCGATTACGGGGGAAATGAGATCACTGCTTTTACGACTTGCAGATATATAAAAGATGAGTCGGGACAGATGACCAATAGCGGAGGATGGGGATTTAATATCCCAACCCAGAGCCTTGTTGATGCTTTTGGAGAAGAAACAGGGAATCCCGATGATGACCCCAGGTTTCGAGTGAGCATTGGTGAAGAAGAAGATTCTGCTTATTCGGAAGTTCCCGGCACACCGGGGTGGTATGCACTGGATTTTGAACATTTTACGTTCGTCGACAGGGCATGCCGTAAATTTGAATGCTCTCCCGATGAATTCTGGTCAATAGGTAATTTCTGGGAAAGCCCTCTGGATATTCCTGTTATCCGTTATGCCGATGTGATCCTGATAGCTGCCGAAGCGGAGTTTCAATTGGGCAATAATGCTGCGGCTCTTGACCTGATAAATATGGTCAGAACCCGGGCCAATGCATCGGGATCTACCGGATACCCGCAAACACTTTCCTCCCTGGCATTTGATGATATTGTGAAGGAACGACGCCTTGAGCTGGCTCTTGAAGGACACCGTTTTTTCGACCTGGTAAGGTGGAATTATGCAGACATCAACCTTGACGGACTGTATAGAGAAACCTGGGGCGTGAATGTAATTTTTGAACCGGGAATTGACGAATTTCTTCCCATCCCTGACGGAGTGGTGGGAACGCCTTCAGGCATCATTCAGATAGAAAACAGGGAAAATACAAGATTTTATTTTTACCCCAATCCTGTTAAGGATAAGATCACCATTGTAAAAAACCCTGAATTTACACAGATAGAACTTTATGATCTTAACGGGAACATCATTTTCTCTGAAAATCCTGAAAGCAATGCCGTAAGCTTTGATTTAAGTCATATTCCCGGGGGAGTTTACTTTATAAGGATTTCAAACAAAGAGACCATCCGGACCAGGAAATTCATAAAACAATAGCATAAAAACCGGTTTGAAAATAAAACTGCCTTTTATGAGGTGGCTTTTTTCTTAATATCCTTTCTGGAAACAAGTTCCCCCTAACGGTGTAGTGTTGTTCGCCCCGATTATTTCGGGGCTCACTGGCCCGTTTTGGAAAGCTTAACAAAGAAAAAGCCCTGCCAGATGCCTTTTAAGATAGCAATACCGTAATAAGAATTTTAAAGAATGCAAATATATGTTCGTCATCCGTAATTAATCCGGTAATTTTCTTAAATTAAACTCAAAATAGCGATCAGACCCTAACTTCAATACTATTGGAAACTTTCTTTAAAATCATCATCATTGCTGCATTTGCAGGTGCGTTATTAAAAATTATTGCATATAGATTACGGATACCTGCCATTATTACTCTATTAATTGGGGGTATAATCCTCGGGCCGGAGGTTACAAATATTATTGATCCCACTGCATTAGGCGAAGGTCTGAAATTTATTGTGTCAATCTGCATTGGCATCATCTTGTTTGAAGGCGGTTTATCGCTTGAGATCCAGGGCTACAAAAAAGCCCCGAGCCTGATAAGAAAACTACTCAGCCTGGGAGTGCTTATTACATGGCTTCTCACCGCAGCAGCAGCCCAATTTTTATTAGGATACTCCTATGGTTTTTCCCTGCTGCTTGGAAGCCTGATAATAGTAACAGGCCCCACAGTTATTTCGCCATTATTGCAGCAAATTCAGGTGGAAAAAAAGCTTAAACACATATTAAACTGGGAGGCGGTATTAATTGATCCGATAGGAGTTTTTATTGCGCTTCTGTGTTTCGAATGGCTTACCATCGAAGGCTCAAATCTAAATCAACTTATTGGCCTTTCATTACGTTTTATAACAGGAACAAGTATCGGATTTGCAGGTGGATTGTTCCTGTTTTATCTATTTAAGAAAAGAATAATACCGGTAGCGCATAATATAACCTTTACATTATCCTTCATTTTTTTATTGTATTTCATAGCAAATTATATTTCCTATGAATCGGGATTGCTGGCCGTTGTGGTTGCCGGTATTACATTCGGTATAAAAAAACCTCATGGATTCAGTAATATAAAACATTTTAAAATAGAACTTTCAGAACTGGCACTCGCGGTTTTATTTGTTATTTTGGCAGCCAACCTTAAGATCTCATATTTTCTCAATTTAAATTTGAAAGAAATACTTCTTATTGCATTCGTTGTTTTTCTCATCCGTCCGATCAATATTTTTGTCTGTGCATATAAGAGTTCATTAAACTTTAAGGAAAAGGTATTTTTATCATGGATTGCCCCCCGTGGAATTGTTGCCGCGTCTATCGCTTCCCTGTTTGCCATTGAACTCAGAAAGTTAGGGCATGAAAATACATTTTTCCTTGAGATATTTGTATATAGTATTATTGTCTTAACGGTAATAATTCAGGGACTTACAGCCGATCCGATATCAAAACTGCTGGGGTTGAAAATTGATGAAGAAAACGGATGGCTTATAATAGGTGCCCATCGCTTGTCCCGCAGGATTGCCAAAATAATAGAAGCAAATACGGGTCAGAAATGCTTTCTGATCGATACAAATTATAAATCAGTGATTAATGCCCGTAAACAGGACCTGTATGCTGTTCACAACGATGCCCTGATACCTGAAGATATATCAACTGAAATCCTGTCTTCTGTAAAAAATCTACTGGTTCTTACCGATAATGAAGAGCTGAATGTAATGATATGTGAAAATTGGTTAATCTATATAAAAAGGGACCGGATGTTTCGCTGGACCGAAAAAGAACCTGAAAAGAAACAGGCAGGCAAACCCATCTGGGAGTTTTTAGAGAAACCTTCCCGGATTTCTTTGGATCTGAAAAAAAGTGAACTCGAATTGAAGGTGCAAACCGGCGAAAATGATAAAAAGAGAATACTGCTTTTTGATCGTGTACTTTTTGAAATCAATAAAAACGGTATAAGCTTTCCAACCGTATCACAAAACCGGAATTAAGGATTAATGATACAAAATACAACTGGAACATAGGATCCGTCATACGCCTTCCGGCAGGCAGTTTTGTTCGCCCCGATTCCTTCGGGGCTCACGAGTCCGTTTTGGGTAGCTTCACTTCAAAATGCTTGAGCCTCCGGCTCTATGTGCATTTTATTTTTGTCCATTATTAATACAAGTTCCCACTTAGGGGGTAGTGTTGTTCGCCCCGATTCCTTCGGGGCTCACGAGTCCGTTTTGGAGTTGCTTAACAAAGAAAAAGCCTTCATTCGCCTTGCTCATTCAGGTTCTTTTTTCGTTTTGCCACTGTGCAAGCAAGCTTGCAGTGGCATCACAAAAAAACCTTGCACGAATGTGCAAGGCTTTTTCTTTGTAGCGGGGGTAGGACTTGAACCTACGACCTTTGGGTTATGAGCCCAACGAGCTACCAACTGCTCCACCCCGCAATATGCTTTCTAATTCCTTATGAAGTATACAATAACATGCATACTTTCCGGCTACCAATCCCGAAATGGTCAAAATTTTCAATTTTGCAACCATTTCGAGGACTCTCGAAAAATACTGCAAATCAAAGATTTGCAATTTTTCGGAGCTGCTCCACCCCGCAATATATTTTAAAATACTTTAAGAACTATCTAATCCTTCGTATCCCAACGAGTGCCGAAAATCTCAAAATTCTATTTTGTCAGATTTTCGAGCATCCTCGAAAAACTTTACAAATCAAAGATTTGTTGTTTTTCGGGACTACCAACTGCTCCACCCCGCAATATATCTAAATCAGGTGCTTGTTTTTAGGTGGGTGCAAATATACACAAGATTTTGTTTATCCAAAAGTTTTCCTTTGATTTGTGGGGATCCTGATTGAATTTTCTGTGATGAATAAATAAGAAATAGTTCAAACTTCTCCGGATCAAAAATACCGGCTGTCAAATTGACACGAAATTTTTCTCTAATCAATTTGGTAAGCAATTTGTTATATCCTTTGAGGAGATAATTTTAAAATTATGATAGGAACAGGATATATAATCATATTTGCTGCATTTGCCATTGTTAGCATGATCGTTGGAAATCAGCTGAAATCACGTTTCAGTAAGTATTCAAAAATACCTGTAAACAACGGTATGAGTGGCAAAGATGTAGCTGAAAAAATGCTTCATGACAATGGGATCAATGATGTAAGAGTAATTCCCACTTCAGGACAACTGTCTGATCATTACAATCCGGCAACAAAAACAGTAGCATTAAGTAAAAATGTATATTACGGTCAAAACGTATCGGCAGCTGCAGTGGCTGCTCATGAATGCGGTCATGCTGTACAGCATGCCAATGCATATCCCGTGCTTCAACTCAGATCAGCCCTTGTACCCATTCAGAATGTCAGTGCCCAGATCCTTAATATTGTTTTCGGACTGATGTTTTTCGGAGCCATTTTCTTTGGCAGCATTTTGCCTGTTGATCTGGCCCTTATTATCTTTGTAATCTGTTACGGTATTTTTACTCTTTTTGCTTTTGTAACACTGCCTGTCGAGATTGATGCCAGCAAACGCGCACTGGGATGGCTGGGTAACAGCGGAGTTACAAACTACAGCAACCATTCGGAAGCCAAAGATGCATTAAAATGGGCAGCCTATACGTATGTTGTTGCAGCCATTGCTTCATTGGCAACGTTTCTTTATTTTTTGCTGATGTTGCTCGGCCGCCGCAACTAAGACACCAAAACATCGTTTTGTTCATTCAAATATGATAGTACAAAATTAGAAAGAGGCTGTCTCAAAAGTTGAAAATTCGCCACCAAGACACTAAATCACGAAATGTCCACAAAGTAATATATAATTGAATATCAGA
>JAFGQO010000076.1 GCA_016935615.1 Bacteroidales bacterium
ACAACACGAAAGGCTGAAAGCCTTTATTAATTCAGCCTGGTGCATCGCACCAGGTCTTTAGAAGTAACAATAAAATTGTCGCATCTGTCATGTTATTCAAAGGATTTGACATTGTATGCGACAAAACCACAGGTGCATTTTTAATAGATAGATACATGATAAATTATTTGAAAATAATCATTTCAAGTAGTTATAAATTATAGAAACTCACGTTAATTTATTATCTGACCAGTAAAGTATCCGAAAGAAAGTCCGATGAGTTTTTCCCAACCATAATCACAAATTCACCGGGTTGCACTTCTCGTTCCATATCAAGATTAAAAGCTTCCAGCTTTTCGGGCGTAATTAGAAAAGTCACTTTCTTTGATTCTCCCGCTTTGAGTGTTATTCTGGCAAAGTCTTTTAGTTCTTTCACCGGTCTAGTCGGAAGACTTATAAGATCATGTATGTACAATTGTACAATTTCATCTCCGTTTCTCGATCCGATATTGGCAATATTTACAAATACTTCCAGGCTATCTCCAACGGCAATCTCTTTGCGGGAAAGTCTTAATTTATTGTATTTAAAATCAGTGTAACTCAATCCAAAACCAAATGGAAACAACGGCGTGGAATTTGAGTTTACATATTCTCTGAATCTGCTTGGCTTTCTGTTATAATAACAAGGCAGCTGACCTACATTTCCCGGAATGGTTACCGTAAGTTTACCACTTGGATTAACTTCTCCGAACAATACATCAGCAAACGCATGACCTGTCTCCTGACCAAGGTACCATCCTTCAAGTATTGCTGGTGCATATTGTGCAAGGTAGTTTATCGATAAGGGCCTTCCGTTGATAAGCAATACAATAACAGGTTTTCCCGTTGCCAGAATTGCCATTGCCAGTTTTTCCCGCCTTCCAACAAGGTTCAAATGATCAACATCGCCAAGGTGTTTCTCACTCCAGGCTTCACGATTTATCAGTTCATTTTCCCCGAGAACAAGTAATACCGCATTGCTTTTTTTCGCTGTTATTACAGCTTCCTTTATCAGTTTTTCATCTATATCTTGTGTGCTAAGTATCGGATTTTCATTAATTATCCAATGTACCGTTTCATTCAATGTGATCTTGCATCCTTCAGCATATAAAACCTTTATTTTATCTCCTGCGAATTCTGTAATGCCTTCAAGTACACTCACACCTTTCATTGGGATACCGGAGTATCCTCCCAAATGAATATCGGCAGCATTTGGACCTATTACCGCAAGAGTTTTGATCTTTGCTGAATCCAGAGGAAGAATATGACCTTCATTCTTCAACAGAATTATCCCCTCACAGGCAGCTTTTAATGCCAAAGCCTTGTGTTCATTGCAATTCATAATTTCCTCTATCCTGTCCAGATTAACATAGGGATTATCAAATAACCCGCAACGAAATTTAACTCTTAATACATTCTTTACTGCCCTGTCAATAGCCTCTGCAGGCACAAGGCTGTCAGCCACCAGTTTGTCTAAAACAGCAAAGCAACCCCTGCTGCCAAGATCATAATCAATGCCGGCGAGCAAGGATAAAATTCCTGATTCGGCAGAATCCTTTGCTGCCAGATGATCTTTGTATGTGACATCCAAACCTCCTCCGTCGCTCATGACAAAACCGTCAAAGCCCCATTCATCACGAAGAATTTCCGTTAACAGGTAGTGATTGATATGATTCGGAACACCATCCCATTCGTTGTAAGACACCATGATTGACTGAGCTTTCCCCATTTTCACAGCTACTTCAAACGGGTAAAGATGTGATTCCCTGAATTCCCTTTCAGAACAGTTTACAGGGGCTATATTTCGACCTCCTTCAGGTTGGCCATGCCCGGCAAAATGCTTTAGTGTCACTGCCGCATGATTGCTATCAATACTTTCTCCGCCTCCCTGAAATCCATAAACAGCAGCAAGACCCATACGTGAAACAAGGTAGGGATCTTCGCCAAAACATTCTTCAGTTCTGCCCCAACGAGGTTCACGGGCAAGATCTACAACGGGTGATAAAAACTGTGTGACACCACATGCACTGGCTTCGAGGGATGCAGCAGAATAAACCTGCCGGATCAATGCTGTGTCCCAGGTGCTTCCCAAAGCTATTGCCTGCGGAAAACTGGTTCCTCCAGGGGCTAAATACCCATGCAATCCTTCAGCAAAGACAAAAGCCGGAATGCCCAGACGACTCTTCTCAACCAGGTATTTTTGAATACTATTGATATACTGAGCTCTTTCCCGGGGTGCTTTACTATAAATAGTCATTGCCCAAAATGCCCCAATACCTTGATTTAAGCGAGTAGTATCCAGTGTGCTGATAAAATTTCCTTCCTCATCCCAGGCAAGAGAATCAACAATTCTCAGAGGATACAACTGTGCCACTTTCTCTTCAAGAGTCATCTTTTTAAAAAGATCTTCAACTCTTTCTTCTACTGGTCTTGAAATATCTTTATAGATGGGTGTTCTTGGAATATTGCATGCAAGCAACAAAATAAATGCCGGTAAAAAAGGATATTTTTTCATTGTTACTGATATTACAGATCGTTCCAATGTTTTACTTAATATTAACTACTGTCACTTCCCGGATATCTCTTGACGAAGATCCTGCCATAATTTTATAGGGGCCACGCTCAATCACCCACTGTTTCCCGGCAACATTATAATATGCCAGGTCACGAATATCAATTTCCATCTTCACTTTTTGTTTTTCTCCGGCTTTCAATGCAACTTTTCGAAATGCTTTCAACTCCTTTTCCGCTCTTTCAACAGATGATTCCAACGGTTTAACATAAATCTGAACCGTTTCCTTCCCGGGAAAATTGCCTGTGTTTTCAACCATAAGATGTAGAATTATATCCTGGTCGGACAAATAATTTACCTTGTCCGTTTCCAAATTGGAATATTCAAATGTTGTATAGGAAAGACCGTGTCCAAAACAATATTTTGGTTCAATATTTCTTGTATCAAACCAACGATAACCGACAAGAATACCTTCCGAATAATTTACCTTGAAATTTTTTCCCGGATAGGCTTCCATGGCATGTGCTCCTATATCTTCCAGTTTTACGGGAATTGTAAATGGCAATTTCCCTGACGGATTGACATCACCAAACAAAACATCAGCGAGAGCATTCCCTGCCTCCGAACCATTGAACCAGGCATATACTATAGTAGATGATAAACTGTCGGCATACCTTAAGTCGCATGCTGCACCTGCCACAACAACAACAATTACTTTTGTATTGACTTCCGATACTGCTCTTATCAATTCATCCTGTCCGAATGGAAATTTCAGGGTTTCACGATCCACGACTTCAGTCTCGACATTACGTGTATTCCCTGCAAAAATGATTGCTACGTCAGATTTCTTTGCCACTTCTACTGCTTCACGTATCAGTGCTTCATCAGGATCAGGATCCGGATACATGTATGGCCACCTGCCACCGGTATCAACAACCACAAATTCTTCTTTGTATCCACGGGCATAATGGATGGCTGTTTTATCTCCAACCTTTTTCTGCAACCCCTCGAGCAAGCTAACTTCATAGCGTGCCTTTACACCTGCTGTAAATCCTCCCTTAGCATATCGATTTACAGCATTTTCTCCGATTGCAGCTATACTTTTTATTTCCTGTGAATTCAGAGGCAAAAGCCCCTTTGTATTTTTTAACAGAGTAATGGATTCACTGGCAACGTCATACGCTACCTGAATATTTTCCGGTGAATTTGTTTGCCCCTGAATACGTGTGCTGTCCATTTTTTTACAATTGAACATTACACGCAGAATCCGTCGTATCTTATCATCAATGATCTGTTCTGAAACCAACCCTGCCCGAACTGAATCGGCAAGAAGTGCAAAAAAATGCTGGCCTGATTTCCCACCCATTTCTATATCCAATCCGTTCTTTGCTGCTTTGACTGTTGAATGTGTAGCTCCCCAGTCAGATACAACAATTCCTTTAAATCCCCATTCATCTTTTAATATACGGTTTAACAGGTAATCGTTTTCACACACATAGTCGCCTCTGAACTTATTGTAAGATCCCATAAATGAGTATGCTCCGGCATCAATGGCAGCCGATTTGTACACAGGCAGATAGATCTCCCTGAGGGCCCTTTCATCCACTTCAACATCAATTATCCATCTCTGGTATTCCTGGTTGTTGAGTGCATAATGTTTTACACATGCTGCGACATCCCGCTCCTGTACACCTCTGATATACCCGACAGCTATATCAGATGCAAGCAACGGATCTTCGGAAAAATACTCAAAATTGCGTCCGCAAACAGGGGTACGAATTATATTAACTCCTGGTCCCAGCAAAATATCTTTCCTCCTGGCATTTGCCTCATTTCCGATTGCTTTTCCGTATCGCAGAGACAGATCTGTATTCCAGGTTGCTGCCAGCGCAGTGCCGGTTGGGAAAAACGTTACAGAGTCATTATCCATATTCAATGGATCCCAAGAGTGTCTTTCGAGTTCTTCACGGATTCCTGTTGGTCCGTCTGTATATGTTAAATCAGGAATGCCAAGTTTTTCAATACCTCCCGATACAAACATTCCGTTTCCATGGATCATATGTATCTTTTCCTCAAGAGTCAGCAACTCCAGAATACTGTCTATCTTGGGTTCATACTTGTCATCAAAACCATATTCTTTTGCTATGGGTGATTCATCCTGATGAACAGGAACACATGCTGAATACAGAACAAATACCAAAACCGATGTCAGGAAATGCAAATTTATTCTCCACGCAAATTCTCTGTTTTTCTTGATCATGCTGCTGTTATTTAAAAGACACTGCCTCAAAAGAAAACAAACCGCGAACTTGTCTGCCGGACAGGCAGGTTTGCGGTTGCAATGTAAACATACTTTTTAGACAATCTCCTGAAATTAATATGATATTAAACTTTACAGATTTCTCTTCAATATACTGAAGCAATCCGATTATTATTTACCAGGTGTCAGTCGGAGCATAATTACATCATGGCCCGGCAGCTCAGTCTGAAATACTTTTTTTGTTGTTCCTTCATCTTTGTGAGACCAGACATTCCTGATTTTGTATTCTTCATTCTTGAAATCAATCACCAGGTTGTTCAGATCATCCTTAACATACCAGTGCGACCAATCGAAATCAATGGTTTTTGCATCTTCGTCCCTGTTGAGAAAACAGATCGCCCAGTTGCCATTTTCAAGAGGCTTGAACCAGAGTTCAAGCCCGTCAGATGAGTAATATTTGAAACCCTGGATGCCTAAAGGATCCTGGTTAATGGCAATTGCCTCTTTGTTCGTTAAAATGTTTTTGGTTTCTTCCGACATATTTCTGATGTCATTTCCGGCAATTAAGGGGGAAGCCAGCATGCACCACATGCTGAAATGTGCCCTGTCTTCATTTACAGACATGCCATTCCCAATTTCCATCATATCTGCGTCGTTCCAATGATCTGGCCCTGCATATTTGCGCAAACCATCCTGCTGATCAAGGATTTGCTCAACGCCCCATTGTTTCCAGGTTCCATGATCCACTATACAATCGAAGCAATGATAAATATCCCCTGTAGTCCGCCAGAGATGTCCGATTTTTGGCCCCCATTCCCAGGGTTTGTCATTCCCCCACTCACACAGACTAAATACGATTGGCCTTCCTGCTTTGTATAATGCATCACGCATAGTTAAATATGCTCCTTCAGCTTTTAATCCTTCTGTATTGCACCAGTCATATTTCAGATAATCTATTCCCCAGGAAGCATACGTCATGGCATCCTGAAATTCATATCCGCGACTTCCCATACGACCAGCACAGGTCTTCCATCCGGCATCCGAGTATATTCCCAGTTTTAACCCTTTTGAATGGATATAATCGGCCAATGCTTTCATTCCGGAAGGGAAACGATTGGGATCAGGCTGAATAAATCCCTGACTATCTCTTTCCCCATGCCAGCAATCATCAATGTTGATGTACACATAGCCGGCATCTTTCATACCGCTTTCTACCATAGCATCAGCCGCTTCCCTGATCAGATCCTCACTGACATTACAGGAAAAATAATTCCAGCTGTTCCATCCCATAGGGGGAGTAGGCGCCAGATCCTCAAATTTTTGTGCATAGGCTGTCAGTGTTAAAACCGACAATAACAGAATATTCAGTTTTTTCATGAATAGTTAAGCTTTAATTAAGAATTCGAATTATCAATTAAATCTACTGAATTATTTATTAATCTGCCATTGAATTGCTAATTTCACATTTTGCATTTGCGATCTGTAGCAATTGTACGCGTATTTGAATTATCAGAAATCGGATCAATTCAATCGGGAAAGTAACAATAAGGATAGTAATCAAACAAGCAGATAAAATGAATATAAGTGAAAGCGGAAACGAATTGTACAAGCTTATAAATAAAGCCATTGAAGATCATCAGATCACCCGTGAAGAATATGATATGATCCTGCATACTGCATTTGAAGACGGAATAGTTGATCCCCATGAAAAAGTCCTTTTGGAGCAGTTGCAGGAAATGATCCATACCGGAGTAGTAAAGATGGTAGCCAAATAATATACTATCCTATTGGATTTCCGGCTTATTACAGATCATATAATTGAAGCTCCTCGCCGTGCTCCGTCGCACGCTGTCGCTGAAGCTTTAGCGTAGGCGCCAGAAGCTATGGCGTAAGCGACAAGCTACGGAGAACCGAGTTTACGAGCTCGGCCCGGCCTGCCATGACTTCCAAAGGCAGTTAAACCGGCTGGCAGGGAAGCCAATACTCTCGCAGGATTCAGTCTGTTTTAAACCACCGGAGTCAGTATTCCCCCTAATCTCTATCTTTTCTGACAATCGTACCATTGAGGTTCTTTTCTGTAAAATCAGTTATTCTATGGCTTCCATCCCACCATCCTGATGTTATCAACACCCAACTGGATCAAAGGTATTACCTGTTCGCCGGGGATAGTCCCGGAATTCTGGAAATAGCATCCGAAGAAATTATAATTTTTTATGTCATTGAAGCTCATCAGAGATTCACCCGTACTATTTAAAGTAAATTCACTTAACGGAATAACAATGGTGATCCATGTATCGGGTTCATAATTCACAATGGATCCATCTTCAAGCAGCCAGGGTTTTAAATAAAAACTGTAATAATCTACCCATTCACTTGCCTCATCCCTTTCCACCAGACGAACATCATATTCCCCCGAATTCCATGGACCCTTGGCAAACAATTCAAACTTCACGAATACATTCCCAGCGGATGGAATGGTATCATAATTCGGGTATACACCACTGGCAATCGGCATAGCCATTTCCTGTACCCAGTAAGTCCCCGTTAAAATATTTGTGCCTTCCGCAAAAAAAGCATTTCCCGTAAGCTCTGGTAAAACAGCATGCCCGGATGTACTCACAACCGTACCTCCCCAGCCTTCCCAGGTATTCAACTCGTCAAAGTCGCAGATCATTCCTTTTGTATCTCTCATGTTTGCTCCATACATCGATCCTCCGATACCACCGGCCGATACCACTCGTATCGGTCCGGACCCTGTCCCGTCAGGAACAACAACACTGCAGGATTTTCCATCGGAACTTGTTTCAAAAACTGTTGCCGGTACCTCATCCGGGAAAATAACAGAGTCAACCAGATAGAAATACCTGCCGATTAGAATTATTGTTTCACCATCGGCGGCGAATTCATTTGAGATGTATTCAACCTGCACCGGTGGGGCAAAAATGATAAAACTGAACGAAGTCTCACCATATGCATTCACCAGTCGTATTGTATTCGGAGCATTCGGATGAGTTCCTATATTTGGTGTCTCTTCCGGAATCTGGATAACGATGTCTGTTTCTGTAACATATGCCGGATTAAAATACGCAGAATACTCATTAAAATAGATTTCCTGGGTACTGGCAAGATTTGCTCCCTGAATTACGATCCACGATCCAAGTCCTGCTCCTGTCAGATCTTCATCGGCCAGGTCAGGATCGAGATACCGGACACGGGAAATTACAGGTGCCGAAGTATTTTCTTTTTCACAACCAAGAGGGATGAGAAATGTTGCAAATAATGCAAATATTCCCAACAACCATGCTTTCTTTCTATTATCTGCCATGTAATTCTTCATAATCGTAATTTTCATTTTTTACATTCTGTAATATCATTCACCAAAATCATAAGGAACCGGCGGTTCATTAAATAATGGATTTTGCAAAACCTCTGATTCCGGATAAGGCATTTGCATCTTGGAATTGGGAGGCGAGAAATAATCGTCAGAAGGTTCCTCCTCTGCTCCGGGCAGATACCTGCCCCGGTTCTGTGTGGAAATATATTCCAAAACTGCTTCTGACTGGAAATACCACCAGGCGACTATTTCAAACCATGTATTCCCCTCCAGAGCCAGTTCCCTGCGTTTTTCATCAAAAATTTGCATGAAACTCAGAGATGTTCTTGTTGAGACTCCCGCTCTTTGTCGCACCCTGTTAAAAGCTTCAAGTGCTTCCGCATCAGTTGTACTGGCCCGGTTCCCCAGAATAGCTTCTGAATAAATAAGCAACAATTCGGCAAAACGAAGGATATAAGTATTGTTGCCGGCAGACATAAAACGAACCTGTCCGTCATTATCTTCCGGCCGACCAACAACGTATTTTTTAATGTTCGCTCCTTCGCCGGTATGGATATATCCTCCTTCGGATGACATAATTTCAGGGAAGGTGTCATTCGGCATCATATACGTTGCTTTACGACGGATCTCATCCGACGCAGTAAACATCTCAGCCAGTCCCTTGGTCGCTGTGACCGCACCTCCCCAGCCATCCTCACAACCTGTAACATCACTGCTCACTGCAAAATACGCCTGGAATGAATTTCCGTCGCCATAATTGTTGGAAATCCACTGCCATGCAAATATGGATTCTATGTTATTGTCATTCTTTGTAAGAAAAAGATCGGGATAATTCTCCATAAGATCATAAGGACCATTTTGAATAACATCCCCTGCATAATAAATTACACTGTCGAGCATTGCCTCATCACGGGTTCCGTCTGTTGAATTAAATCCTGAAAAGGCAATGTAAACCTTTGCAAGCAAGGCTTTCGCCGTCCAGGAAGTCACCCTGCCGGGTTCGGGATCTGAATCAGGCAAATTACTGATTGCAAACTTCAGATCATTGATGATATACTGATACACATCTTCTGCCCTGTTCAGGGGAACGATATAATTGTCTTTCAATGCAATATTATCCGTGATTATCGGAACATCTCCCCACAATCGTACCAGGTAAAAATATGCCAGGGCTCGCATGAAGCGGGCTTCTGAAATCACCTGTAATTTCTGTTCCTCAGGAATAGACGGTGAAGACTTTTCCATAATATTCACAATGTGTATGTTTGCATGACCAACAACCCGGTACAATGAAGCCCAGCCGGTGGCAATGGTATTGTTCAGACTGGTGTAAGTGAAATACACAAATTCTTCATACGACCAGGGATTGATCATGTTTCCTCCCAAACAATCGCCAAAACTGAATGATCCCTTGTCGTTGTATTCAAACCATACGGTACTGTACATAGGAGCGACGGCTGCTCTTAATTCGTCATAGCTGTTGTAATACGTATCAATTGTCAGGGCATCCAATGGTTCCCTGTCGAGAAAATCTTTGCTACATGATATTATCACCAGGAACAGAAAAGCAAAGATTGTTTTATTATTTGTCGTATGTAATTTCATCATTTTACGAATTAACAATTAAAAATTCAGGTTTACACCAAATTGATACACTCTCGGAGAGGGATAGCGTCCCTGATCAACTCCCGATTTCAGAACATTCTGCCGTTGTGCACCAATTTCCGGATCATATCCTGTATACTTTGTGAAGGTGTAAAGATTCTGAATATTAACATATATTCTAATCCTGTTAATTTTCACGGCATTTGTCCATTTCCTGGGGAATGTATAGCCCAGGACAAATGATTTTATTCGTATATACGATCCATCTTCGACATACCTGTCTGAAATACGGCCATTCTCATTCGGATCGGAGGTGGCAATTCGCGGAACAGTTGTTTCCGGATTTATCACATATTGATTGTACGCATCGTCAGGATCACCATTCGGATCAATAAGACCTATTCTTGCATAATCCTTTACTGTGGATAACATACCGCTGCGGGACATTGGATCCTCGTTGATCCTTTTTAATTCATTGAATATCTTATTCCCATAAGTACCATTAATGTATATTGTCAGATCAAAATTCTTGTATTCAAATGTGTTATTAAATCCAAA
>JAFGQO010000077.1 GCA_016935615.1 Bacteroidales bacterium
AAAGAATATTCAATTACTTATGCCTATTCGTCACAATTCATACTACTTTCAAGAAATGAAATTAAAAAACGCAAAGTCAAGGATATTCTCGCTTTTGAATATTCAAACCCGGATATAAATGATCATAGGAATAAAAATCAAAATAAAGATACATTTCTTAGCTTGAAGGGATCAAAAACAGAAATAGCAACTATTTCAAAATTGGTAAAAGGCAATATTTATTATGCTGACCAGGCAACAGAAACAAATTTTAAAACACAAAGCTCTGATTATGACTTATTACATCTTGCAATTCATGGTAAATCAGATCCAGTCAAGCCACAGCAATCCTGCTTATATTTCAACAAGTCGGGTGATTCACTCAATGATGGCACTTTATATCCTTATGAACTTTACAACAGACCCCTGAAAGCAGAATTAGCTGTATTAAGTGCCTGTGAGACAGGAAGTGGTAAAATACAAACCAGTGAGGGAATTTTAAGTATAGGATGGGGATTTACATATGTAGGATGTAAATCTGTAATTGTAAGTTTATGGAAAGCGAATGATCAAAGCACTTCAAAGCTAATGCAATATTTCTATAAAGGATTATTTAAACACCAGGGAATACATGAAGCAATTCAAAAATCGAAAATACAATTCCTGAATGAAGCAGATGAATATACAGCACACCCTTCAAATTGGGCAGCATTTATCCTGTTTGGCAATACCGAACCATTAACCCTTCCTCAAAAAAAGCTATGGTGGTTTACCATTATATCAATTCTAGGAATACTGGTTGTATTCTTTAAAATTAATGGTATCAGAAAGTGAGAAAAATTAGCTGTAATCTATACTATTACCCACAGCACTTCAGAATTTGAAGAATAATATAAAGTATAATCATCCAACTTGCAGCTGTAACTGAAATAGAAAAAAACAAAGGTAATCTGACGTTTTTAATTTTTTGATCATCATCATTTTCCGGCATAATAATTTGAATTTAGGTTAATAATTGGATTGAGTGAGTTAGTATGTAAAAAGCATCTGCTATTTCTGTTTTTTGATCTTGTTCAACAACTCCTCTGCCTTGTCTTTGTATGAATTTTCGGTTTCTGTTATCGCTTCCAGCTGTTCTCCGGCTGCTTCCAGATCCCCATCTTCCAGGTAGCATAAACCAAGATACCAACGGGTTTGATTTTCAAAAAGAACCGAATCGTTAAGCAAGATAGTAAAATTTTCAATGGCATCATCATAATTTCCCATGGCCATATATATATTGGCAAGATAAAAACGTGTGCTTTCAGAATTGTCGGTTTCTTCCTGAAGTTCCAAAAACAATTCCAGGGCCTTATCGTATTGTTCACTCTCATAATAATAGTAGGCAAGTTCTTCCCTGGTCATCTGTGTTTCTTCTGCCCGCTGCACAGGATGAATGATATTCGGATACGGAGCATAGTACTTCATGAAATAATCCTCTTTTCCTGTCTGACTGCGTGAAATGATGATGGCAAATATACTTCCCAGCAAGAGGACAATGGTTGCGGCAACAGCAACGGCATATTTGAACCTTTTGAACCTGACTGTTTTCGGCTTCTGCAATCGCTGAACAGGAGACAGTGACTTTTCTGTTTCTTTCAGCTTGTATAGCAAATTATTGTGTGCAGCATACCGGATTCCCTTTATCAATCCTCTGACATCCTCAAAAAGAGACTTAAAGGCAGAATCAGAACGAAGGCGATCTTCAAAATTCTTTTTGTCTTTCTTTGAAATCTGACCTTCCAGGTATTTTTCTATTAACTCAATATGTACATTTTCATTTTTCATATCCCTGTTATTTTAGCTTAAACGCCTTTCAGGCAAATTGCACGTAATCTCTTCAAGCATTTGTACTTCATATTTTTTGCTGTTTCTGAATTCTTTAGTCCGGCATCCTTTGCAATTTCGTTCATGGTTTTTTTATGGTAATAATAAAGTTCCAGGATCTTCCTGCAAGGGTCGCCTATTTTATTGAGACCTTTTTCCACTCCTTCCAGCTTTCTTGTATTTTCTTCTTCCCTATCTGTTACATCAGAAGTCAACTCAAATCCTTCATCTATTTCCATCCGGATCTTATGTTTATCTCTTGAAGTCGCAAACATTTTGTTTTTCCCGATAGCAAACAAATAGGTTTTTATGCTGCTGTTAAAGTGTTGGATCCTATCATTTATAATATTCTCATAAAGTGCCACAATTGTTTGCTGATAAACATCTTTGGCATCATCATCCGAGCATTTATAGAATTTCATGATCCATAAAATAAACTCTTCCCTGTACATTTTATACACCTGTTCAAGCTCATTGTAATCGCCTGATCGTATTTTTTTAATTAATGAGCTCCAATCCATCCGGTTGTAGTTAATGATTTCGTTGAAAACAGGTAACCCAAGTTTCGAATAAAAATATAAAAAACAAAGCGATTAAACATGATTTCGCTATTTGGCCTGTACTTTTTTTTCAATCCCGAAAAAAACATCGGCAAGGGGTTACCTATTTCGTTTTATTTCATTAAGTGCAGATTGAAATTAAAAACGAATTGTTTAAAACAACCAAACACATCGACCATGAGCAGTACAGAGATTAAAACAATAAGAGACAGTATAGCAAAGACAAGCTATGGGAAATACAAAAAAAGCTCTGATCCTTATGTAACATCAACCCTGAGCAAATCACCCTTTTACAGACAGTTGCTGGAAAATTACCTGGGCAAATCCTATACAAATGAAATGTACAATGATTTGTTCGATGAAGTAGCCAGAGACGTTGATTTCAGGATCAAACAGATGAATCTGCAAAGCATAATAAACTGAACCGCCACACCATTAACTTTTTGGAAAACCGTTAGGTGCAATTATCCTACTTGAAAATAGGTATTGCAAGGGGTCGGGAATCGTCCTGATCCCTTGTTTTTACTATACCCGGGATTTACCGATCTGAGTATTCCCTGTCAAAGGGTGCTGTCCATCATTTGTATTGACACCAATGCATCTTCAAGTGAACAGGGATTGTCCCCTTCCCCCCGAAAAAATGCAACTGTCTTCTCAATCATAGGCTGTTGTATATGTTCAGGAAATGGAAATTCAAGTTTATTCAATCCGTCATCAGTATAGACCTCAAGCAATGGACTCCTGAAAAATGAAAAAGCAAGTTTCCCTTTTTCTCCTATTATTTCACAGCGCTCCGTATCGGCACTTTGATGAATGGCAAAAGACCACATCCCATTCAGGTAAATGTTCTGATCAAAAGATATTCCAAGCATTGTCAGGTCGGGAGCATTGTAATTCCCTCCCTGGTTTGCTGAAAAGCCCTGTATTTTTATCGGAGGACCAAAATACCAGTACATCAGATCGAGCTGGTGCGGAGCAAGGTCGTGAAAAATGCCTCCGCCGGATAGTTCAGGAACCACTCTCCAGTTTTCATCGGCATTGGCCACAAGATCATTTACCGGTGTCTGAAAGGTACGAATGGTAACAAACAATACCTTCCCTATCCTGTCCTCGTTCAGTAATTCTTTTACTGTATTGAACAATGGCAGTCCGCGCCTGTAATGCGCAACCGTTACAGGCAAATTGTATTTCACTGAAGCATCGATCATGCGTTTGCATGAAGCCGCATTCAACGCAACCGGTTTTTCAACGTATACAGGCTTTCCGGCCTTCAGGGCAGCCAGGGTAAATTCCTCATGAAAAGAGGGAGGAGTAGCAATGTAAATAGCATTGATCTCACGATCGTATATCAGATCTTCTGCATTGGAATAGTATTTCGGTACATTGTGGCGAAACGCATAATCCTTTGCTTTTTCTTCATTTCGGCGCATAACTGCAGCCAGGTGTGAATGGCGCACCTTGTGAAAGGCAGGACCGCTTTTTTTCTCACATACATTGCCTGCACCGATGATTCCCCAATGTATTTCTCCCTGAATGAATTTCATTTTATGCGCCATGATTGATTGCCAATTCTGTTTGGTCATAACATCATATTCAGTATTATGCAAGCAACTTGTTGTAAATAACATGTATGCTCCTGGGAATGATATTAAACTCAACAGGTGAATGTCCCAAGGTCTCCCCGTCGGCTTCCAGGTGGATAAGCTTTTTTGCATCAATTAATACAGCCTTGCCTGTATATCCGTCGATTTTAGGGTGTTCGAGTATAGTTCCGTCATACAGCATTCTCAGGTTTCTGATAACCTCTCTCTTTTTCATTTTATTGATCACGGTAATATCAAACAGACCATCATCAGGAATGGCATTTGGTGTTTGCATCATTCCACCGCCGGAATATTTCCCTATCCCCAGGCTCATAGTAAACAATTCATTGTTGTACTTTTTCCCGTCAATAACAATATCTGCAGGTATATGCGAATAGGCAACAAGACTTCTGAGCAAATTCCAGAAATACAATGTTTTTCCTCCCCTGCCCCTGTTTTTTTGATAATTTGTTCTTCTGACAACCATGGCGTCAAATCCCAATCCGGCAATATTAATAAAGTATCTCTGTTCTCTTCTCTTGCCCAGAGAATATTCCACAACCCCGGTATCCTGCAAAAATGTGTTCTTCCTTTTGATGATCTTTATTGCTTCCTCGTAAGATGCCGGTATACCGAACATTTTGCCCCAGTCATTTCCGGTACCTACTGCAATCATCCCGATAGTAAGTGATTTTGGCTCACATGTTTTTTGTCTGAAACAACCATTTACGACTTCGTTCATTGTACCATCACCGCCAACAACAATGATGTTCCTGAAGCCTTTTTTTATTCCTTCCGTTGTTAGCTGGATTGCATGACTTTTTGCATCGGTAAATTCCACATGAACAGGCAAATTGTGTTTCCGGAAAAGCGAAGAGATCAAAGACCAGTCTTTAAGTCCCCTGCCCCTGCCTGCATTAGGATTCACAATAACAAGCCATCGCGAATAATAGGACTGTTTTTCAACCATAATGATCGGTATTGCTTAAACAAATATCTAAATAATATTCAAATAAATAACAGATAATAGCAACGGCCAATTACAAAAGCTATATTTGTCTGAATCTATCTGCATTGTCCATGTCCGTACCCTTAATAATTCTTACTGTACTTTCTGCTGTGCTTTTGTTATTGTTCATGGTTTTAAAGCTTAAGATCAATGCTTTTATTTCCCTGATCATCATTGCGATGTATGTGGGTGTTCTTACAGGAATGCCATTGAATGATATTCTGAAAAGCATTCAGAACGGAATGGGCAATACACTCGGCTTTGTTGCTGTGGTTGTTGGCCTGGGAGCAATTTTTGGTCAGATCCTTGAAAGTTCAGGGGGAGCAGAAGTTCTTGCACATCACCTTATAAGGAAATTTGGCAAAGAAAAAGCATCATGGGCCATGACGCTCAGTGGTTTTATTATTGCCATACCGGTTTTTTTTGATGTGGGATTTATCATTCTTGTACCTATACTCTATGCACTCTCAAAAGACGCAAAGAAATCAATTCTGTATTATGCAATTCCTCTGCTTGCGGGATTGGCTGTAACGCATAGTTTTATCCCTCCCACTCCCGGACCGGTAGCTGTTGCAGAAATAATCGATGTTTCGCTTGGCTGGGTGATACTTTTTGGATTCCTGATTGGTCTTCCTACGGCAATTATTGCAGGTCCTCTATTTGGAAAATATATTAGTGCGAAGGTAATTATTAAATTTAAAAAAGATCTATATTCGCAAATAGAAACAAAAGAGAATTCCAACCTTAAAAAAGTACCCGGATTCAGAATGGTCGTTATTCTTATTGGCATTCCGCTGTTCTTAATGGTTGCCGGCACGTTGACTGATCTGTTTATTCAACACGGGAATATCCATGAATCCCTGTTTACAGAAATCCTGTTATTTGCCGGACATCCTTTTGCAGCTCTGACCATCTCTGCTTTGCTGGCAATATATTTTCTCGGCATACGAACCGGTAGATCCAGGCAGGAAATACTTGACCTGTCTACCAGGGCTTTGGGTCCTGCCGGTATCATTATTCTTATTACAGGTGCAGGCGGAGTGTTAAAGCAGATTCTAATAGACAGCGGAATGGGCGATATCATGGCTCACTCCATAGCAGCTTCAAGCCTGTCACCTATTCTCCTTGCCTGGCTAATTGCTGCCATAGTGAGAATAACCCAGGGATCGGCTACGGTTTCAATGATCACTGCTGCAGGCATTGTTGCCCCTGTATTGAATGTAATAGGAGTTTCCGATATACAAAAAGCTTTGATTGTTCTTGCTATCGCCTCAGGTGCAACCATGCTTTCCCATGTAAATGACAGCGGATTCTGGCTTGTAGGCAAATATCTCGGACTAAATGAAAAACAAACTCTTCAGACCTGGACCATTATGGAAAGTGTTATTGCTGTGTGCGGCTTGTTCTTTTGCCTCCTGACAAGTTTGTTTTTCAATTAACTCTATGGATAATAAAAAAAGGCACAACTAAAAAGTTGTGCCCCCGCGAATAGTAAATTTCTGTTAAATTGTATTGGTTGGACTTAACTTTTATCATCAAACGCATGAATTAATTCCCCAAACATGGGAAAAGTAACCCTTTGCGATGATTTATTTTCAAATTCAACTCATTGCAGGTATTCAATTACGCAATTTATTACAGTTTGAATTGCCAAAGCCTGCTTTTTCTTTTTACTAGTCCCTTCTATTGTAGATGTATCAAAATAAATCTTTATTCTATTTGCCGGGTGACTTTGAAATAGTTCAATTGCCTGCTTGTTTACAATGGTTAAGGCAGTCAGTGACTTGTTTTTGTTTTCCGTCTTTATCACAGGTTTTTGAAGGACTTTCAGGCTGATAATCTCATCTGTATCCAAAATAACCAGGATACTATCACCTTTCTTCAGCGGAAAATTCTCTTTCACATTGAACACAAAGGAAATTACCAGTGAAGTATCGCCATAAATCGTAGACCAAACATCAACAGAACCTGCTCCGAAATCTTTTGAGAGATTAAGAGGCTTCGTGATTACGAGGCGCGTACCATCCATTCCGCTTACTTTGTTTGTAACATACTGGCATTCTTGTCCATAACTTCCCATTGATAAAAAAAGCAGAATAGTTGCAAGCACTTTCATAACAGTAAGAGATTATGCAATTGAATCGTGTTAAAGAAAAGATACGATTTTTCGAACGGAAATACAACAACAGAACCATGTTAATGGTTCAGATCATAGTCTTTTATTTTTTCAAGAATTCTCGATTCAGCACCATTGTACATTTCATTGATAAATTCGTTGGTGAAATTGTAGGTCCTTTCTTCAAGACTAAGTTCACCCAACCTGTCAAACAACATTTCTTTTGCCAGCTGGATGTCTTTCCCGTAAATATGGTATGAATCGGCCTGCCAGTTCAAACGACCAAGCCGCACTTCTTTGCCGGTTCGTTTTGACACTTCAGCAGCAATAATCTCTTTATTGAATTGAATAAAACCGAACATATTCATAAAACTCGCACCCCATGCATCATTACTTCTGAATCGTATGTTGCAGTTCAGCCAGTAAATACCGTCTTCATCTTCCGGCATTCTGTACCATAGAGATTGAAGACAGGGAGGATCATAACAATCAGTATCCAGGTTAGGCATCCATGTAATCATCTGTGCCTGCCGGGTAAAAGGTTGCGCAGATAGTTTACGAATGACCGATTCAATCTGATCAATTTTAAACGGACCATTTTCAGCAGAACCGTTTCCGTTCTTCTCCATCCAGATCCCATATTTTTTCAGTCTGCCATGATAAGTATATTCCCAGCGAGTGTCATGCGGGTCGTTCATGTTTTTTACCCAGTGGTCTTTATATCCTTCCAGTTCCAGGACATATTCTTTCAGTTCCTCAATACCACCCGGAAAAGCCATGTGAATCATAGGTTCACTTTCCGGTTCCTGTATTGTTAAATTCAATGTACAATCAATGCTAAGAGGATCGCCCTCTTTATCATACTGGGTTTTGAAACGCATCCCTTTTTCATACAAACCCACCAGGGCTTTTTCAAAAGCCAGGGCAAGTGACTTTTCACATACTGTTATAACCGGTATATTCAACATATCAGAATAAGATTATTTTTGTTCAAAAGATATTAAATATGGCTTATTCCCTTTTATAACAAGCAAAAAAGTTATTACGATGTTATTAACTGGCACTGTAATTTTCGGGTATGAGTTAATCCCCTGAAAAGGAAAACCTGAAAACAGTCTCAAGTCTCTGGTCACTATTCTTTGGTCCCTCTATAAGACTAACTTTCAATTACCAGTATTTTGTTGCAAAGGTTACAGCTTAAAGAGGTAACAAATCACTAATCTAAAGTTTTCAGTTAAACAGTTCCGCGATTAAACAGTTAAACCAGTAACCCAAAAAACTAACAACCCAACTCCCATCTTCCCATTTTCTCACTCTCTCACCTTCTCAACTTCTCATCTTCCGACTCTAAACCTGCTTACGATAATCCCGATGCCTTCCCATCCGGTGAAACCGTTATTCTCAAAGCAGCCGGTGATTTTGGCAAACCCGGCATGGTCATTATGTTTCCGCAAATTACAACAACAAAGCCTGCTCCTGCGGATATTCTTACTTCATTTACAGTAATTCTGAAATTCTTTGGCCGGCCCAATAATTTTGCATTATCAGATAGTGATTTCGGAGTCTTTGCAACACAAACAGGCAGATGTCCATATCCATTTTCAGTAATAAGATCAATATCCGTTTCTGCTCTTCTGTCAAAGTCAACACCGTCTGCACCATAGATCTTTTGTGCAAGGGTTTCAATTTTCCCACGAATTGACATTTCCGGAGGATACAGGAAGTTAAGTTTCTTATTCTTGTTATCCTGTATGCTGTCAATTACAACTTTGGCCAAATTAAGAGCACCCTGACCACCGAATTGAAAATGATTGGCTACCACAGCCCTGGCATTGTGTTTCTCACAAAATGTAACAATGGCCTGTAAGTCTTCCTTTTTATCCCCGGCAAATTGATTGATCGCTACAACGGGCTCAATATTGAACATGCGTATGTTTTCAATGTGTTTTAACAGGTTGGCCAGTCCACCGTTTTCATGAATTCCTCCGTGATAGTGCACGGCTTTTACAGTTGCAACAACAACAACAGCATTAGGATTCAAACCGGCAATACGGCATTTGATATGAAAAAACTTTTCAGCACCCAGATCAGTTGCAAATCCGGCTTCGGTAACTACATAATCCGAAAGTTTCAGTGCCATGCGTGTTGCAATGGCACTGTTAGTGCCCTGAGCTATGTTTGCAAACGGTCCTGCATGCACAAATGCAGGAGTGCCACCCGTTGTCTGCACCAGGTTAGGATGTACGGTATCCCGCAATAAAATCTGCATGGCTCCTTTGGCCCCTATATCTTCTACTTTTACCGGTTCTCCTTTGTAGGTAAAACCAACCACAGTGCGTGCCAGCCTGTCTCCGAGATCCTTAAAATCTTCTGCCAGACACAACATAGCCATAACTTCCGAAGCAGGAGTAATATTGAAACCATCCTGCCTGGGAACACCATGCTTCACCCCTCCAAGACCAATGAATATTTCACGCAATGCTCTGTCGTTCAGATCAATTACGCGTCTCCAGATAATTCTTCTCGGATCGATCCCCAGTTCATTACCATGTTGCAGATGATTGTCTATCAATGCAGATAAAAGATTATTTGATTTGCTGACTGAATACATGTCGCCAACAAAATGCAGGTTTATATCCTCAGCCGGCATAACCTGCGCCATACCAGCTCCTGTACCGCCTCCTTTAATACCAAAATATGGCCCCAGGGACGGTTCTCTTAAACAGATTGCCGTTCGATTGCCAAGATCGCGTAAAGCATCACCCAGACCAATGGTGGTAGTGGTTTTTCCTTCTCCCTGCGGAGTCGGAGTCATTGCGGTAACCAATATCAGATTGCCATCCGGCTCTGTTAGCCTGGATTTAAGATGTTGGATAGGTATTTTGGCAATGTAATGTCCGTGAGGCAAAATTGATTCTGCATCCAGGCCCAATTCCTCTGCAACTTCATAGATCTTCTTTAATTTGCAGTGCTGATCTGAGTGATTCAAGCTGTTCATAATATTCTGTTTGATGGGCCAAAGATAATCGTCTTGCCTTAAGTAATCAGTCAAAACCCTGAATTTTCTCACCCATTGTATGAAAATCACCAATTCATAAAACCATTGCTATCTTGTCTATTCAGATAGAATTTGTTGCATTTGCGAAAAATGAAATGAACATTGAGGTTCAATCGCATATGTTCATACTGTTAAAATGCACTCAAAACAAAAGAAGAAGTTATATATTTGACATGACCTAAATTCTTAACACGAATGAGATTTCTGCGAAAAGTCCTGATATTCTTATACCAGCCTTACAAGTGGTTGTTTTGTGTACCTTTCTTTTTCATAAACACGTTGTTCTTCGGAATACTGGCTGTGGTATTGTCTACCCTTATCAATGAACGTATTGGAGGCTATTACGGAGGGGTTGTCTGGTCGAGGTTGAACTCATTCTTTATCCCCATGTTTGTCTCCATTGAAGGAAGGGATAATATTTCACCGGCAACTTCCTATATCATTGTATCGAACCATCAAAGCGCGCTGGACATATTCCTGGTTTACGGATGGATGGGAATTGATATCAAATGGGTAATGAAAAAAGAGCTGAAGAAAATACCGGGTATAGGCTTTGGAAGTGCAAAGGTGGGGCATATCTTTCTCGACAGATCAAACAAGAGAGCGGCAGTTGAAAGTCTTGCCATTGCAAAGAAAAAGCTTGTCAATGGAACATCTGTTGTCTTCTTTCCTGAAGGTACCAGAAGCAATGATGGAATACCTTTACCATTCAAAAGAGGTGCATTCAGGCTGGCTCTCGATCTGAATTTACCGGTTCTGCCCGTGACTCTTATCAATACAAGGAAGATACTGCCCAATAACACGTTTCATGTTGTACCCGGAAAAGTGAAAATGATAATTCATAAACCAATAGATATTCGTAATTTTAGTGAAAGAAATATGAGTGAGCTGATTGCTCTGACCAGGGATCAAATATGTTCTGAATTGCCTGAAATGAAAAATCTGCAGACAGAAAGTCCCTAGTTCATCCGAACAAACAGCTTATGATCTGAGAGGAGCTAGTACTTTCAAGAAATTTCAGAGTAAAAAGTTACGCATTTCAATGAATTTAATACATATACTTGTTTTCAATGTTTGATACATAAAAACCGGAATGGAATCCATGAAAACATCATATAAATTATTTTTACAAAAGCTATTGATCTTAAGCATGATAGCTTTGTTTTTTTTTGTACTTATGACGGGTTGCATAAAAGATAAGCAATCTTCGTTGATTCCTTTGCCGGCAAAAATCGAATATGCTGCAGGCAGGTTTCATCATGAACCTGATCTTCGCATTTGTTATGCTGCCGCAGAACTTGAAAAACCGGCAGTGCTGATCCGGGAGATACTGAAAGAACACGGAGTTGCCAGCACTGTTATTCGTTACAATGAATCATTCACCACAGATAAAAAAGATATTAAGCTCCGCCTGCAAAACAAAGCTGAAATTCATCCTGAAGGATATATCCTGCAAATCACCCGGGATGGTATTGACCTGAAAGCATCTTCTCCTGCCGGTATATTTTACGGAATACAAACTATAAAACAACTCGTTATTCAATCGCCACTGAATACAATTTCCATACCCTCGCAAACCATAACAGATTTCCCACGGTTTGCCTGGCGGGGGATGCATCTTGATGTTTCCAGGCATTTTATGCCCAAAGAATTCATTAAGCAATACATCGATTACCTTGCTTTTCTGAAAATGAATGTATTTCACTGGCACCTGGTGGACGACCAGGGCTGGAGAATAGAAATAAAGCAGTATCCTTTGCTTACAGACAAAGGAGCCTTCAGAAAGGAAACACTTGTTGGTCATTATTCTGATTCGCCACAAAAATATGACGGCACCAGATACGGAGGATTTTATACCCAGGAAGACATACGTGAAATTGTTTTCTATGCACAGGAACGTTTTATCACCATAGTTCCGGAAATAGAAATTCCCGGGCATTCGCAGGCTGCCATTGCTGCATATCCGGAACTTGGATGTACAGATGATACGGTTGAAGTAAGGACAATTTGGGGTATTTCGCCTTACATATACAATGCAGAAGAAAGCACATTCATGTTTTTACAGAATGTGCTTGATGAAGTCATTGATCTGTTTCCTTCAAAATACATACATATAGGAGGTGATGAAGCTCTGAAAGATCAATGGGAATCTTCCGAAAACGTTCAGAATAAAATGAAAACCCTTGGAATAGCAAATGAGCAGAAACTTCAGAAATATTTCATAGGCAGAATTGAAGAATATCTGTTAAACAAAGGTAGGAACATCATCGGGTGGGATGAAATTCTTGAAGGTGGCCTCGCTCCTACTGCCGCCGTAATGTCGTGGCGGGGAACCAAAGGAGGAATTGAAGCTGCCAAACATGGACATTATGTTGTGATGACTCCAACTGATTACTGTTATTTTGATTATTACCAGAGCAAAGATACCGACGAACCTCTGGCCATTGGAGGATACCTTCCTGTTAAAAAAGTCTATTCTTACGAGCCCGTTCCTATAGAGCTTTCGGAAGATGAAGCTCAATATATCCTTGGAGTTCAGGGGAATGTATGGACCGAATATATAAAGACACCGGAAAAAGTAGAATACATGATCTTTCCGAGAATTTTTGCCATGTCAGAAATTCAATGGACTTTACCGGAAAACAAAAACTACAAAGACTTTGTTAAGCGTGTCAGATCATTCGAAGCCTATTTACAGTCGAAGGAAATCAACTATGCAACACATATTTTCAGAGAATAGTCCTGTTCATTCGCCAGAAAATTCAGTGGAATAACCAAAACGTCCGTGAAAGAGTATCTCATGTATTGGATTCCTTACCCTTTCACTGTTTTCTCTCTTTATTAGTTCAGACGAAAAATTCTTTGAGTCTGATTTGTACCCTATTGCAGCAAAAACAACAGGGTCATAACCTTCCGGTATACCTGCAACATCCCTTGTTTTTCGTCTGTCAAATCCCCCCATGGGATGAACAAAAAGACCTTCACTCGTCGCCTGGAATACAAGATTGGAATAAGCCATTCCGGTATCGTGCCAGGCATAAATATTCGAACTGTCTTTATTATCAGAAATAACCTGAGCCACAGTAAGCACTAACATTGGGGCATTCTTAGCCCATAGTTGATTTCCCTCAACAAGGCAGGAGAACATTTTATCATAAAATGAATCCCCCTTCAGAGAGTAAATAAATCTCCAGGGTTGAACATTCCTGCTCGAAGGAGCCCACCTTGCAGCATCAAAAAGCCGACTGATGGTTTCTCCGGGTATAGGATCGGAAGAGAACAATACAATGCTTTTTCGTTTTATTATCAGTTCATTTATCATCATGAGTTTGAGTATAAGTTTGCTTAGTTAAAATTTGTTAAAGAACTCTAAATGAGTGGATTTGAGTTTATTTATGTATTAATTTTACACTGTAAAACCTTGTTGATATCATAAATATAAACCATTTTGTCATGAGAATACCGGTATTTTTATGGACTGCTTTGTGCATATGTTTTTCTGCACTCCGGCAAGATCTTCCGGCGCAAACACCGGATGCAAAACAAAATTACAAAGTATATCGGGAATACGATGAAAATGGAAACCTTATACAGTATGATTCTACCTCTGTATACGTGTGGAGCTCAAACAGCAATGATTTTTTTACAGATCCATCCGCATGGTTATGGAATGAAGACTCTCTTCTCACTGATTCGAGCGATTTTTTGAAACATGATCCTTTCTTTTTCGGATTTCAATTTCCTGGAGATGAGTTCTTTCTGTTTCCCGACCTGCACTTTGGTCACGATTTTGAAGAGTTTGACAGGATCATGAGAGAATTCCATGAAAACTTCGATTTTTTCTATTCCGATTCAGCATTTCATTATGGATTCCCCGGTTCTCCCGGATTTGAATATCACGGGAAAACCTTGCCGGAGAATGAACATCAGGAATTGTACATCGAAAAAATAGAAAAACGGATGGAAGAAATGAGGCGGCAACAGGAAAAGATGTTCAGGGAATTCTTTGATCATGAGTATTTCATGCCCCCTTCCTCCCCCTTTATGCCCGATTCGATTCAGGGACCCGGTACATCACCGGAAAAGGAACAAATGAAATACGATCCATCATTGATACCTATTTAATTTTTTCAATGTATCTTCGATTTTTTCCAGAAGATACATGATCAATGAACAGGATCCTTTCGGGCTTCAATAAAAGCATTGCATTTTGGGTTGCAGGATTTGGAATCCTTGCCTTCTTTGTACCTTCCCTGTTCACCGTTCTAAAACCTACAATTAACCTGTTCTTCGGACTGGCCATGTTCGGTATCGGACTGGTAATTACCGGGGATAACTATAGAAATATCCTCCGCACACCGGGAAAAATTTTCTATGGAACTGCCTGTCAGTTCATCATCATGCCACTTCTTGCACTGGTAACAAGCATCTTATTCAGACTTTCACCTGAATGGACTGTGGGACTGATCTTAACAGGTGCCGCCCCGGGGGCTATGACCAGCAATGTGATCTCTTACCTGTCAAAGGGAGATGTAGCCTACTCGGTTTCCCTGACAGCCTTATCCACCCTGCTTTGTCCGGTATTAACACCACTGATCACTTTGCTTCTGGCAGGAACCAGGATACCAATCAGTTTCTTCCCGATGTTCAAAACCATTATCCTGGTCGTTATACTTCCCCTCCTTGGCGGATTCCTTGTAAGGAAATTCTTTGCGAAATTTGTTCATACCATAGGGGAATGGCCTTCCACCCTTTCGGTCGTTGCCATTGTGGTAATCACCTCGTATGTTGTGGCAATCAATAAGGCCAGCCTGGGTTATGCTTCTCTCATTGTAATTTTTGCCGTAGTATTTCACAATGCCATGGGAATGATCCTTGGATTTCTTGCAGGCTATCCGTTGAAATTTTCTTTTGTCAGGAGAAAAACCCTTTCGATAGAAATAGGCATGCAAAATGCGGGTCTGGGAGTTATTCTTGCACTGAATCATTTCAGCAGGGAAGTAGCCATACCATCGGCTATTTTTACCATCTGGTGCATTTTTACCGCCTCGCTGATGGTCTATTTCTGGTCTGTAATCGAAAAAAACCGTCCCGTAAAACCGGCCGAACAAGTTGAAATATAATGTTAAAAGGAAAGGCCTGTTACAGTTGGTTTAAAATCAATACGGCTTTTCACTGGATCCCCTGATCATTAAGGATATAAATGATAATAAATTGATATATTTATAGGTTACTATTAATAAGTTTGGCACAATAGCCATACTATGAAAAATATAATAAAATATTCGCACACGAATATTATCGCTAAGGACTGGAAAAAACTGGCTCAATTCTATATTGACGTTTTTGAGTGTGAACCTGTATATCCCGAAAGAGATCTGTCCGGAGCCTGGATTGATAAATTGACAAAAATACCGAATGTCAAGATCAGAGGGATGCATTTAAAACTACCGGGATATCAGGATGGGCCGACACTTGAGATTTTTGAATATAATACATTATCAAAGGGGGAAAATAAACCTTTGATACATCATAAAGGATATGGTCATATTGCATTTCATGTCACAAATGTTGATGAAACACTGAAAAAATTACTTGTCAAAGGCGGACAGAAATATGGAGAGTTAATAGAAAAAAGCATTGAAGATCTCGGGATTATAAGAGTTGTATATGCAAAAGACCCGGAAGGTAATATTATAGAAATTCAACATTGGAGAAGTGAATAAAATCATCAGGTCCAGTACAGTATAAAATCAACCTGTCTGCCAAAGGTGGGTAAAATGAGTAAACCGTTGAGTAAAAGATCAAAAAAATAATTTGGAGGACGATAAAATGAAACCAAGAGGCCCTTTAATGATAGAACACAGACTAATTGAAAAAATGCTAAACATAACAGAAAAAGAATTAAATATTATCAAAAATGACAGAAAGATCGATTCTGTTTTTATTAATACAATTGTTGACTTTATCAGAACCTATGCCGATAGGACTCATCATGGCAAAGAGGAAGATATTCTTTTTAAAGAATTGGAGAATAAAAGTATGAATGCTGATGATAGCAGAATGATGCAAGAATTAATTGATGAACATATACATGCCAGGAAAGTTGTAAAAGAACTGGTTGAGGCAAATAGCAAATACATGAATGGCAACCTGAATAGTATTGATATAATTATTGAAAAATTATCTTTTCTAATAAAATTCTATCCTGAACATATTCTTAAAGAAGATAAAATTTTTTTTCCGAATACAGAAAAATATTTCACTGATACCGAATTAAATAATATGTTATCCGGTTTCCGGGAATTTGACAGAAAAATGATTCATGAAAAATACAACAGGCTTTTTGAATTTTTATCAAAAAAATACAGCTGAGTTTTTTCAGCCCTTTGCATCAGATTGCAGCAGACAAGTTCTCCTTTTCATACACAAGAGTCTTATTGGTAAGGCAAAAAAATCTCTGACAAAGCAACCAAAATATGGCAATATGAATCTAACAGATAAAAAGTCAAATCATGAAAACACATCTGACAATACTTGTTTTGATTCATTTACTGATCACATCCTGCGAAAAAGATAATGGGAATTTCAATTTTGATATAGGCGAAGGATTTGAAATTTATATGACTGTAACTCCTTTCAGTCATAATCTGGATATGAATTACGGTGCAGTGGATTTTGATACGATATTGTTGTTGGACGTACCAGTCCTTCGATATAACGACCTGAGGAGATATGATACATTACATCACAAATTAACTCTTGGGATTTCTCATGATTCCTTAAAGATCGGGGATGCAGGTGTGTACGGACAAATGTTTGTCGTAACAATTGATAAGAAACCAATATATTGTGGTTTTAAATGGCCTGTTATTTCTTCAGTACCATGCAACTGGGTTTACATCGAAGAACCTTATTATGACCTGGATAGTCTGAATGATAAAGAGATCGTAATTGGATTTAATTCTCAACAATATGCTGACCCCCGACTTGACAACAAAATCATAAACAGATTAATTGAAGACGGAAAAATTGAATAACCCTCATACAATGAGTGCACGATAGTACAAACAAGAGCTTCAGCAATTAGCAAATGATTAGCACTATTACCTCACTGTTTTTGTTTTATTGATTGCTGTCGACCCCAACTATAATTTGTGTAAAGGAATGAGGAGGAAATGAATAGGTGATTTTTGAGCTGCCTGCGGATATTTCTTTGGGTACCGGTATATATCCTTCTCTTTTTTCGTATGTATCCGTTTCCTTCAGATCAGGTATTTATAGTGTAATGATCTGATCCGGAGTAACCCCTAATTAATCTAAGATCATTTAAAAATAAACCGCTATATTTAACAAAACAATAAACAAACAAACCGATGAAAAATATACGATTCATTTTTTTAACGCTGGCATTGTCTGCCGTTTTTGTATCCGTTAATTCACAGAATTATCATGTGCGGATCGGTACTATAGGGAACAGCATTACCCATGGAATATCACTTCCTGATCCGGCCACACAAGCCTATCCGATACAACTTGGAGTAATGCTTCAGGATGTATATGGCGATACCTGTATTGTTCAGAATTTTGGTCTTACTACCACAACCATGCTGAAAAACGGTGACGTATCCTATTGGGATACTCAGCATCTGCAGGATTACCTGGCCTGGGCACCGGAAATCTGCTTTATACTCCTTGGGACCAATGATACCAAACCACAAAACTGGGATGTATATGGGAACGAATTCATAGATGATTACCTGGCTATGATAGACACAATTTTACTTAGAAATCCTTCCACAAAATTTATGCTGGGATATCCTCCACCTGCTTTTGAAGAAGAATGGGGAATTCGCGATTCCATCATAGTAAATGGTATTATTCCTGCGATTGATTCGGTGCTGAAATTAAGGGAAGCAGAACTGGTAGACTTTTACCATACGCTACTGGATAGCGCTTACCTGTTTCCCGATCACATTCACCCGAATGTAGAAGGTTCGGCAGCAATGGCAAAGCTGATCCTAGACAAAATGACTGAAACAGATATTGTTCATAAAGTGGATACGGGATTAACCTTCATTACTAGTTTTAAAACAGAGGATAGTCCTATTCCGGTTGGCGATAGCACCTCCTTAAGCTGGACAACGATCAATGCCGATTCTGTTTACCTGAACGGGGAACTTGTTTCTGCCAATAACAACATGAAAATCTCTCCTCCTGCAACTACTGTTTACACACTTGTGGCTTATGGCCAAAAATCAAACGATACACTTCAGCTTACACAAGAGATGTATGTCCCGGAACTTTCCAGGCTAAGGATCTATCCTGAAGTAGACAGAAAGTATGTCGGAGATACCACTTTCTTTCAAGTCTTTTATCACGACCAGGAAGAAAATTTAATGACCAGTGTTTATTTTTCTGTGCAATGGACCGTTGAAGGCACAGGTATTCTGTTTGACGCAACAGATACTTCTGTATTTCATATTGCCGAAAATGCCGACACCTCCTATCTTGTTGTTTCTTACGAAGAGCTTTCGGATCAGGCAATGATTATAGGCAGGGCTGTTACGACCGGTATCCCGGAGAATACAAACAGGTCGGAAGTGATAGTATTCCCTAACCCATGCAATGAAGTAATGTATATTCAGTTTGCATCGGACGGAAATCCTGTATCTGTTGAAGTTATTGACATGAAGGGTGTATTGCTGCTGCACGAAACAGCAACTGCTACAAAAGCAGAGAAAGGTATTTACAGCATAAATATCAGCCATCTTCCCGAAGGAAGTTATTTTTTAACTATTAAAAACTCCGGCAAAGTTTTTACAGACAAGATAGTCATTCTAAAAAAATAGAAAATCATTCCGCCAGACTTGCAGAATGAGTATTGTATCATGAATATAAAGAGAGATTAGTTTACTCTTCGATATCGCTCAGGTGAAGGTTCAGTGCTTTCACTGAGATTTGGATTTCCCTTGCTGATAATCCAAGGGAAGCAATCAAAAGAAGCAATGCAATTCCAAAGATGATCTCAGCAATGGCAATCCATTCTATATACAGCAAAAACATGCATACAACACACAAAAGCAAGCTGATAATACCAAAAATCTGCATATTCCTTATCAGGATAATTCTTCTCCGAAGGTTTTGAATCTGACCAAAAATTATATGACTTTGGTTTTCCTTATACCTGGCATGCAGGTTTCTTACCAATTGTGCGATTGTCAGGAACCTGTTTGTATATGCCAGCAATAACAATGAAATCGCTGAAAATAATAATGCAGGGGTAGCAAGGGATAATTTCATAGAAAAAATATTACTATTATCCTGCTAATTTACTAACAGGAACGCCACATAGGGATAATTATTTCAGATATTTTGATAATGTATCACAAAGTACTTTGTATCGAATGGGTTTGGCAAGAAAATCGTCACACCCGACGGCTGTGCAATTTCTTTTGTCTTCATCCATTGCAAAAGCCGTTTGTGCAATAATAATAATATCTTTTCGGAATGATTTTATGCTTCTTGTGGCCTCCAGGCCATTCATAACCGGCATTTTAATATCCATCAGTACAAGATCAATCATTGGATTTACCTTGACCATTTCAACGGCTTCTTTGCCATTCTTAGCCCTTAGTACAGTGACATTTGTTCTTTCGAGAGCAGTTTCAAGATAGGTATAATTGGTGTCCTCATCTTCTGCTATCAGAATTGTGTAATCGGTCCAATCACATTCTGTTTCTTTAACATTTGTCATATTAGAAGTTGAAGCAGCTTTAAACTTAGTCATTGAATTATTCCTTTCTAAACTTTCATTCATAATTTTGCGAGCCCGCACGCTGGATAGTAGTGACATTGTAACAATACTTTAAACACTCGCAAGTATACGTGCAAGTTTTAGAAAAGTTCATTTTTTACATAAGCAGCAGGTTTTATTCCATGAAACACTGTAAATAAAAATACCGGTAATTCCTGAAAGATCAAAACACAATATTAACAAAGGTTCCGGGTCAATGCAAAGATGATTGAAAAATGATCGGATCAGATAACCTTTTGTCTGACTATTTTATCTCCTCAATATTATATGGTGTCATCTGATATACATAATAATTCAGCCAGTTTGAGAAGAGAAGATTTGCATGACTTTTCCACCTGACCTTTGGCATATTTGAAGGATCATTCTGGCGAAAATAATTTTTGGGTACATCAATGTCAATTCCTTTTTTTATATCCCTTTCATACTCTTCCTTCAGTGTTGTAGGATCATATTCAGCATGTCCGGTAACAAAAATCTGCCTTCCCGATTTGGCAATGACAATAAAAACCCCCGCGTCTTCCGATTCCGATACAATTTCCAGATCTTTGATTTTTTCAATATCCGACCTTCTGATCTCGGTATTTCTTGAGTGCGGTGCCTGGAATACTTCATCAAATCCACGAATTAAAGGAACAAGCGGATTATTCACAGTATGATCGAATACACCAAACATCTTACGGGAAAGATTGTATTTCGGCACATTGTAAAAATGATATAGTCCCGCCTGGGCACCCCAACAGATAAACATAGTCGAAGTAACATGCGATCTGGTCCAATCCATTATCCGCTGCAATTCATTCCAGTAATGCACCTCTTCAAACTCCAGGTGCTCAATAGGAGCACCTGTAATGAGCATACCATCAAATTTCTGATCTTCAATTTGTGTGAAAGTTTTGTAGAAAGTTCTCAAATGCTCGGCAGGTGTGTTTTTAGAAACATGATTTTCAGGATGCATCAGGACAATTTCCACCTGAAGCGGAGTATTTGAGAGTAACCTAAGTATATGTGCTTCTGTAGCAATTTTTAAAGGCATCAGATTTAGAATCACAACTTTTAAAGGTCTGATATCCTGGTGAATTGCAGTAGTCTCTCTCATGAAAAAGATATTCTCTTTCTCAAGAATTTCTGTTGCGGGTAATTTGTCAGGTATATTCAGTGGCATATCAATCAATTTAGCTTGCAAAAATAAAATTAAAATCCCGAATTTTCTCTATAGTATTCTCTTAATAGAGCATAAAATAGTCATATCAATACAAAACCAATTAATATAAATTATTGATTTGATGCATTTTATAATTTTGGCATTTAATTTGTATTTCAATTATTGAACATTAAAACTCGCAGATCATGAAAAAATTAATTACCATATTGGCTATGTTGTTGATAGCAGCAACTTCATACAATCAGTCTTCCAGGAGGACTGCCAATAGTGAGCAGACTGCTCAGCGAAATGAAGCCAGGTCGAACAATGCCTCTGCGAATCGTTCTGTCCAGGATAGAAATGAAAGGAAGGATAATACAAGCAGGTCTGACAATACACAGGTGAACACAAGAAGAACAAATACAGGCAATAGCCAGGGACGAACTGAAACTCAATCGACCCGGTCCCGGGAAAGTTCATCAACAAGCACTCCAAGGAGCAGGAACAATACAAATACCCAACGGTCAAATACTCAGGTTACCAATAACACATCAAGGCGTGGAACATCAGATTCCGAACATACCACACCTCAGAGAAGTACATCAGGTAATCACGTAAGAAATTCCGGGAATCAAAATACAGTGTATGTTTCCACACGCCGATATGCAGGCACTCACACAGTGGTTCATCATTATCAAACACCTCCGCCCAGTCGCGAATACAGGGCAAAACACTACGCATACAGGATTCCGGTATCTCTGAGTATTATCTGGACACCTGCAATGCACCGACACTACATCAGATTTTATCCTTTGGTACCATACTGGCATTACAGTTACGGATATAGGATAGAAAATGTATCTGCTTACTATGCAGAGTATTACATGGGTGAGGTTATGACTGTCTACGGAAGAGTATCTGAAGTGTACTATTCAAGATCAACCGATGAGTACTTTCTGTACTATGGACCATATTATCCCTACCAGGACTTCACAGCAGTAATACCGGGATGGATTGCAAGACAATACAGCAGAAGACCCGAAAGATATTTTGACAACAGGTATCTGGCAGTAACCGGACTGATTACATCTTTCCAGGGAGAGCCGGAGATCGTTGTCAATGAATCATTCCAGATACATCTTTACTAATACGACATTTTAATTGAATTACAAGGGGTTGTCTCAAAAGTTGAAAATTCGCCACCAAGACACTAAATTCACGAAATACTCACAAAGTTATATATAATTGAATATCAGA
>JAFGQO010000078.1 GCA_016935615.1 Bacteroidales bacterium
CAGATGCGACAATTTTATTGTTACTTCTAAAGACCTGGTGCGATGCACCAGGCTGAATTAATAAAGGCTTTCAGCCTTTCGTGTTGTGTTGTTTTGCATGATGGGCAAAAATAATTCAACCCATGACCAGCCTGCCATCCACAGGCTGGTAAACCGACTGGCAGGCATCGCCATGGGCAATAGGCATAAATTCAGAATGGCGCATCTGCTAAGATATTTCAAAGGGACAATTTTGTATGCGCCACAAAGATATTTCATATTCAAGGAAGATACTCATTTCTTATATCGAACTCACGTTAAGTTATGTATTGAATTCTTAATCTATTTAATATCGAATTGGTAGTAACATTTTGATAAACATTCCGCAATCCCCGATCCGCAATCTAATGAATGTTCTCACCGAAAGCCTTAAAGACTTCTTCAACATAGGTTTTGGAAACCGGTATTTCAGTTGGTACCGGAGTTTCCAGTTCCAGTTTCAATCCGTCTTTTTCGCGACGTATGATTTTCACTTTTTCGAAATTTACCATGTAGGAACGGTGACATCGAATAAGAGGCAGGTGTTTCAATTCTTCCTGGATTATTTTAAGAGATGAACGAAGAAGATACTTGGCCTGTTTTTCCTGGTGGTCATAAAAGATGGTTACATAATTGTCGGAGGCTTGGAGAAACAACAAATCAGCCAGTTTAATCGACAGACGCATAGTTCCTTTTTCGTCGCGGAAAGTAACCATATCCATAGAATCAAAAGCCATTTCACCTGAATCTGTAAGTTTCTGCAATTGCTTGTTCTTGTCAATCCATGAAAAATAAAGCCACAATATGGAATAGGGAAACAAAAGAACCAGAGCAGTATTTTGAATAGATGCTTTGTATGCATCCACAAACGAACGAGTGTCGTTAAGGAAAAGTTTTTCATACAGGGCATAAAACATTGCCATGCTGATTATTTCTACGGCAATCCAAACAAGAAACTGAGCAATTGTGATTCTTCCTCTTCTTTTTGTAACCTGGTACATAATGATCCTGCTGATCACAACCACAAGAACGCCTGTAAGAATAATAAAACTGGAATAGATCAGAAGCAAAAGGTCCAGGTTGCCTATTTTCAGCCATGCCGGCGCTTCATTTGTGATCCATGAAGTGAGCTCGAAAGGAGAGTATATGTTAATAAAGATCAAAGCAAATGCAGCAGTGAAAATGATCAATCGAACAATATTTCTTTTTTCTGTCTGATATTCAGGCAATTTATGACTTAAGTCCATGATGTTAATTAAGGTATGGAGACAAATGTAGGAAATAAAATGACATTTTTATATATAGACTTTAAACAGGATAAATTTAAAATTTCACCCCTGTATTTAATTTTTTACCCCTAAATACGCAATTTCGGCCTTCTAAATCCAGCCTAAACCCTTTATTATTGCCAACAAAAAAAATCTGTTGTTGCTTTGAATAAATTTTTTAGAGTTTTATTGGCAGTATGAAGGCTGTGATGAATGGCGGTCAACCATTTACAGCCTTCTTTTTTTTTCGTGAAACTCAATTTTCAGGAACGCAGTGAACTGAAAATTGTAAGTTGAATTATCTACTTATGTAATCTCCTGAAAGCATTGAACAGTAGATATCGATAAAGTAAACAATTTTAATATAGCCACGAAGTCCCGAAGACTCAAAAAACTCGCAAATTTCTGTTAATCAGGCATATAAAATTTTGTGAGTGCGTAGAGATTTAGTGCCTTGGTGGCAAATTTTTAACTTCCAAGACGACCGCTAAAAAAACTCACATTTCTGGTATTCTACCGAAAATGTTCGGTAAGGATTTAAAACCGGCAAATATTTTCCAGGCAGCCAAATAGCAAAAGAATTAAATTGTTCTTGTGAGAGTGATAAAACATTATTATTCCGATACCTTGCTTATGCCTGAAGAGGATGAACCGTTCATGAATCGTTCCGTAAACTTCCTGTATATAAAGATAATGAACCATCCAATTCCAATGCCAAGAGCAATCCCTCCCAGGATATCACCCGGGTAGTGAACTCCAAGGTAAATTCTGCTGTAGGAAACAAGGAAAGCCCAGAACAACATGCCAATAGTGACATAATGGTTTTTAAACAGCAAGCTGATAAACATGGCCAGTGAAAAGCTATTTGCAGCATGATTGGAAACAAAACCATAGCTTCCGCCCCTGTAATCATTCACAATATGCACCAAATGTTGAATTTCAGGGTTATGCGTTGGCCGTAATCTCTCAAATACCTCCTTAAAGGCTTTAACTGCAAGTTGATCTGCCAGGGCGATTGTAAGTATTGCAGCAATCAGAATTGGTATGCTTTTCCAGCGAAAGCGATAAATAATAAAAGCGATCAGCACCAAATACAAAGGAAGCCATTCTATTCTTCCCGAAATGAACCACATGACATTATCCCAGAAAGGAGAATGATGGCTGTTAAGCCATAAAAATAAATTTGTATCCAGTTTCAGCAGTTGATCCAACATAGGTTAAGATATAAGATGATTCCAAAGCAAATCTTTCAAATTATCAAGATTGTATTGTGCAACAGAAGAAATAAATACGTATGGAACAGAAGGAAGATCATTTTCAATCTCCGCCATAAGTTCATCATCCAGCAGATCTGATTTTGTAATTGCCAGTATGCGTTTCTTGTCGAGCAGTTCAGGGTTGTATTGTTCCAGTTCTGTCAATAATATCCTGTATTCGTTATGGATATCTTTGCTGTCAGCAGGGACAAGAAAAAGGAGCACGGAGTTTCTTTCAATGTGTCTGAGAAATCTGAGTCCCAGGCCCTTTCCTGCGGATGCACCTTGAATGATCCCCGGAATATCGGAAACAACAAAAGATCTGTTCTCTCTGTATGGAACAATACCAATATTTGGTTCAAGCGTTGTGAATTCATAATCTGCAATTTTGGGTTTTGCCTGAGATATGACAGACAGCAATGTCGATTTCCCGGCATTCGGGAATCCTACCAATCCGATATCTGCAAGGATCTTCAGTTCAAATATCAGGTTTGCCTCAATGCCTTCTTCTCCCGGTTGGGCATATCTGGGAGTCTGATTTGTAGCCGATTTGAAATGCACATTTCCAAGTCCGCCACGTCCTCCGCTTAATAAAATTTTTACTTCCTCATGCTGTGTGATTTCCGCAATCATTTGATTGTCTTCTTCATTGCGTACAATGGTTCCGAGAGGAACTTCTATGGTAACATCTTTACCGTCGGCCCCGGTTTTCATCGATTTTCCGCCCGATTCGCCATTTCCGGCGAATACATGTTTCATATACCGTAAATGAAGCAGGGTCCACAAATTATGATTGCCTTTCAGATAAATGTGTCCCCCGCGACCGCCATCACCTCCGTCAGGACCGCCTTTTGGTACAAATTTCTCTCTCCGCAGGTGTGCAGAACCTGGCCCTCCTTTTCCTGAGCGGCAGAAGATCTTTATGTAATCTATAAAATTTGACTCGGGCATTTTGGTATAGCGGAGAATATATTATTTTGACTGGTTTACAACAGTATGAGAAGCCGACTCCTGCGCAGATACATGGCTGCGGATCGCAGACAGGTTTGTGGTATAGCTGTCATTAGCTGTTACACAGACCTTCGTCTGCCGAAGCAGACTATGATTCGCGAAGGCAGAGAAACACAAAGCAAAAGTTCTTATCAAATTAGTATTCTTTTTTTTTGAAAAACCTCAGATAATGCATTGCTATTCACTATCTGGCATTGCAATTATTTCTTTAAATCAATAGCATTGCATAGCCTGTGAAAAATATCATCGATGCTTCCCATTCCCTGTATTCCTTCATATTTTCCCTGGGCTTCATAAAATCCCTGTACAGGGGCGGTTTCATTGTTGTATACTTTGATCCTGTTCTCAATTATGGATCTGTCCTGGTCGTCTGCACGTCCTGATTCTTTGCTCCGCAGCAAAAGACGTTTGATCAATTCCTCCTTTTCAACTTCCAGGGCCAGCATCATGGTAATCGGAGCGCCTTTTTCTTCAAGCATTTCATCCAATGCTTTTGCCTGAGCAGTCGTTCTTGGAAAGCCGTCAAAAATAAATCCTTTTGCACCGGCATTGCTGTCGATTTTGCTCTCAATCATCCCGATAACTACCGAATCGGGCACCAGTTCCCCTTTGTCCATGTATTTTTTTGCTTCCAGTCCAAGCGTTGTTTGTGATGCAAGTTCCGATCGCAAAATATCTCCTGTTGAAAGATGGATCAATTGATATTTCTCAAGAATTTTGGCAGCCTGAGTACCTTTTCCTGCCCCGGGGGGGCCAAATAAAACAATATTTAACATAGTCAATTTATATTTAGAGATTAAGATTTATTCCATTTCAGCAAAGATATTTTCCAGATTTCTGCCAAATCCGTCATAGTCAAGTCCGTAACCTATAACAAAGGCATTGGGAATACGAAATCCAATATAATCGATTTTTCTCTTGTACTCGTATGCATCAGGCTTAAATAGTAGGGTGGCTATTTTTATTTCAGCAGGTTTATGCTTTTCAAGGTCCTTAATTACCGAATCAAGTGTATTCCCTGAATCTACTATATCTTCGATCAATACAATTGTTTTGTCTTTTATTGCTTCGTTCAATCCGATCAGGTGAGTTACATTCCCGGTATTATCAGTACCGCTGTATGAGGAAATTTTAATAAAAGTAATACGACAGGCGAGATGAATTAATCTCAGCAAGTCAGCGGCAAATAAAAATGATCCATTCAGAATGCCAACAAACACAACATCTTTTGAGACCAAATCTTTGTTGATTCTCACAGCCATTTGATGAATGACTGCTCTGATTTTTTTTGCACTGATGCTTTGAGAGAATTTCTTATCGTGTATTGTTACGGTTTCCATTATATTTGCCAATGAAACATCCTGCAAAATTAAGAAAATAGAGTGATTAACCGGCAGGACTTTCAAATAGAATGATTTATTATAAAAGCAAAATGCGATTGCTATGGAACCACAAGTCAGTATAATTCTGGGCAGTACATCTGATCTGCCGGTCATGAAAAAAGCAGCCGATTTTCTGAATGACATGAAAATCCCTTTTGAGATCAATGCACTTTCTGCTCACCGTACTCCCAAAGAAGTAGAGAAATTTGCTGAAAATGCCGAAGGAAGGGGCATTCTTGTGATTATTGCAGCTGCCGGTATGGCAGCTCATTTGCCCGGAGTAATTGCTTCTATGACGAAGATACCGGTAATTGGCGTACCGATAAATGTTAGTCTGGACGGACTGGATGCACTGTTAGCCATTGTTCAGATGCCTCCCGGCATACCTGTGGCAACTGTCGGAATTGACGGAGCTCAAAATGCGGCTATTCTTGCTGCCCAGATCATCGCTACTGCAGACAAAGTGCTTGCACAACGTCTGAATGAGTTTAAAGAAGGGTTGAAGAAGAAAATTGTTAAGGCCAATGAAGACCTCAAAGAGGTGAAATATAAATATAAAACGAATTGACCGGGATGCAATCTGGAACTCAATAAAAACATCCGGATGCATTGAACTTTTTTTCCTCCCGGATCCACGAATTCTGTTTTTTTCTTGATATTTAAAAAACCTTTTTGTTTCTTGCCAACAAATTCGTTTCTGCGTAATAAGGCAATTTTGTTGTTCCATGCAATTTAGATATATTTTATTTTTTCACTTTTTGATTTATGGCATTTCTGCTTATCCGCAGGATATTAATTTGTTTCATGCCAGAAAATTAAGTCTTTCAGGTTCCGACGTAACATGTTCTGATACCTGGTCAGGAATCAGCAATCCGGCAGGACTGGGAATGTATTCCTCTTTTGATGCAGGGATAAGCTATAACAACCGGTTTTTTGTATCGGAATTAAGTACTCGGACTATTGTATCGACAATACCGACTGACTATGGGATCATTAGTCCCATGTTCAGTTATTATGGCGGTGAACTTTATAACGAGAGTCAATTCTGTCTGGCGTATGGAAAACTACTGTCAAACTGGCTTGCTATGGGTGTTCATATTGCATATCACACGCAGGCCATTGAAACTACCGGCGAAAGAGCATCAGCCATTACCGGCCGGATAGGTATAATTGCCATACCGTTGGAAGGTTTGAGGATTGGATTGGATGTAAAGAATCCTACAGGATCGGCTTATGGAAGGTTTGAAGGTGAAGAATTGCCATCAGGTTTGCATCTGGGTATCTCCTGTTCGGAGGAGCATAACTATTTGCTTGCAGTGCAAGCCAATTGGAACGATTTTAACACTTTTTCCTGTTCCATGGGAGCTGAATATTATATTACCTCCTATTTGATTGTACGTGCAGGCCTGAAATATCCTTCTGTATTGTCCTATTCTTTCGGGCCGGGTTTTATTCTTCGAAAATGTACTGTTGACCTGGGATTTGAATACCACGCTGTATTGGGTTTGTCTTCGGCATGTACAATGTGTTATAAGATTAAGTAAGATGAGCGGGAAAAGAATACATATACTTGTTCTGATAAGTTTCTTTGTATGCATTGTATATAATAACTGCGCGCAGGAATTAAACAGGTCCCGGCAGAAGTATCTCGAAGATATTGTTGAGACCATAGCCGGCAATTCCGATACGGAATTGGACTTAACATCCCTGTTTCATCAACTTGCTTACTATTTGAATCATCCCATAAACATAAACTCTGCCACAGCAGAAGAGTTATCAGATCTGATATTCTTAAATGATTTTCAGATAGCCATAATCCTGGATTACAGGGAGAAAACCGGGATAATATATTCTATTAGCGAATTGTTATATCTTCCTGGCATTCGTCAGCAGGACACAGATCTGTTGCATTCATTTGTGATCTTTGATCAACCGGATAAAAAGGTTCGGATTGAGGGGAAAATGCTCAGAAATTCAAACCATCAGTTTATTGTCAGATACCAGCGGGTAATTGAAAGTCAAAAAGGATTTGAAAGAATTCCTGATTCAATCCTTGCCAAAGATCCTGATAAATCCAGATATCTTGGTTCTCCGGACAAGGCATATTTCAGATATAGAGGAACCTATGGTGATTTCTTCAAGACCGGTTTGATTATGGAAAAAGATGCAGGAGAGGAGTTTTTCAAAGGAAGTAATCGCGGTGGATTTGATTTTTATTCTGCATTTGTATCCTATAGCAATGAAATCGGGCCATTGAAAAACATTACGATAGGAGACTATCTTATTCAATGGGGACAAGGTGTATTGCTATGGAACGGGTATTCGTTTGGTAAATCGGGTTACAGTTCAGGTATAGTCCGCAGGGCATCAGAGACAAAGGGAAATGTATCAGTTGATGAGAACAATTTTTTAAGAGGAATGTCAATGACTCTCGGAACGGGGAGGTTCACATGGAATGGGTTTTATTCACAAAAGCGTATTGACGCAAATCTTTCGGATTCAATGGCAGGCGACAATAGTATCACAGGTTTTGTCGAAACAGGGTATCACAGGACTCCTTCAGAACTTCGGAAGGAAAAAACCGCAAGGCTAACTACCGTCGGTTCAAGTTTCCAATACCATGACAATCGGTTTAAGACAGGATTGAACGGTTACCTCATGCGAATTGATAAAACCTTATTAGAAAGTGAGTATTTGTACAAAACGAATTCTTTTTCCGGAAAGGAATTAACCGGTACATCGATGGATTATAAATACCTGGCCGGTAGAATTCAGTTGTTCGGAGAAACGGCGTATTCGACTCATTCTGTTGCATCCCTGAACGGGATGTTTTTTATCCTGAAGCCTGAAATTCAACTGTCTGTTGTGCATCGGTATTACCAGGAAAAGTATTATTCCTGTTATGCGAGTGCATTTGGTGAGAATTCTTCTATTTCAAATGAAAATGGACTTTTTCTGGGAGCTGAATTTCAACTGGCCGATTTCGGTCTGAGGGTTTATGGAGATGTTTTTTCTTTTCCCTGGTTAAAATATCAGGTAAATATTCCCTCTGAAGGGTATGATGTTTTTATTGAAATCAGCAGGAAGATAAAGAGAGCTGAACTATATTTCCGGTACAAGCGGGAAGAGAAACCCAAAAACTTTCCCAATTATGAAAAACTTACGGATATAAGAAATCTGTTTATAGAAAATTACAGATTCAATGCATCATACCACGCAGGGGATAACCTGAGACTTCAAAACCGGATGGAACTATCGAGGACATCATCTGATCATGAGAAAACCAACTATGGACTGCTGTGTTCCCAGGATCTTATATATTCCCTGAATGCTGTTCCTGTGGAGTTTTCAATACGAATTGCCGGTTTCAATGTTCAGGAATATGACGCGAGAATATATTCTTATGAACGGGATGTATTGTATGCATACACTTCCTATATGCATTATGGTAAAGGCTGGAGATTTATAGCAATGGCCAAATGGGAAGCCTCCGAATTTCTGACATTCTGGCTTCGGCTTTCGCAATCGTATTACCCGGGAAACGAAGAAACCGGAAGCGGACTAAATGCAATAAACGGCAGTCACAGGACAGAAATAAAAATACAGACAGTAGCGAAATTCTGAGGATACTAAATGTTAATCTGATAGTTCGATAAGTTATATCTCTTTGAAATATAAATTGCTTCACTGCAATGAAGGTTTACGAGCTTACAGCCTCCTAAATTTATAGAAGCTATCAGCCTTAACCTATGATCAGTTTGCCTGTAAGGCAAAAATAATTAAGGGGTTGTCTCAAAAGTTGAAAATTCGCCACCAAGACACTAAATTCACGAAATACTCACAAAGTTATATATAATTGAATATCAGA
>JAFGQO010000079.1 GCA_016935615.1 Bacteroidales bacterium
TCGAAAAACTATATTATGCCATTGGTGAGGTCGCCGGAATGTTCAATGTGAACACTTCATTGATAAGATTCTGGGAAAAGGAATTTGATATTATCAAACCCCGGAAAAATAAAAAAGGGAATCGTTTTTTCACCAAGCAGGATATCAACAACCTTCACCTCATTTATCATCTTGTAAAAGAAAAGGGAATGACCCTGAATGGAGCTAAAAAGAAGCTAAAAGAAAACAAAGATGACACAACTAACAATTTTGAAATCATAAAATCACTGACAGAAATAAAAAATCTTCTTCTGGAAATTAAAGAAAACCTCTGATAATAATAAAGCTGTCTAAAAAGACATAACTTTAATAAAATGCAACAAAGACCCTAAGTCTTGAAAAATCACAAAATTTTGATCATCAGAACATTATTACTTTGTGAATCTTCGTGTTTTAGTGATTTAGTGGCATGAAATTAACTTTTTGGACAGCCTCTTAAGTTTCCTTACCATGTATTTTATTCGCTATTATGAAAATTAATGAGATCATTAAAGCCTTAGAAGAATTTGCTCCTCTGACCTTTCAGGAATCCTATGATAACTCAGGACTGACAGTAGGTAACAGAGATGCTGAAGCAAAAGGAATATTGTGTACTGTTGACGTAACGGAAGAAGTACTTGATGAGGCTATAAAGCTGGGAATCAATATGATTGTTTCTCATCATCCTGCATTATTCCACAGCCTGAAATCATTAACAGGTGTAACATACAATGAGCGAATAATTATTTATGCAATAAAACATGATATCGCATTGTATGCATGCCATACAAATATCGATAATATGGCAGAAGGGGTAAATCAGAAGATATGTGAAAAACTAGGCCTGATTGACAATAGAATCCTTAGCCCAGTTGAAGGAAAACTTGTAAAACTGGTGACATTTGTACCTGAAGAATCTGCTGACAAGGTAAGAGAAGCTCTTTTTAATGCCGGGGCAGGCCATATAGGAAATTACAGCAGTTGCAGTTTCAATATATCAGGTACCGGGACATTTAAGGGAGGTGATGATACCAATCCTTATGTCGGAGAAAAAGGCAAATTGCACCATCAGAAAGAAATCAGAATTGAAACCATAATACCAGACCATAATCTAAGAGAAGTCATTCAACAGATGGTATTAAGTCACCCTTATGAGGAAGTTGCATATGACGTTTACCCTCTCAGGAATGCATTTTCTCAAGCAGGCTCCGGCATGATCGGAAATCTCAGAAAACCACTTTCAAAAAATGACTTTTTTGAACTTCTGAAGAACTGCTTTAATCTGCCATTTATAAAATATTCAGGAAATCCGCCAGGACAATTTAAAAAAATTGCTGTTTGCGGAGGTTCCGGAAGCTTTCTGATCAAAGATGCAATAAGAGCTAAAGCAAATGCATTTATAACCGGAGATATCAAGTATCATCAGTTTTTTGATGCTGAAAACAAAATTATGATTTGCGATATCGGACACTATGAAAGTGAACAATTTACGAAAGAGATTTTTTATAGTTTTCTTACAAAAAAATTCAGTAAATTTGCCGTTCATTTATCACGATCGGTTACAAATCCCATAAAATATCACTTTTAATATGGCAGCAGAGACAAAGAAGGAAAAAGAAATTACCGTTGAAGAAAAACTCCGAGCCCTTTTTCAATTGCAAAACCTGAATTCCGAAGTCGATAAAATTCGAACACTCAGGGGAGAACTTCCTTTGGAGGTGCAGGACCTTGAAGACGAAATTGCAGGACTTCAGACACGTGTAGATAAATACAAGGAAGAAGTGAAAAGTCTGGAACACCAGATCTCAACAAAGGAAAATGAAATCGCTCAGGCTGAAAGCGCAATTACTAAATACAAAGACCAGCAAAACAATGTAAGAAATAATCGTGAATTTGATTCACTTTCAAAGGAAATTGAATACCAGACTCTTGAAATTGAACTGTGCGATAAAAGAATTCGTGAATTTAAAGCCCAGATAAAGGATAAGAGTACCATTATTGACGAATCCAAAAAAGTTCTGGAAGAACGAAATAAGGATCTTGAAGCTAAAAAATCTGAACTTGATGAAATCGTTGCAGACACAAAAAAAGAAGAGGAAAATCTCATCAATAAAGCTTCTGATATCGAATCAAAAATTGAAGAACGGCTTTTAACGGCCTATAAAAAAATCAGAAAGAATGCACGTAACGGACTTGCTGTTGTGTCGGTCGAAAGAGACGCGTGTGGTGGCTGTTTTAATAAGATCCCTCCCCAGAGGCAACTGGACATTAAGTCTCGCAAGAAAATTATTGTATGTGAATATTGCGGCAGGATCCTCGTTGATGATGACATCCTGGAAGAAAAAGCTGTCGCGGAAAAATAAACGAATTCTGAACAAATGGAAACTCAGGGTCGGACTTCTGTATTATCGGGCCCTTTTCTGTTTTGATAATACCCTGATTCTTTGCAGCCGGATAAATGTTTGCGGGAATCGTCAGCAAATCTGTTTAACCGATAGATATCTCCGGAAGTTAAATTGAAAGAATCAGGATTTGTTTCATACTTTGCCACAGGTAAAACATAAAACGTTGATTTTCCCTCCTTATGATCTTCTCTCCATACCCAATATGGAAGATAAAGAAGGCTGTCCAATCTTATATTGTTGGAAATTTTACTAAAATGCAATTCTGCTATTATCCCTCCGTCTTTGTATTGAGCACGTTGGTTTGAAACAAAATTCCCAAGAGAATAGACAACAGGGTATGTATTTGCCGAATCATCCGGGAACGTAAGAAATCTGATGGGTTGAATCACGTGCGGGTGAGATCCGACAATTGCATCAGCTCCCATTTTAAAAATAAAATCTGCCAGTTCGGCCTGTTCCGCATTTTCTTCTCTTTCGTATTCTTTTCCCCAATGCATACAAACAATGGTAAAGTCAGCTTCAGCTAATTTCGCTTTCTCCAGATCAACTTGAATTTGTTTCCTGTCAATACGGTTAATGATATACGGAGGATCAATCTTCAATCCGTTTGTCCCGTAAGTATAATTTAAAAGAGCTATCCGAATGTTATTCTTTTCAATTATCAAAGGATGATATTTTTCTTTTTCAGATGTATCACGATATGTGCCAGCCCGCAACAACTGAAGACTATCCAATATATCCAGTGTCCTCTGAAATCCTGTAATTCCTCTGTCAAGTGCATGATTATTTGCATTAATAAGCACATCAAAACCTGCTTTCTTGGCTTCCAATGCCAATTCATCAGGACTTGAAAATTGAGGATATCCTTTATACGGAGGTCCTGCAAGCGTTACTTCCAAATTACCCACAGCGATATCCGCTGTGGATATGTAATCACATATATACCTAAAAGTCGGTTCGTAATTGTATCTTTTTCCTGCTTCATCGTATGCTCCCACAATTTGTGTGTCATGTCCCATGATATCACCTGCAAATATCATTACAAGTTTATTTGTGTCAGGCAGAGGTAAAGTATCCTGAGGTAATCCTGAACGACAAAAAAGAATGAACAGGAAAAAAAAATCTATGTGCTTCATTATTTTTTTTTGTGAAAATAGCAACGTGATAATTCGCTGATTAATTTTGTTAACAGCAAATACAAAAATTATCATACTGTTGCAACAAAGATATAACAATATGAGTTGAATTGTATAGTCAACAAAAACTGGCACAGTTTTGGGAAGTTCCTATTAAAAAATCAGGTTATGAAATCAAAATTAGATTTAATACCAGTAATTGCTGCAATCTTCTTTTTGTCTTCATGCGAAATGATCGATGATGAATTAACAGAAACTGTAGCAGAAAAACTTGAAGGCCGATGGCAGTGTGACGAAACTGCTACAGAATTTAAAACTGCTCTTGACTTCTATACTGTTGACATTTATATCCATCCTGTTGATGACAATCAGATTGTAATTGAAAACTTTTATCAATTGGGATGGTCAGTTGATGTAGTTGCCACGGTTAATGATATGACACTTGTCATTCACGAACAAACTACAACCGGCAATTTTACAATAAAAGGCACCGGATACATTGCCTCAGACTTTAATAAAATCACCTGGTCCTATTTTGTGGATGATGGCAGCGGTATTTGGGATGAAGTATCAGCTATTTATACAAGGATCGAATAATATTTCTTGACAATACTTATAAATTGTTGTAAATTTTACCTGTACATCAACACATCAATTATTGGATAACTTATCCCAAATTAATACGATCCTTGTTCCGGTTGACTATTCGGAATATAGTACGCTTGCGAGCAGATATGCTCTTAAGATTGCTCAAAAGGCAAATGCTGAAATCAATTTTTTTCATTCATTCTATTCCCCTGCTTATGATCTTATTGATTTAACCGGCAACAAGAACACCCAGGCCAAACTCCGTGAAGATGTTACAAAAAAACTGATGATAGGCGAAACAGAGAATATGGATAACTTCCTTGCTTCCTTGTCCAAATATATTAAAGCATCACATATTCCCTCAGAAAAAATAAATTATGAGATAAGACCTGGTCTTGCAAAAGAAGAAATACAACAAATTGCTTCTGAACTTCAGCCTGATCTTGTGGTCATGGGTACAAGAGGCAAAGACAAAAAGGAAAATTCAATTTTGGGCAGTATTACAGAGATAGTTATCAGAAAACTTAAACATCCGATATTGGCAGTGCCTGAAAATTATGAATTTATCGGAACTGAAAACCTTAAAAAAATAGTTTATATCACTGACTTTGATGAATCTGATTTTCTGGTTATTAGAAAATTGATGGGATTTACAGATTTGATGGGACTGACTATTTATTGTTTGCACATAGGGAATAAACCAGACAAATGGGATAAAATTAGAATGGATGGACTGAAAGAGTATTTTATGAAATCCTTTAACACATCGAAAGTTGATTGCGATATTTTAACAGCTGAAAAAAATATTTTGGATGCACTAAATGATTATGTCAAAGAAAAGGAAATCAACCTAATTTCTATAACATCAAGAAAAAGAAATGTTTACGAGAAAATATTCAAACCCAACCTGACAAAACGATTGTTTTATCACAGCAATATTCCTTTGCTGGTATTTCATTCTTGATTTTTGAACGATGCTCTGTGAGCAGTAATCGGTATTCGGTATTCGGTATTCGGTGTTCGGTATTCGGTGTTCGGTATTCGGTGTTCGGTATTCGGTGTTCGGTATTCAGTGGTTCATAACAAGCAGCCAGAAATTGGCTTCAAATCTCATCAACTTTTCAACTCATCAATACTAAATATGATTAACTGAAGAACTGATGAATTGAATAACTGATCTTATATAAAAACATTCTGTTGGTTGATTAACTTCATTTCATCGATTGCCCGATTCATCAATTCATCATTTCTAACGATTACACAGCTAAACGATTCAACAGTTAAACATTACTCCCCGTAACCAGCAACCAGTACCCGGAAACTAACAACCCAACAACTCTAAACTCCTCAACAAATCACAGATCACTGTTCAAATTTCACCAATCACAAATCACGATTTACCAGTTAAACGATTACACAGTTAAACAACTCTAAACTTTTGCCTGCCAGAAAACATAAGCATAGATCGCAAATCGTAAAAACCTTGAAAGTGCCAGAAATACAAATCTCTTCATGGGGTATCTGACTGAACCAATCAACATGCTTACTCCGGAAAAAGGCAAAGGTGTTAAAGCAGCAATTAATATTAAGTAAACACCAAATGTCTGCAGCCTTTGATCGAGTTTTTTCAAAAAACGTCTTTTCAGAAACCTGTAAAACAATGATTTATTAAGATAATGTCCAATAATATACCCTGTAATTCCTGAAAGATAAGATATTACAGATAATACACCAACGATCAGTAAAAATTCTGACAGGATTTCATTTCTGAGAGCCCATATGATAAAAATCTCAGGCGGAATAATCCCAATTAGTATTTCCGAAAGTAAAAAAATAATAAAAACCAATGGAACATTTTCATATACCGGTTTAAGCCATCTGAGATAATCTACACTCAGATAATTCTGGAAAAATAAATACAGTCCCACAAATATTGCCAACCATAGCAAACCTTTAGCAATATTCCTGACAATAAAATATATTTTAGAATTCATACTTATGATTTCTTAACACTTATGCAACAACTCATTCTTCAGTAAAAAATGGTACTCACTATAAAAATCCGGGAAAATGATTACAAGTATCCCGACATGCTCGAATTTGATTTCGCGTACGTGTCTTTTACAGTAAATTTATGAAAAAACAGGTGTTCAGGAAACTAATAAAGACTAATTTAACGAAAGAGAAACACGCCGGAGATTTGTTTTTGAAAACTCCGCAGTATATTATTTTTTTGACAAAAGAACTACTGCCTGTGCTGCAATTCCTTCTCCCCTGCCAATAAATCCAATATGTTCTGTTGTTGTGGCTTTAATACTTACCACATCAGTACTGATCGACAGAATAGAAGATAAGACTATTTTCATCTCAGAAATATAATTTTTCAATTTGGGTTTCTGTAGTAAAACGGTTGAATCCATATTCACTACTTTAAATCCTTTTTCATCAATCATCTGCATTACTCTTCCCAACAATATCTTACTGTCAATATCCCTGAATTCATCTGAATTGTCAGGAAAATGAAGCCCGATATCACCAAGGCTCAAAGCTCCGAGTAAAGCATCACAAATGGAATGGATTAACACGTCACCGTCAGAATGAGCAACAGGCCCTTTCTCAAATGGTATAAGTATTCCTCCGATTATCAGTTTCCGACCAGGCTTTAATTGATGTACATCATATCCAAAACCAATGCGGAAGTTTTCCATATTCTTTATTCAAAAGTAAAGCCTAAAGTAAAACGCATGGTATTTGCAAGAGGACTGTTTCTCCCGTCGACAGTAGGAATAAGATAAGAAAAATCGATAGAGAAAATATTGTATCTTAAACCAACTCCGGCTGTAATATATTTTCGATTTCCCTTCTTCTGGTGCTCGTGGAAATACCCGGCACGAATAGCGAATTGTTTCCTGTACCAATATTCAATTCCTGCCGAGAACATTATTTCCTGCATTTCTTCCTGAAAATCCTGTGGAGCATCATAAAAAGACTGTATCATTCCTTTTATTGTTCCTACATCATCATCTTTCCCTGCAACGATTATTGAATCTGCATCAGGATCTCTCACAGGTGGTGTCGGTACAAGAAGTTTATTCAAATCAAGTGCGACACCCAGTGAATTGTATTCATCAAGATCAATTGATACTCGCCCCCCCAATCTCAGATTAGTAGGGATAAACTCTTTCTTATCACCTTCTGAATACGACATCTTTGTGCCAATATTTGATATATTCAGGCCAAATGCCCACTCTGCATCTTTTTTACTTATCTGAAAAGGACGCTGGTAATAAATTCCATAGTCAGCCGCTACTGAAATCCCCGGTTCATAGGGAATATTATTGATTGAACCTGTACTACCTGCAATATCCGAATAAATAAATCTGAATACCAATGCCATGCTAAAATAATCCGAAAACAATCTTGAATATCCCACATCCAGTGCAAATTCGTTTGGCCTTCCGGTTCCTGCCGGTTCTCCGCCATATGTTGTATAGTCTATAGTACCCAGATTAAAATACTTAAGTCCTGCACTGATTGCTTGCCTGTCATCAAATTTGTAATAGCCGGAAAGGTATAACAGGTTCAGATCGGTAACTCCTATTCCCTTTAGCCATGGACTATATGAGAGCCCTATTCCGGATCTTTCTTTCATAAACATATATTTCGCTGCATTCCAGTGCTGAGAACTCAGATCAGGAGAAGTGGCCACACCGGCATCTCCCATTGCACCGGCTCGTGAATCGGGGGCAATTGTCAAAAATGGTACAGTGGTAACAATTGCATTCAGACTTTTTTGTCTTCCCAACACATCATCATCATCATCTGCTGCTCTGGTAATAGAGATACTAATGAAAACAAAAACTATAAAAAAAACTTTCTTTATCATTCTTTGAAATTTAAATGTCCGCAAATATAAAAATTAATTATAAAACGATGTAATTACCTTAATATTATAAGTTTCTGGTTAATGTATGAAGTCCCTCCTGAGGTGGTTACACTTAACCTGTATGGATAAACTCCGGCTCGTAGACCTGATCCTGAGTTGCAATCCCATCTCAATGGAGTTGAAACGAAGCCGGATTCATACATCGTTCTGGAGATTGAAGTTACAAGCCTGCCTGAAATATCAAATATCTGAAGAGTAACCTGATGTTCTTCCCCGGGAAAATTATGTGTGTATTCAAAATAGGTATGATCAACTGCCGGATTTGGATAGTTCAGTACTTCTTCAACCACCAAACCATCTGATATTTCAACAACGAAATGAATATCTGCAACAGAAGAGTTATTGAACACATCCCAAACCTTCATAAACAGGTAGTGCTCACCTTCCTCCAGGTCTGATAGCTGGTACTTAACAGTACCGGATTGATAAGTATCAGTATCTGCTTCATAGTACTCATTTAACACAAAAGTATTATAATCTTCCAGGTCAAGAATGGCAGTAATATCATGCCCTATTCCCACTCCTGTTGTATTGATCCCATTTTCATCATACAATTTGGCATACAAATAAGGATCTCTATTCGTCATACCCCCGTCTTCAAAACGTTCATCATTCATAAATAGTTCAATTTCAGGCCCATCGTAATCGACTTCAACTGTGATATCAGTACCTCCGATATATACATCCCTTGTTTCACCCTTTGCATCAATTGTTCCGTTCTCAGCATAATAACTTATTTTACCTTTTCCAATATTGTATGAGATGTCTTTCGGAACAACAAAACTAAAGGCAAATCTCCCTTCATTCACAGTAACTTTACCTTTGTATATTAAGTTCTTTTGATCGCGATAGGTATAGGGTATAAATCCATCATTCCCGATGGTGGTGTATTCAACGATTTTATCATAAACATGCGGATAAACAATCCCATTAAAATCATTGATTATTACACTGTCATTCCCCGCCACAAAACCGGAAACCGTCATTTTGCCAAAGGCTTTCAAAGTATCTGCTTCTGATGATTCCAGTGAAAGATGATTTATGCTATCCGTAAAAATTCTGTATCTCGGATATTTTAATAACATCGCCGGATCACCAAGAAGTGTAAAGTTTAATTTGTTATTATCATAAAGTTTATTTTTGGCAATTCTAACAACATCCCCTATCCTGTATGGCTGTCCTTCATCATCGGAAATAAAAAGTGTTTCCAGGACATTATAAGCCAGGTTATAGTTTTGGTTTCCACTAACCACACGGGTTGTTGTTAAAGAAGCTACTCCTCCTCCATCCGGATTTAAGATCACGGTTTCACCGGCAGTTGTTTTTGGCAGGATTTCATCATTCTCCATGGTTACATCGTCAAATCTGCTAAACTCACAGGTTGCTGTAATAAAAAGAGGCAGATGGTCAATGTTTTTCATGGATACAATATCGGATGTCAGTAAAACTTTCTCGCCTGTTATCCCATTCTCACCACCATGGCCATTATAACAAAAAATCAGGATCCCCTTATTAAATGCATTCATTAATTCTTTTTTGGCTTCAGGGTATGCAGGCCCTGTTGCAGAAGTAACCTGAGGGTAGGCATCAAGCAATATTTTTTTGGTTTCAAATCCGGGAACATTTCTTTGCACCAATGTTGCCAATGAATCCGCTTGCCGCATATGGCTTATGCCATCTGAAACAGATCCTCCGTCAGACTGGTCATCACCCACGAAACAAAGTAACCTGCGCCATTCCGACATCTCCGATGCATTGTAGTGCAGTATTTTGTTGACTACTTCTTCTGCCTCAATATCATCACCCCCGATCAGTTTTACAGGCAATCTGCCAATACTAATATCAAGTTTGCCTTCTGCCCCGCCTTCATTTTCGTCAAGCAAACCGAAAAAATCATCTGTGATATACGATGTTGTGGGAACCAAAGAATTTTCTGACTGATAAGTTAGTATGTAATTTGTATTTTCCGATACATTCATGTGGTTGTTGTATGATCCGTCACCAAACAATAACACATATTTAAGTCCCTCATCTCCTCCTCCTAACTGGTATTGATGCCTGAAAAAATCTCTGAGGGCAGTCACGTCCGGTGTTCCTGAAGAAAATTCATTATATATTTTTTGGGGACTGATTACCAAAACACTTAACCCGCTGTTTTCACGGTGGTAATCTGCCAACCTCTCAGCCTGATCAAAAAATTCTTCTTTTGCTACAATAATATAATTAAAAGCATTCAAACTGCGAATGTTTTGATTTTCGATCATGCCAATTCCTTCAATTGACTCGTCAGTAATGGGCCTTGGATAGTCGTATGAAAGATCTACAACGGCATATTCCCTGAGCGAATCAGCCCTCGCTTTGAACTCCAGGGAAGTACCTGAAGTCTGGACATTAATGGCAAATACATTATTAATATTTGTGACATCCCAAATACGTGTATTAACATTCACCTGGTTTACAACAAACCTTGCTATGTTATTTTCCCCGACAGATGCATTATCCCTGAAAAAAAACGGTGTTTTATCTGCATTAAGCCGGCATCTGGCATTAATGGTTATATAATCCAGAAATGCTTCATCCGATAAATCAATCTTTTGGTATTGAATACCGGCTTTTATCTGATTATTCGTTGAATTGAAAGTATAATCGAAATACCGGTCATAAGCGTAAGTCATCCATCCATAATACAAATCAACAACCGGAAAACTTTGCGTTTCCTTAATTTCGTCATTTATCAGGAGAGATGCAGTTCTTGTATATGCAGAACGGCCTGCAACCTTAGCTTTAACTCTTGCCTGAAAAGGTAAAGCTGCATTCATAAATTGAAATACTGTGTCGACCGGTTCATAATAAATTGGTTCAGTATACCATGTCCTGCCAGATCGTATTAAATTTCTCTGATTCTTTTCGTAAAATGAAACATCGGTATAAGAATTCACAACATGCGTTTCGGTTAAACTGCTGTTATTAACAGTCTCAATTGTATTGCCCGCCCCATGATCTGTTGTTATGAAATAAAAAATGTGATTAGAATAATCATGTATTTTTTGCATGAAAAAATCGTCTGCCGGATCGTAATTCCATACAACTGCCCCTTCAGCATAAAACAAAATATAATCCCCGCTGTTAAAAATACCATCGGATCCTTTGTTCATATATATCGGACACTCAACAATATCTTCAGGTCTGGATTCATTATTATAATACCCCAACTGTCTGCCTCCGTTACCATATATCCTGACATTTGCAGGGTTTGAAAGTCCCAGATTCTCCAAATCACTATAAGTCAATTTGTAAATTCCTGTATTATCTACTGCTATCTTGTACCAGCCACCTGTTGCCAAAATGGAATTGTCTGCCGCTTTTGATGCAACATACCCTTTTTTTTCATCATCATTGGACATATACGGGATTTTCTCAATCTCAAATTGAACAAGTCTCTCTAAAATCCCATTATCCGGATTGTTTCTGAGTGAAGACAAAACAAGGTCCATATACATAGTATTTCCTGCATTGTAAAAATGTATTTGCGGAAGAAGAGGAATTAATTCAGAATGAAATTGAATGTTGATCAAAAGACTGTCAGGAACCGGCTCATATTTTTCATTTGTTACTTTAAATTGTTCGTTAGTATAGTTTTTCAGCAAGAAGGTTTTGGAATAAAGAGGAATTATATCATCTCCCTCAAAAGATGCCCCTTCAAATCTTAAATATTCAAACTTTATGATTTGATTATTATGCTGAAAAGTATGAACTCCATTTTCAAGCCATTTAAGCTGATATATTCCTTCCTGGGAAAAAACAATATTTTCCAACAAAAATATACAACAAAAAACTTTCAGGATCCTTTGTGAAATTGCTTTCATATCAACTCTCCGGTACATTAATATAATACTCAGTATGTAAAAACGACTTGTTTTACCTATTATTGCTCCGAATATAGATAATTAAAGAAAACAAATACCGTTCCATATTTACAAATGGTCATACGGATAACAAAAATAATCGTTACTTTGTTTTTCGCTTTTCATACAGCGATTTTTGAAGGCTATTGTCAGGATATACACTATTCAAACCTGCACGAGAATTTATACAAACTTAATCCTTCTTTAATAACCCATACGGAAAAATTATCCTTTGCTTTAACTTATCGTAATCAATGGCCGGGAACAAGCGATTTTATCACATATGACGGAGGGGTGTTCTATTCCTCCGAAAAATTGAAAAGTACTGTCGGTCTTCATTTCTCAAATGATACACAGGGCAAAGGAATAATAAACCTGACAACCATCTCATTAATCTATGGGTATAAAACAAAAATCGGAAAGCAGATTGATTTTGCAGCCGGTTTAAATGGGGGTTATAACATTTATCAGGCAAATTTATCACAACTGGAATATGAAAATATGAGCTCAGCGAATATCCCGGCCAATGAAAATTTTAAATTTTTTGATTTTTCTGCCGGAATTGAATTTGGCGTGAATGAGCAAACCTGGCTGGCAGCATCAGTGTCTCACATTGCAAATGTAGCAGCTGTTTCACATCTGAATTTAACCAGAAAATACAGTTTTTCATATACCGGGAGTTACAGTCTTAATTCATCCTACAATCAAAAAGAATTGTTCGTTGAGCCCCTTGCTGTTTTGTCATTGCAAAACAGTTTTAATGAGTTCATTTATGGAGGAAGAATTAAATATGAGATCATTTTTGCCGGAATATATCTAAGACAGAATCTCCGCTTCCAGGTAGATGCACTAATAGTATTGTTAGGAACTAGTTATAAAAATTGGTCATTTTTTTATACGTATGATATAAATTTGTCAGGAGCGAATTCAAGATTTACAAAATTAGCTGCTCATGAAGTAACTTTTTTGTACAAATTGGAGTATAACAGGAAAAGTAACAAGAAAGGGGCAATAAAATGCCCCAAGATTTAGTTTATTATTGTTGGAAATTGTATATTAGAGTAAAGTAAAATAATTAATAAAACCGTTTGATCATGAAATTTAAGCTGTCTGCAATTGCACTATTAGTGATCTTAGCCTTTATTCTATCATCCTGTGGTGGTGGTGGAAAATCTGCTTCATCTACAACAGGCTGGAAATATAACGATCCGGATAATGGTGGATTTGAAGTCAAGTATGGCTATGAACAAGAAACCGGCCCGGGACTTGTATTAATCGAAGGTGGAACGTTTACGATGGGACGTGTTGAACAGGATGTGCTATACGATTGGAATAATATTCCAAGACGTGTAACTGTCAGTTCATTTTATATGGATGAAACTGAAATCAGAAATGTCGATTACCGTGAATACATGCATTGGATCCACAGAGTCTTTATTGATTATCCCGAAGTATACAGAAATTCTGTTCCTGATACTCTGGTATGGAGAAGACCAATGGCATACAATGAACCATATGTTCAATTCTATTTTCGTCATCCTTCCTATAACGAATATCCTATTGTTGGAGTAAACTGGTTGCAGGCAACCGATTATTGCTCATGGAGAACCGACAGGGTAAATGAAGGAATATTAATTCGTGAAGGAATTCTTAATCCTGACCCTAATCAGGTAAATGAAGAAAACTTTAATACGGAAGCATATTTGGCCGGTCAGTACGAAGGCCTTGTCAGGGAAAATCTTCCCGACCTGGATCCCAATAAAGATACAAGACGAGTAAAACTTGAAGATGGTATCCTTCTCCCTCGCTACAGACTTCCTACTGAGGCCGAATGGGAATATGCCGCTTTGGCTTTAATCGGAAATACATTTGAAGAACGTGTTTATGAACGGAGAATTTACCCCTGGGACGGACATAATGTAAGAATGGACAGTAAAAAGAACAGAGGACAGATGCGTGCCAACTTTATCAGAGGACGTGGTGACTTAATGGGTCTTGCCGGTGATTTAAATGACAATGCAAGTGTGCCTGCCCCTGTAGAATCATACTGGCCTAATGATTATGGCCTGTATTGTATGGCTGGTAATGTTAATGAGTGGGTACAGGATATTTATCGCCCCCTTTCATTTGAAGATGTTGATGAGTTTAATCCATTCCGAGGTAACGTATTTAGAAAACTGGCAACTGATGAAGAAGGTAATATCGCCGAAAAAGACAGTCTGGGCAGATTGCGCTACGTTGAAATCAGTGTTGATGAAGCAATTAACAGGTGGAATTATAAAAAAGCCGATTATAGAAATTATCGCGATGGCGATTATGAATCAAGTATAGTGGAAGGAGGTGACTGGAATTCCGGAATTCGTGATCAGGAGCGTGGTTCAGGAAGGATGTATTCAAGAGAAGTTGGAGATGAAAGTTCTCTGATCTCAGATCATACAAGAGTTTACAAAGGTGGTTCATGGCGCGATCGCGCTTACTGGATGACACCAGGAGCCCGCAGATACCTCGATGAAAGTTCCTCACGTGACGATCTGGGATTCAGATGTGCTATGATCAGAGTTGGAAGTCCGGGAGGAAATTAATACAAATAAAGCATTATCTTTAAAGGCTGCCAAAAGGCAGCCTTTTTCATTGAGAATCAATGGAGAAATTAATTCAGTTTTATAATAAATACTTTAAACCAGGCAATGTCTGCACAGATACCCGGATAATAAAAAAGGGACAAATCTTTGTTGCATTACCGGGAAAAAATTTTAACGGGAATGAATATGCCGCGAAAGCCCTGGACTCGGGTGCCTCCGTTGCCGTGACAGAGGATTCTGCATTAGCAGGTAAAAGAAATTTTTATTGCGTAGAAAGTACACTTGACTTTTTACAGAAATTAGCTGCCTACCACCGAAAAAAATCGCACTTTCAGGTAATAGGTCTGACCGGTACAAATGGAAAAACCACAACAAAAGAGTTAATTAAAAATATAATTGCTAAAAAATACTCCTGCAAAGCTACAGAAGGAAACCTGAACAACCATATAGGAGTTCCGATGACCCTTTTGTCAATTCCTTCAAATACTCAATATGCAGTAATTGAAATGGGAGCTAATCACCCCGGAGAAATAAAAAACCTCTGTGAAATAGCCTCTCCTGACAGCGGGCTAATTACCAATATAGGTTTGGCGCATCTTGAAGGTTTCGGGAGTTTTGAGGGTGTTATTAAAGCAAAAAGTGAGTTATATCATTACCTGGTTGCCAAATCAGGTAAGATCTATTTGAATGGTGCTGATAAAATTTTGAGCAAACTCCTGAAATCATACAATAACAAAGTGTTGTATAATATTTCAAGTGGTATCTGCTCAGGAGAATTGAATGAATCCTATCCCAGGTTAAATCTGAAGATCACTTATTTCAATCAGTATAATTATACACTGGAATCGCCACTTTATGGAGATTATAATCTGGAAAACATACTGGCTGCTGCCTGCATCGGAGCTGATCTGGGTATCCCATTTTCTGAAATAAATAAAGGAATTGAAGAGTATGTCCCATTGCATAACCGTTCCGAGATCTTACATTTCGGATCAATACATCTTATTCTCGATTGTTATAATGCCAACCCAACAAGTATGAAACAGGCATTGCAGAGTTTTTCAAACCTGAAAGCAAAGAAAAAACTTGTTGTGTTAGGCAGCATGAAAGAATTGGGCACGTATTCGCAACAAGAGCATGAAAATCTTGTGAAACTTGTGAAAAGCCTGAAAATAAAGAGATGCATATTCGTTGGTGAGGAGTTTTTCAGTTCCATGGATCCCTCCTTTACTTACTTATCCTCCTACAATGATCTTACAAGATTCCTCAATCCGCTTAAGCTTAATGATTATACCATATTGGTCAAGGGTTCCAGGGCAAATCAATTGGAAAGAATAACCGAAGTATTTGAAAATCCACAAAGGTTACAATAACTGTTCTCTTAAGACAAATACCTCCTCAAGAGTGTTTAATAATCTCGAAGGTAAGGCTGGTTTTACAATGCAGGCATGAAATCCAAGACTTGAGCATTTTAGCCTATGTATGCTCAAAATATCTGCAGTGTAGGCAATGAAGATAATATCAGGTCTTATTCTCTTCGCAGCCTCTACGACTTCAAAACCAGACAGTTTTGGCATTAATATATCAAGAATAACAACTGTAAATGTGGAATTAGGAACTATTTCATTCAGTGCATCAGCCCCATTGGAAGCATAATTTACTCTCGCCCCGGTCCTTCTGAGAACTTTTTCAACAAGCAAATAGCTATAATAGTCATCATCGGCCACAAGGAAATGTTCATTTTCCCATTTGTAATTTTTACTTATGGTCATCTATGGTATATATTCTAATCAATTGAAAATGAAATAATTTGTTTTTCCAATTGATGTATGAACTAGTATTTGGTTCCTATTAATGCTAAAATGAAGCCAAAAGTAACCCTAAGACAAGCAGATTTCATGGATTGATATAAAACGAATTGCTTGTTTGCCACCTGGATTTTTTTTATCTTCTTTTAGGTTCTGATAATAAATCCGGTAATGTCCATTCATTGAACCATAAATACTATCTCCCCGTTCAGAACAAAGAATGAATAAAGCATCTATAATTAAATCAAAAACAATATATTTAATGTTCCTTGATCCTTATGTACAAATTTATCCGGGATGAAAGTTAAAAAAGCTTGTGTTCGTATCATAATTTTATTAGCAATATTTTGTTCAGATTCTCAGTCGAAGGCACAAACCTTTATCTGGGATGCAGGATTTAATGGTTTTTTTGATAACAGAGAGTATTACCATGAGTTTGCAAAACCGCAAACATTGTTTGGTGTCAGGACATATGCCCTGGCTGGCGCAACTTTACACGAAAACTATAGCATCGGGATAGGATTAGATGCTCTAGATGAATTTGGCAGTAAAATTCGCGGAGAAGACATCTGTCCGATCATATTTTTTCGTTATCAAAAGGATCCTCTTAAATTCCTTTTTGGTTCATTTCACAGAAAAGGTCTTTCAATACTTCCTTACGTATTGCAGGCAGATACAATCCAATACTATAAACCAACCATTGAAGGAATGTTCTTGGGATTCAGAAAATCCTGTGGTTTCCAGAATATTTGGATAGACTGGATTTCAAGACAAACCGATACAGACAATGAAATTTTTACTATTGGTGGAAGTGGAGCCTACAATCATTCAATATTCTTTTATAAACATGATTTTATAATGACCCATGTTGCATCTACTGCCAAATCTGAATCAGATGAACACATCAGAGATAATGGAGGTTTTTATGCACGGATTGGCTTTTGTAACCTGAATAAAGGATTTCCTGATTCTCTGTCATTAAGTACCGGCTATACGATGTCTTATAATAGAATACGAAACGTAACGGGTTTTTTATATCGCAATGGCAGTCTGACAGAAATCTATTTTGAATATCAGGATATTGGACTTAAATCATCGCTTTATTTTGGAGATGGGCAGTTACTTATAGGAGGAGATGATCTATATTCATCGCCCTATTATATACGCAATGATTTATTCTGGATGTTTTTCAGAAGGTCTAATATTACCGGCAAACTGGAGATTTCATTACATATTGTCGAACATTTGATCAATTTTAGTCAGTCATTCCAACTTTCCGTGAATCTTGGAGGCACGCATAAAGCCAATTCAGAAATTAAAAATCCAACTCGGTAAAATACTTTTTTTTCCTGATAAAAAAACTAAAAACAATACTCTTATTGTAGATCTGGTCAACCATGTTTGTGGCAACAATTTTGCTGAAAGCCTTACGTTTTGAAATCAAATGCGGCAATCTGAAATAAAACCTGATATGAGCCCTGATAACAGACATAAAAAAAGAGAATTTTCCCTGCATCAAATAGAGTGAACATGAAATGCAATCCAGGAAAAGCCTTGGTATCATGATGGTTATTAATTGTGTTCTTGTTAAATTTTTAATCAATAAGTACAGACTGTTCCTGTAATTGTAATACAATTTTCTGGGATTATCATTGGGAAGTGTTCCTCCTCCAACATGATAAACCTGTGATTCAGGGCAATAATAAATTTTATATCCTAATCTTTTGATCCGCCAGCACAAATCAATCTCTTCCATATGAGCAAAGAAGTCCACATCCAGTCCTCCGGCTTTCCGGTACACTTCAGACCGTAAAAACATGCATGCACCGGAAGCCCAGAATATTTCACGACATTTATTATATTGTCCCGTATCTTTTTCAATTTCAGTTAAAATTCTACCCTGGCAAAACGGATAGCCAAACTTGTCAATAAAGCCTCCTCCTGCCCCTGCATATTCAAAATGGTCCTTCCTGGTATAGGATTTGATTTTTGGCATTGCCGCTGCTATGGAAGGATCTTTTTCAAAAAGATCAACCAAAGGATTCAACCAGTTTTTGGTAACTTCCACATCCGAATTCAGAAGCATATAATATTTTGCATTTATTTCTGGCAAAGAAAGAGCATACCCTTTTGCAAATCCATGATTTACATCAAATTCAATGATCTCTACATCCGGAAAATTCAAACGAACATAATCCAATGAGTCATCGGTTGAATGATTATCAACAATGTAGACTTTACTTTTCCCATCATAGGAATAGTTAACTACTGACTGAAGAAAAGTCTCCAAAAATTTTTTTCCGTTCCAATTCAGAATAACAACAGCAACGAGAATATTCATTTGGCAGCGGACTTTGGATTAAATATTTTCGGATCATACTTCCATCTCCTGTGTGACCAAAGATAATATTCCGGTTGATAATGTATCAATTGTTCAACCATTCTCACATATTTTTCGGTGATTTCATAGGGCTTAGTATTTTTTGGATCATCTGTAATCAATTCAAGTTGTATTTCATAAAAACCTCTTTTTACTCTTTTCATATTAAAAAAAACCACGGCCAGATCAAACCTTTGAGCAAGTTTTTCCATTCCTGTTAACATTGGAGTTTCCTGATTTAAAAACATTGTCCAGTAATCCAGATCTTTCTTTAGCGGTCTCTGATCAGCAACAAGATACAAAACAAACAATTCATTATTTTTAATTGATTCAACCACCACCCTGAAAGTTTGTAGTATCGGTGTACTGATGGCTCCGAATTTGGCCCTGAGATCAATAAATAATCTGTTAAATACTTTGCTCGTTAATGGCTTATACATGCCGTATATTTTGTGTGGAAAATTGATGCTCATATTAGCAGCCCAATCCCAGTTTCCGTAATGGCTGGTTGCAAAAATAATACTTTTACCCTGTGAGAAAAGATGATTTACAAGCTCCTTATTTTTATAGTGATACCTTCGATTACATTCAGAGCCATTCATATTAATCAGATAAATGCTTTCTATAAAGTAGTCACACAAATAACGGTAAAACCTGATCGCAATTTGCGATAATTCATTTTGGCTCTTATCAGGAAATGAATTTTTCAGGTTCTCCAGGACAACACTTTTTCTATATCTAATAACATAAAACAATATAAGGAATAAAAAATCTGAAATAATAAAAAGAACCTGCAACGGCAAAAGTGTTAATACCCAAAGAGGGAATAACAATAATTTATCCTTAAATGTAAGTTCTTTGCCCATTGTTCTATGAATTCATTAGTTGTTCAACCTTCCTTTGAAATTCATCAAACAGTATACCATTTGAAGCTACGATCTCTTTTCCGAAAATATAATTTTTATCACCATGAAAGTCCCCCACTTTTCCACCTGCCTGTTGTACCAGAAATGCTCCGGCTGCAACATCCCAGGCACTTAAATTGTATTCATAAAAAGCATCGTATCTTCCACAGGCAACATATGCCAGGTCGGTCGCAGCCGAACCAAGCCTGCGGACCCCATGCGTTTGGGTAAAAAAGTACTCCAGACTTTTCATAAAAGGTGCCATACGTTCAAAACTTGTATATGGAAAACCTGTTGCAATTAATGAATCGGAAACCCTGGAGGTTTGTGAAACAGAAATAGGATTGCCATTTAAATATGCTAAAGCATTTTTATAACTATAGAAACACTCGGAACTCATTACTTCATATACAATTCCAAGCACAATCTCTTCATTTTCAATAAGTGCAACACTAATCGCATAGGGTGGAGAACCATGAATGAAATTGGTGGTACCGTCAATCGGATCAATGATCCAATTGTATGTTTTGTTGGTTTTTGATCCTGTTCCTTCTTCCGCAATAAATCCTGATTCCGGCAGAAGATCCTGTAATCCTTTCACTAATCTGAGTTCTGCACCCTTATCTGTCGCTGTAACAAAATCATGTTTCCCTTTCGTCATAATTCTATTGGATGATTTTTTTTCTCTCTCATTTTTAATAAAACCAGCTACCTCTTCCACCAAAACTTTGACATTTCGGCACAATAATTCAAAATTCATAAAATTTATTTTTTTGGGCGTAAAGATAAGTTGATAATTAGGATAAAAAAATCGATTATAAAAAAGGAAAGGTTGATTAAAAGTACAGCCCCGGCAAATTAATTTTCAAATAACTTACGCTTATAATATTCATACAACTCAAACTGTGAGCGGATCTCCTTAGGATCTTCAGAAGTCACATAAATATTATCCTGTTCCTCATTAATAATTCTGGCTTTCACATTGTCATGCATCTGAATTTCGATCATATCCTTTATTTCTTTTTGAATATCTTTATCATACAACGGGCAGGCCACCTCAATTCTTCTATCCAGATTTCTTCCCATCCAGTCAGCTGAAGAAATAAAATACAGCTCATCTCCCTTATTGTGAAAAATCATAATGCGGGCATGTTCAAGGAACTTATCAACTATACTAATTGCCTTGATATTTTCACTTATACCGGGAATGCCGGGTATCAATGAGCAAATTCCTCTGATAATCAGGACGATCTCAACTCCTGCGTTATTTGCCTGATACAATTTGTAAATAATCTCCTTATCAACAAGATTATTGATCTTCAATATTATTTTCGATGTATTGCCTTTCTGGGCATTTTGTATCTCATTATCAATCAACCGATAAAACTTCTTTCTCATGTATAAAGGAGATACTATCAGATGTCGATAAGACTGGTTTCGGTAAGTATTTGCAAAAAAATCAAATACTTTTTTAACTTCCCTTGTAATTCTTGGATCAGCTGTAAATAATGTCAGATCAGAATAAACATATGCTGTTCCTTCATGAAAGTTGCCAGTGCTTACACAGGAATAATTTACCAAATGACGATCTTCAATACGCGTAATATTCAACAATTTAGCATGTACTTTCAGTCGTGGGATCCCAAAAAAGATATTTGCCCCCACTTCTTCCAGTTTTCTTGACCAATAAATATTCGCCTCTTCATCAAACCGAGCCTGCAATTCAATTACCACATTCACCTGTTTCCCATTCCTGCATGCATTCATTAAGGCATTTACCACTTTTGAATTGTCGGCAACCCTGTAAATGGTCAGCGATATTTCACGTACTTTCGGATCAATGGATGCTTCCTGGAGCAATCCAATGAAAACATTAAAATCCTGGTAGGGAACGTGTAGCATGAAATCTTTCTGCTTCATAATTGCCAGAATACTTTTATTATATTCTACCAGCTTATGCCATACGGGTCTTGTTCTTTCATAAATCAGTTCTTTTGGCCCTATATCGGGAAAATTTATAAAATCTTTGAAATTATGATATCTGCCCCCGGGTATCAGATTATTGGCTTCATCCAGCTTTATTTTTTTGATGATAAAATCAAGCAGATCTTTTGCAATACTATTGTCAAATACAAAACGGACAGGTTGCCCGGTTTTTCTTCCCATAACTCCCTTGGATATCTGTTCGAGAAAGCTTTGTGAAACATCATTGTCCATATCCAGTTCAGCATCGCGAGTCAGTTTAATTGTCCACCCTTCACAGGTATCAAATTCAAAAATGGCAAAAACATCCTCAAGAGCAAATCGTATAATATCTTCCAGTAAAATGATAAATTTTCTGTCCGATTCTGAGGATAGTTCAATAAAGCGCGGAACTGAATCGGTCGGTATTTCAATCAACGCATACTCAGATTCCTTTTTTTGTTCATTATTAAGCTTGATGGCCAGATAAATCGATTTGTCTTTCAGGTAAGGAAACTCCGCTATATTATGCAGCATAATGGGTGATAATTCAGGCAATATTTTTTCCTTGAAATATTTCCTGACAAAAATTTCCTGTTTTGGATTTAATTCTTTTTCATTAATAATAAAAATGTTATGCTTCTCCAATTCGCCGAGTATATTGTGAAATGCAGTCTCGAATCTGTTCTGAAGTTTTAATACTTTTTTCTGAATTTTATTCATAAGCCGTATTGGCTTTTCTCCTTCAACACGCTGTTTCCCTTCCTGAATGTCTATCATTCTTTTTATTGTGGCAACACGAACTTTAAAAAACTCATCAAGATTGTTGGAGAATATTCCGAGAAAATGAATTCTTTCAATTAAAGGTACGTGTTTCTTATCCTCTGCTTCCTGCAATACCCTTTCGTTGAAAGAAAGCCAGCTTAATTCACGGTTGATTATTTTTTGGCGCTTTTTCCCCATATACAATGATCACTTTGTTCGCCTGAAGTCAGGATTCTTTTTTAGGAAAATCATAATACTCATTTTTCATATTTGATTTTCCAATTTGTTTCCAATCAGAACATTGAAAGTCAAATATAGCAATTCCACAGGTTGGAAGCTCTATAAATGGTTTTTTTGCAAATGTTCGGGCCAATTCTGAAAAATCAGGATTATGCCCGAATATCATCAGTTTTGACACCGATGAAGGTTGAGAATGAATTAAATTGAAAATCTTATCTGTTCCGCCACCATACAATCGTTTATCAATTTGCAGTTTACTATAAGATAGTTCATACACGTTGATAAAGATTGAGGCTGTATGAAATGCCCTGTTGGCCGGACTTGAAATGAATACCTCAGGTATATTACAATCAATTTTTAATCTGCGGGCCATTTCATAAGCATTTCTGATACCTCTTAACTTCAGTGGCCTGTCAATATCGGAAATATTCTCATAATCCCATGCTGATTTACCGTGTCGAACAATGTAAAGTGTTTTTTTTGATACCATAATTCACTGAAAGATTACAAAAGATTACTCGCCAGTTCCGCCAGAAAACTTCTCTCTCCTTTCACAAGATTAATGTGAGAGAATACTTCCTGACCTATCATTTTATCTGTTAAGTAAGATAAACCATTTGATTTCATATCCAAATAAGGGGTGTCAATTTGTTCAATATCTCCGGTAAAAACCATTTTTGTGCCTTCTCCGGCACGGGTAATTATTGTTTTTATCTCATGAGGTGTGAGATTTTGTGCTTCATCAACAATAAAATAGGCTCTGGAAAGACTTCTTCCACGGATATAAGCCAATGGAGTTATAATTAATTTTTCAGAATTCTGCATTTCCTCAATTTTCTGATAGTCCTTGCTGGTAGAGCTGAATTTGTTCTTTATCACATCCAGGTTATCAAACAGAGGTTGCATATATGGTCCGATCTTCTCTTTCGCATCGCCTGGAAGAAAGCCAATATCCCTGTTTGAAAGAGGTACTATTGGTCTTGCCAGAAATATCTGCGTGTATTTTTGTCGTTGCTGAATTGCTGCAGCCAGGGCAAGAAGCGTCTTGCCGGTGCCGGCTTTTCCTGTAATTGATATGAGTTGTACCTCATCCCTGAGGAGTGCGTCAAAAGCAAAAGTTTGTTCTGCATTTCGTGGCTCAATGCCATATACTTTCTGTTTTAATACTCTCTCAAATACTTTGTCGTTTGAATTGTAATGTACCAAAGCGCTTGATCGATTTCCTTTTAAAATAAAATACTGATTGGGTTTTGGCGGTGGTGTAATCTTTATTTCATCAACTGAAATTCCTTCTTCCTCATTGTATATTTTAGCTATCTGATCATCATCTATATCTTCAAGAGTATAGATCTCTTTGTAAATCATATCGATATTCTGCACTTTGTCACTCTCGTAATCACCTGCCATCACACCAATTGATTTGGCCTTCATACGCAGATTAATATCCTTGGTAATAAGAACAACTTCACTGCTCTTTTTATTCAGATAAACATATTCGGCTATGGCCAAAATACGATGATCGGGTGTGTCTTCCGGAAATGATGCTTTCATTTTTTCAGAAAAAACTTTCCCTGTTTCAATGGATAATTTACCTAAGCCTTTACCCAACGGGATCCCCCCGTTAAACAAACCATCACCTGATAATCTGTCCAGTTCCCGGGTAAATTCACGGGCTTGAAAATTGATCAGATCATTGCCTTTTTTAAATTTATCAAGTTCTTCAAGGACAGTAATGGGAATAATTACATCATTTTTCTCGAAATTGAAAATGCACTTATAATCATGCAAAAGAACATTTGTATCCAACACAAAAATCTTACTTTTTTTCTTTGTCATAGATTATTCTTTCATTAATGTAAGTCATTAAATTTAGAAATTAATTCTTATAATTTTGTGCAGGTATTTGTCATAAAAAATAATATACTATGGATGTACTTCAAGCCATCTTTACAAGACGCAGTATCCGAAGGTACGCTGATAAAAAAATCGACGACAAAATAGTTGATAAAATTATTCATGCCGGAATGTATGCTCCTTCTGCAGTGAACAAGCAACCATGGCATTTTATAGTGTTTGAGAAAAAAGAAACCTGTAATGCCATTATGGAGATCCATAAAAGCGCAACCATGCTTGCTGAAGCAAAAAAATCGATCCTGATATGTTTTGATGAAAATCTTCAACATGATGATGGATATGGTCTCCTGGATTGCTCTGCGGCTGCACAAAATATCCTGCTGGCTGCACATGCGCTCGGTTTAGGAGGTTGTTGGATAGGTATCTTCCCGAGAAAAAACAGAATGGAAGGGCTGCGTGCAATATTCCGGCTTCCTGACAATATTATACCTCTGGCTGTGATCTCCCTGGGATATCCTGCTGAAGCAAAAGAAACACCTGATCGGATCAAGCCGGACAGAATTCATTATGAAAGCTGGTAGTAAAGGCAACTGAATACCTCCAAACAATGACCTACCAGGCAACCATTGATTATTTATTTCGTTCGCTCCCCATGTACCAGCGTATTGGCAGTCCGGCTTATAAAGCAGACCTTGAAAATGCACTTTTTCTTGATAAAGCTTTTCATCACCCCCATAAGAAATTCTTAACCATACATATAGCCGGTACCAATGGAAAGGGATCAGTGAGCCATATGCTGGCATCAGTCTTACAGGCTGAAGGCTATACCACGGGTCTTTATACGTCTCCTCACCTGCTCGATTTCAGAGAGAGAATAAAAGTTAACGGAGTGCCTGTTTCAAAACAATTTGTGGTTGAATTTACAGAAAATAACAAACGACTCTTTGAACAAACAAAACCTTCATTTTTTGAAATGACAGTTTTTATGGCATTTGAATATTTTGCTTACAAAAAGTCCGATATTGCAATTGTTGAAGTGGGTTTGGGCGGACGCCTGGATACAACCAATATTATTACTCCTGAAGTATCAGTAATCACAAACATCAGTAAAGATCATACAGCATTCCTGGGCAATACGGTTGCGCAAATTGCAAAAGAAAAAGCAGGTATAATAAAACACACTGTCCCTGTTGTAATTGGAGAAACCCAGGAAGAAACCAGGGAGATCTTTCAAGAAACTGCCAGGAAGAATAACAGCAAAATCTATTTCGCTGACCGGCATTTTTCCTTTGTATACGGAATGAGAAATATGAGACATTCCATAAGGTATAATTTTTCAAGTTGTTACCACTGGACAATTCATTCCCTGGATACTGATCTTCCGGGACACTATCAAAGACGAAATATTCCAACCGCTCTTATGGCTCTTGCTGTTATGGATATGAAGGGTATCCGGGTGAAACCGGGATCAATCAAAAAAGGATTTGACCAGGTTATTAAATCAACCGGCTTGTTGGGAAGATGGCAGAATGCAGGTAACAATCCTCTGACTATTTGCGATATTGCGCATAACAAAAGTGGAATTGAGAATATTCTTTTACAGATCCAATCGACACCTCATAAAGCTTTGCATATGGTGTTAGGATTTGTTTCTGACAAAGACATCGAAGAAATACAACAAATTCTTCCCGAACATGCAACATATTATTTATGTGAACCCGATATTCCCCGTGCAATGAAAATTTCAGTTTTATCTGCCGGTTTTAAAAGTAAGGGCTTTGTATTTAAAGAATTTCATACCGTTTCAGATGCCTATAAAGATGCTAAAGCCAATGCAGAATCAAATGATATGATCTATATTGGCGGCAGTACTTTTGTCGTTGCTGATTTTTTACGTTGGAAGAAAAGTATGACCTGACCGCAGAAAGACAATCTCATTTCATAAAATACGGATCAGAAATAGCTGGAACCATCCCAGCAGTGTGTACACAGTTTTTCTTTTGGCAAACCAATAGCATCCACCAAATCATCCAGTTTCTGATATTTCAGACTTGTTAAATCAAGATTCTTTCTGATTTGTTCAACCATGGCAGTGTATTTCCCGTTGTTACGATCCGAATACTCTTTCATATCCACATTTTCTTTCCCTTCCAGTTCCTTTACAGCAGTATGAGTGGCCAAATCGAGATGCGAACGGGAACGGCTGAAATTCAGAAATTCACAGGGATAAGTAAGTGGCGGACATGCAATACGCATATGTACTTCCTTCATGCCTGATGCATAGAGGTCCCGTACATTATCTTTCAGCTGCGTGCCCCGTACAATTGAATCATCCAAAAATACACCCCGCTGATCTTTGATAATAGATGTATTGGGAAGCAGTTTCATTTTTGCAACAAGATCACGCATCTCCTGGCTTTGCGGCATAAAACTGCGGGGCCAGGTTGGAGTGTATTTTGAATAGGGACGTTTTAACGGAATATTTTTTTCATTGCTGTATCCCATGGCATGACCGACTCCTGAATCGGGGATACCTGCTGCAAAATCAACTTTTGCATCATCCTTTTTGGCCAATGCAGCACCACAGCGATAGCGGCATTCATCCACATTGATGCCTTCGTAAAATGAAGGCGGATAACCATAATAAACCCATAAGAAAGCGCAAATCTGCATTTTCTCATTCGGTTTGCGCAATTGTTCGTATCCTTCGGCCGTTAGTTTTACAATCTCTCCCGGACCAACATAGTATTCTGTTTTGTAACCCAGGTTAGGAAATGCACAGGTTTCAAAAGTGGCTGCATACCCTGTGTTCTTCTTTCCAATTATAATGGGTGTCCTTCCCAATTTATCGCGGGCTGCAATAATACTATTCTCAGTAAGGATCAACATAGAGCATGATCCGCTGACTTTCTCATATACATTCTCAATACCGGATACAAAATCTTTGCCTTCGGCGATCAGCATGGCAACCAGTTCCGTAGGATTTACCGAACCCTGGCTTGTTTCGGAGAAAGTACGATGCTGCTGCATATAACGCTCCTCCAAATCATCTATATTCACAATTTTTGCAACCGTAGCAACAGCAAAACGCCCCAGGTGAGAAGTTACAAGTATGGGCTGAGCTTCGGTGTCACTAATTACTCCAATGCCAATGTTCCCACGAAAACCTTTTACATCAATTTCAAATTTGTTTCTGAAATACCCATCTTCGATGCTATGGATAGCACGCTGAAATCCATCCTTTTCCGAAAAAAAAGACATCCCCGCTCTTTTTGTGCCAAGGTGAGAATGGTAATCGGTGCCATAAAAGACATCCGCTACACAATCGCTCTTCAATATGCTGCCAAAAAATCCGCTCATACTGGTTTTTAATTTGGGTTTTATTTTGAATGCAAATAAAACAAAACTTTAACATGAAATCGACGGAGTTAATAAATGAAGGTCAATTGTTAATAAGTATATTTATAATGAAAAACGATTCCAAAACCTTAATGCTGGCTGTTAAAATTTTTCCCGCATACCTGTTCATGATTGTTCACCATAGGGGTCGTCTGTATTATTTTGTCAGCTTTCAAATTATGAATTGCATCAATTTTTATTTTATACATTTAACGACTATGTAATGTATTCTGTCAATGTATAGGATGGAATTTGCTCTGACGGGCCGGACACAAAAAGGTGGTGCCACAGGTCTAAATCAATTAATAAAAGTATCTTGGTCGGATTCATTTGTGGCAAAACAAATAGTTTTTTAATGACGTCGGTTCGAAAATACCGATTGATTATCTCAGAGTTCAGCAGCTTAATCTTAATTCGATTCACAAAGTTATCGTCAATAACATGAATGCTGTTTCTTACTGCCCCTCCTTGCTTTGGCCTGTTGATTATTTCAGGAGGCAAGATTTCTTTTGCCATCTCTCTGTGTAAATACTTGGTCACAAATTGTATATCCTGAGAATTAATCATCTGTATACGAAGATTATGGTCCAATGATAAAGCAAAATTGATAACTTCTCTGTCAGTGTAAGCAGAATGACAAGTTATATTATGAAGTTCAGACAGATGACTATACACTGAGAGAATTCCATAAAATGCATAATCAATATCCAGCCTGGTACAACAAAAGTCTAATAGCTGGGAAATATCTTTGTCGGGGACGTCGGAATCATCGTACTTATCCTGGAAATACAAATCCTCTTTAAGCAATTCTCTTATTTCACCATTTCTGAATCCGAATGCTGAACACAGGCTATTTACATCATAAATATCGATCAGGCGGCCTTCAATTTTGCGTGCGATATAATTCCCCCCGAAATACTTACTTCTACAAACATTTTTTGTCAGATTGTAAAAAGGTTTATAAAGTCCATAGGTTTTTTCTTTAATTGAATACCTTCTATATGCTTGTGGAGTACAATAGCCGAATATTTGATCAGCAGCTTCCCCTCCTATGGCATAATCTGAGTATTTTGCCGCCTCCATGTATGCGGAATAAGAGAGCATCACACCTGGTTCAAAATACGGAACTCCCATAGAGTATACTATTTGCGGAAGATCATTTATTTCATGACCATCGAAATGGTATTCATGGTGGTCCGTATTAAATAACTTGGATACCATCCTTGCATAGGGGGCATCCGTATTAAATTTGTCATCTGCACCAATTCCGATACTAATTATAGGTTTACGGGCTATCTGTGAGGCTATAGCTACATTCAAGCTTGAATCCAATCCTCCGCTAAGCAGAAAAACACTTGACGGATGATTTTCATACAGACGATGAATGCTTTTTGTTAGAATTTCTTTGTATAGGGTAACAGCCTCATTTTTATCCTTAATCCTCTTGTCAGAAAATGACCAGTTATCATAGGTTGATTTACTGATTTTTTCATTTTTTATGACGATCATTTCGCCTATCGTCATTTGACAGATGTTTTTAAATATAGTATGAGGGGGTATGGTGTATGTATATCTGAGAAACTGATACAATGCTGTTGAACTGATTTCATTCGGGTCTATCTCAGAACATTTACTCAGTGTTTTTATACAGTTGCCAAAATAAAAAATATTATTTTTCCGGATCCAGAATATTTTTTCATAGAAAGTATATTTATCCTGAATGACAAGTAATTTTTCAATTGACCGATCATAAATAATAATTGCAAAGTGTCCATCAATATTCTTTGCAAATCCGTCTCCAGACTTTTTATATAACCATATTATTGATTCTATTACAGATTCATTTATGCTGCCGGGAATAACATCGAGATATTTAAAAACTTCACCATGAAATAATACCGTTATATTGTCTATTGTATCGAATTTTATTTGGCTACCTTCATAAAATAATCTTAAAAAAGATGAATCGGGCAATAGAGTTTTATCTCTTTCCCAACAGGCATTTAGTTTGTCTATATTCTTTTCAACTGCAAAAGCACCAATAAATCGATTTCTTTTCATATCGTTCCTCCATATGCTCGGTTGCTAACAACTAAACAGATTGCAATATTGCAGTCTGTCACTTGTTATACTTTTGTTAAACTAATTAATATCCAATTAACTACGAAAAAATTGATTCCAAAAATACCGCAATACCATATTTTATAATCTTGTAACAAGATAAAAAAAAAATTTAAATCCCAGTCTCGCACGGATTTTTAATCCGGTGGAAAGTAA
>JAFGQO010000010.1 GCA_016935615.1 Bacteroidales bacterium
AAAGTTGAAGCGGGCTACAACCCTTGAATTTACTACTGAACCGGCTATTATTTTTATACATTGTTGTAGCCTGTTATTTATCTACAGTCCAAATTGACCTTGATATTTTCCAACTACCATCATTTTGTAATTCTAAAATTCTCAATAATTTACCACTTCCAACTATTTCTGTACTATCAGATTTAGAAATATACTTTCCACTATAATAGCCCCATTCATAGGCGAAATTATCCACAATAGTCACTTCCTTAAAATCATGTTTGTATTCTACTAAATGATATCCTTTCAGATTTTTCTGATTTTGTTTCAACATTCTCCTTAAATTATTTTTTCCTTTAACAATATCACCTTCTTCTGGGATTAATATACCATCTTCAGTAAACAAACTCAATAAAGATTCAATGTCTCCAGACAGAGATGCGTTTTTGTCTTTTTCATGAAGTTCTTCAATAGATTTCAACAAAACATCTTTCTTGTTCATCTTTTTCTCATTACAGTTGCTAAACATAATTGAACATAATAATGTAAAGATTAATATCCTCTTACTCATGGTCTTTAATAATTGGCTACAACTCTTTTATAGGTGCTATAGGTTTTATTCAATTCTTACGATTTATACCCCCAATAATCCGGGGATAGATTATTATCTGAGTTGCGTTTATACCCACCTTCAACAAACCTATCATTTTTGTCTATTATTTCCAAATCATCCAGTGGACTGCCTATATAACCTATACGCCGCTTCGCTACACGTGTATATATCATAGTGGTTTTGATGTCCTTATGCCCAAGAATCTCTTGTATAAAACGTAAATCAACTCCTTTTTCTAACATGTGTGTTGCAAAACTATGCCTGAGTGTATGTACCCGAATAGATTTTTTAATTCCTGCTGCTTCCTTGGCACGCTTTAGTATATTCCGAATGCTTGTTACGGAATCTTTGCCTCCACTTGGTCCGTTAAATAAATACTCTTTCGGTTTATATTTTTTTGCATATTCTCGTAGCAGAAATAGTAAATTATGTGACAGATTCACCATTTGGTCTTTATTGCCTTTTGCTGATCTGATATGAATAACACCTCTGTCAACATCTATATCAGTAAGTTTTATATTGATCGATTCTCCAATACGCAAACCTGCTGAATAGATCAAACTTAATATTGCTTTGTGCTTTATATTGCGGATACCAGACAAAAGTCGCTCAACTTCCCTGATCGATAAAACAGTTGGTATGTATTTGGGCTTTTTCGGGCGCTCAATTCGTTCTGTGTCAATGCGTGTAATACCAGTGCTGTTAATGAAAAGCTTAATCGCACTTATGATCTGGTTTTGGTAACTGTCCGAAAAACCTCTTTCAAGAATATATTTCCTGTTGAACTGTATAATATCACTTTCTTTAATTAATTCTGTCGGTTTGTTGCCATAAAACTCGAAAAAAAGTTTAACTGCTGATGTATATACCGTAATAGTTCTTTTACTATATCTTTTGTACTCCAGGTAATTTATGAAACGCTCAATCTCTTTACTGTTTGCTTCTTTTGTTTTTTCTATAGGTTTGCTGTTATTTTCAGGTTTTTCATTATTCAAAGCTGAATCAGTCAGCAACCTTTTACTTGTTTGATTATCCGGCACATGCCAGCAATGCATGGTGGCACTCCAGCGGCATCCGGGGATGCTTCTTACTTTGTCGATGAGCTGCTCGTTATAGGGAAAAATGATCTTTAATCGTTGCTCTCCACGGTGAGTGGCAGGTTCTATTGTTATCTTTTCTTGCAGATTTGGCATAACAGGGTGATTGAATGATAATCAATTTTGCGGTAGTAAAGTAATTAATAAAACGTTAATATCAAAATAACAAACAGTCAAATGCAGTTACACATGTATTTTATATGCTTTCCATGTATCGCGGGGGACTGCATATCTGCGTTTTGTTTTTCAGAGAAAAGAATCGTATTTTGTTGCCGATTATTTTACAACCACAACTACAACTGTATGAAAAGAATACTCTTACTTTTCGTATGTGTTGCTATTTCTATAGCTTCCTATTCCCAGAACAGAATTCAGCATAACGGACAGGATATATTCCTGAATGGTATGAACCTGGCATGGATGGATTTTGCCAATGACCTTACTGCTTTCGATGATAATGCATTTACCACGGCTCTCGGCGAAATATCTGCCGCCGGCGGTTCTGGTTAAAAAAATTATGAAGTTCTGAGCAAATAAGAAATAAGATCATTATGCTGTAAGACAGCCCTTCTATCCATACGATAAAAGGACTGTCCTTTTCTGCAGCTTATCCCTTATGCCTTCTTTTAATTCTTCATTATTAATTTTTCATTATAAATCCTTTTTGTCCATTTTGTAATATATATTCTACATTTACTATTGGTAAAAGAACAATCCATGACTATTAAAAACGAAAAGCAAAACTTCAGGAAACAGATCCGCGATTTAAAAGCACGGATCCCGGAAACGGAGAAGCGAAAAATGTCTGCTCTGGTATTTGAACGGATAGAAAAACTGGATGTATTCATTAAAGCAGAAATCGTTCTCCTGTTCTGGTCAATGGATGACGAAGTATATACGCATGATTTTATTGTGAAATGGAACAGAAAGAAGAAAATTCTTTTGCCTGTGATCTGCGATGAAGTATTGCAACTGAAGTTTTTCAGGGGGGAAGAATTTCTGTTGAAATCGGCAAAATATCCGGTATTTGAACCGGCAGGGGAAGCATTCGATAAAACCGGGATCGTCGACCTGGCAATTATGCCGGGTGTGGCATTTGATAAATCGGGTAACAGGCTGGGGCGCGGAAAAGCATATTACGATAAGTTGCTGTCTCATATACACGCGTATAAGATCGGTGTGTGTTTCAGTTTTCAGCTGTTTGATACAATCCCCCACGAACCAACCGATATAAAAATGGATTTGGTTATATCCGGCTGATTCTTTTATTTTCAACATCGCATGGTATGGGGAACGATGGCAGTAATCTGGCCTGAATTACCGTCATTGAGAAGGAAGCCGCAGGCTGACTGCGGCAATTTGCCCGGGTCAGGGATGAAGGATTTAGTATGGCAAAATATTTGATAAATAATAAACGTTGTTTAACAACATTTAAGAAAGCGTTTCTGATTTTAAACAAAAACTATAATAATTTCGTAATACAAACAAAATTGAAACAATGAATAAAACGCTGAGCGGAATACTGACTTTTATAGTTTATTTTTCATTTGCTTTAACTGCATGCCCGGTGAACAAACCAAAAGCAATGATCAATTGGAGCGAAACCGCAATGGATTTCGGTCAGGTTCCGTACAACCAACCGATAGAAGTGGAATTCAGGTTTCAGAATTCCGGTATGTTTCCGCTGATCATAAACAATGTTGAACCATCCTGCGGCTGCACAGTGGCCGATTTTCCAAAACAACCCATTCCGGCAGGAGGGGAGGGAAGCATAAAAGTGACTTTTGATGCAAAACTGTCGGGTTATTTCAGCAAAACCATTACCGTTCATTCCAATACCGAAGAAAAAATCACCACCCTCTTTATTAAAGGCGAAGTCGTAAAGTAGGACAGTTTAGTGTTCAGAGTTTGAAGTTTTGAGTTAGTTGAGGAGTTCAGGAGTTAAAAAGATGGGAGGGTTTTTGGGTTTCTCGTTACTTAATCAATATAATTTCGCAGAAATCATAAATCCCGCCTTGAAAAAATGCGTTCTTGAGAGCCGAAGCCATTAACGAAGGCTCTGAGAAAATCAATGAATGAAGCATTAGAAAAGAAAATCTGTCTGAATAATGCTCAATATATAATCTCAGTTAATCAACGCACCAGTTTATCAGTTTATCTATTTTTATTGAGACCTGGGATTTATGGCCGGAGACTTTTTTCATCCGCTCAAAGACTCTATTTCATTAAGAACAAACTTCACCAGGCTCTCAATATAGGAAGAAGAAAAACTGAATTCAATACCGGCAGCTTTGTATAATTCAGGTAACGTTTTGGAATATCCCATTCTCAGCGCATTCTTGTATTCCTGAATGGCTTTCTCCGGGTTTTCTTGATAGTTTTTCCATAGTGCAACAGCTCCCAGCTGGGCAATTCCATATTCGATGTAGTACAGAGGGAACTGGTACAAATGGATCTGTTTTTGCCACATTTGCTTATGGAAAGTTTCATATCCTGTCCAGTCAACTACCGAACCGCCAAAAGAAGTTTCAATTTCCAGCCATGCCTTTTCCCGTTCTGTTTTACTTTGCTCCGGATGAGTGTATATCCGGTGCTGGAATTTGTCGATGGCAGCCACCCAGGGAAAGGTTTTCAGCACACCCTCAAGATGACTTATTTTTGCTCGCTGAAGATCTATCTTGCCAGGGAAAAAATGATGCCAGTGTTCCATAGATATAAGTTCCATGGCCATGGAGGCAACCTCTGCAATTTCGGCAGGAACTTCCTTATAATACACAAACTCAAGATCCTTGCAAAGGAATGCATGAATGGCATGTCCTGCTTCGTGCATCAGGGTTTCAAGATCGCGCAGGTTGTTGGTGGCATTCATGAAAATAAAAGGCACATTGCTTTCATGCAATGGGTAATTGTATCCGCCCGGAGCTTTTCCGATCCTTGAATCCAGGTCGAGGTATCTGTGTTTCGCCATGATCTTCAGAAACTGTCCGAATTCGGTATCGATGGAAGAAAGACATTGGATGCTTTTATCACTAAGCTCTTTTACAGATCCGAAAGGCTTTAATGGTGATTTGTACTCCGGGTCTACCTCAAGGTCATAAGGAAATAATGCATCAACTCCCAGTTTCTTTTTTCTGTCTTTGAACAGTTCATCTACTATAGGTACTACCTTTTTTTCAATGGCATTGTGAAATTCCTCACAATCCTTCAGCGTGTAATCAAATCTTCCAAGCTGAGCAAACCGGTATTCAAGGTAATTCGGGAATCCTGCATTCAAAGCCAGCTGGTGTCTTTTTTTCAGGAGAGAGTCAAACAACACATTCAGTTTTTCATAATCTTCGCTTCTGCGCATCCCAATTAACTCATATACATCCTGCCTGACTTGTCTGTCGGCTTGTTTTAAAAAATTCTGAGCCTGTTGCAGGGTATGATCTTTCCTTTGGTAATGAATGGTCATGTTTCCTGTTATAGAGCCATATTGCTGTTCTTCAACTTCCAGTTCCGACTGTAGTATTGTATTCGCTTCATTGTATAGTTCAATCTGCCGCCTGATATTGCGGACAAATACTTCAAATTCTGCAGGATACCTGTTGTGAGAACAAAAATTATTGATTTTAACGTTTAGCTGGTGAGATACTGTTGCATAGCGCTGGTCGATATTCCTGACAAATCTGGCAAATGCTTCTGCATATTCTTTGTTGCCGGTATGACAACTTTGATGAATATACAGCCAGGCTTTATCTTCTTCAATAACAGAGTCGAACTCGCTGCGTTTCAGCAGCCAGGTTGTAAGTTCATCAGTTGTATTAATGGGAATATTAAGGAGTTCCTGAATATACTTTTCAATATCCTGAAAGCTTCTGATTTCCAGATCCGGGGGTAAGAATTTTCTATTTTTTTTTGCCTGCTGGCGGAGTAAATTCATACGGCAGCTTTGCCATGGTTGTTATTTTGCTTTCTGCCTTGGTATGTTGGTCTTCACAGATTTTTCTTTAACCGAAGGTTTGATCTTTGTTACGGTTTTGGCTTTAGGCTTGGCAGTTACTTTCGGTTTTTCTTTGATGTTTGCCGGTGTCTTTTCATCTTTTCCTTCCTTTTTCTTTTCTTTTTCCTCTTTCTCTTTCTCTTCTTCTTCAGGTTTCAACAGATTCATCTGAATCAGCAGGTTATACCACTGAACAAGTTTTTTCATATCAGAAACATATACTCTTTCTTTATCGTATTCAGGAAGAATTTCTCCCATAAAAGTTTTCAGTTCTTCTGAAGAGGATTTGTGGCTGATGGTTTCCTTGCCGTTTTCTTTTTCATATATTTTCCTAAAGATATCGCTCAGCGGCACTTCTTCGGTGTCCGTAAAAATCGCAATATCTTCAAGTGCACTTACCTTAGCGCTCGAATGAACAACGGTTCTTTTTTTGTCTTCAAAAGATTCGACAATAATTCCTGTTCTGCCTTGCGAAATAAACTTAAATAATCCGCCTTTTCCTGATATAGAAAGAATATCTTTCAAATTCATAAAACAAATATTTAATTAGCGCACAAAAATAATATTATGCATGAAATGTAAAAAGCATTACCAAGCAAAATACTAAGAATTTGTTATTTTATTGTATTCCAATAAAAATATTGATTTTTCTTATCAATTGAAGCCTTTTTCTTTCTTAATTTTTTCATACGCTTCGTTTATCTTCTGGAATTTCTCTTCCGCATCCTTCATGAAATCTTCTCCGAGGTAACTCACCTTGTCGGGATGGTATTTTGTTGCCAGCTTTCTGTAAGCTTTCTTTATTTCGTCTATGGATGAATTTCTGCTGATCCCAAGGATCTTGTATGCACTGTCAGAAACCTGAACAAACATATTTTTAAGTGTTTGCTGATCGGATGAGCTCAATCCCAGGTAATAACCAATCTGTTCCAGTAATTTCAGCTCAGATTCATGGATCCTTCCGTCTGCCTGTGCAACACCATACAACAAATGAAGCAGTTCAAGCCGCGAATGATAATCAAGCCGGTTTCTTATCTGATGGCTAACATCTGTTACGGAAATGTTCTGATCCAAAAGGTCTCTTAACATTTTCAGTGCTTCCCTGGCAGAATCAACACCAAACCTGCTTACGAGAAAGGTCTTAACATAATCGAGCTCAGATTTCACCACTTTTCCGTCAGCCTTCATTACTGCTGCAATAAGCACCATCATGCTTACTGCAAAATCGCCTGTTGTAGTCTGTTTGTAAGTTCCTGCAGTAACACTTTGTGTCGTGTTGTCAAACATCCACCCCAGTCCAAGACCGATTACCGCACCTATTGGTCCGGCAAATGCCCAACCCAGTCCTGCGCCAATCCACTTTCCGAATTTTGCCATACGTAAGTTTTAACTGATCAACTGATCATGAATAGATAATATCTGCGGCAAAATTAGGTGTTTTTCATCGTTTTCTATGATCCAATCGGCCAACGGCAGAATATTATCGGCAGGAAACTGGTTTTTCATTCGTTGCAAAACCATTTCTCTGGAAATTCCGTCTCTGTTCATTATTCTCCTGATGCGGAGATCTAAGGGTGCATTTACAACAATAATATAATCAAGAAATTGATCTGCTCCGCTTTCAAACAATATTGCAGCTTCTTCAAGAATGTATTTGGCATATTCATAAGCCTTTACCCATTGCGAGAAATCTTCCGCCACAAAGGGATGAATGATGGAATTCAGCTTGTGAAGTTTTTCTTTCCTGGTAAAAACGACTTTGCTTATATAGCCTGTATTATAAATGCCATTGACAAACGAATCCGGTCCGAATTCCCTGATGATCTCATTCCTGATCCCCCGGTTGTTATCAATCAGGTTTTTGGCTCTTTCATCAGCATGGAAAACAGGAATGCCAAGTACACTGAAAATCTTACAGACAGTGGATTTCCCACTACCTATTCCCCCGGTTATTCCTATCTTCAACATATTTCCTTTCAATTAAAAATTCTGCACTCCCGGGCGTCAGATGAACACTATGAATATATGGAGGTAAAGAATCCATTTTAATAGTAGCTTTGGAATTCATTTCAATATCGATATCATTGTAATCTATATAGGGTTTAAACATGTCGGATGAAACTTTTTCAAAATTACTGAGGGTAACGATATATTTTATTTTAACAGTTTTTGGAAATGTTTTTAGCAGAACTGAATCCGGAACATTTTTTTGAATCAGATTTACAGTGAATTCCGACTCCGTAAATTCATCTACAGGTATGATTACCTTAACTTTGCTTAAAGGATAGATAAGTTTGGGATGCTTTTGTATAAGGATCTTTTTTTCAGTTGTATCCGAAAGCTCTTTCAAACGCAATGATCTGGTGGGAATAAATCTTAATGTGTCAACTATGGCAGCAGGGCCTGTCACAACAATGGAATCGGGGCTTGTATAGATCTTCCCGTTCAGCATATGTTGTTGGGCATATATAGCGTGAGGATTTATTATACTTGCTGAAACAGGAATTTTTCTTTTTTTTACCCGGGAAAAGTTAAAGAACAATGTGTCTGGCGTAATATCAATAATTTCGATGTTTTTTTTCTTTTTGTTAAGTTCTGCAGACAATCTCTCCCTGGCATATCTTGTAAGTGTATATACCGAAGTTGAATCCATGGTGAGGGAATACATCGAGAAAGCATTTACATTATAACTCAGAGGAGGTTTAAATATGAGCTTGGTGCTCAGAATCGTATAGCCGTCAGAGCGCACAGTAAGCATCAATTTCTCCGGCGGAGGTTGAGACAATATCTTATTGGGAGGAAGATTGATATACCTGACAGGATATTTTATTTCTGCATCGTAAGTATCGCTGAGTGCTCTGATAAACCAGGCAAGTGTTGAAAGGGCAAGGAAAAACAGAAAGACCAGAAATTTATTTTGTGCCTGTTTGAAAAGAGTATTAATTTTCTCCCGCAGGTCTGAAAAAGACTTTATTCCGGATGTTTTTTTTTCAGGTGTTTTCAAATTATCTGGAATTTAAGGTATCACAAATATACCTTAAACTCCTGATAAAACAACCCCGATCATATAATGTGTCGGGGAAACTCAAATTTCTGAAACCTATCATAATGAAACAGGCAGGGCTGAGTATCGTGACAGATGAGGCAGTAATTTAACCAATGTAAATTATAGCAAAATCACACGATACAGAGCGTAATAAAAGCAATGAACAATATATGATATTGTCCCTGTGATTTGCTGTTACCCGAATTATTTCTGCTGAGTCTGAAGATCTGAATTGTCTTTAAGAATAGCGTTCTTATCGACTTTTATGATTACATTGTTTCCAACATCTATGGTAATGATGTTTTCCGAAATATTATTGATTTTACCATAAATTCCTCCGGTTGTAATTACTTTATCACCCTTTTTCAGTGCAGACCGGAAATTGCGCATTTCTTTCTGCTTTCTTACCTGGGGCCTTATCATAAAAAAGTAAAAAACAACAATGATCAGCAGCATCATGATATAAAAAGATGCCGGATTTGATTTTCCTCCTTCAGCAGGAGGAGCCATTAAAATAATACTTAATAAACTATACATATTTATGAATTTAATATTTGGTTTTCCTGGTTTTAATTTGGTGCAAAGTAATGATAATTCTTGATGATAAACAAGGTAATATTATTCTTCTCCAATCAATCCGCGACCACGC
>JAFGQO010000080.1 GCA_016935615.1 Bacteroidales bacterium
GCTTGACCTGGGGATACCGGAATCAGTCACCGCCTCCGGAGGTATCTATTTCTTTAAGGACGGACGCGAAGTACCGGATGTATTCAATGTATTGTTCGAATACCCTGAAAGGGACCTCACATTTCAGTACAGCGCCACCCTGGCCAATGAATTCAACAGGCCAAGTATTATCATGGGACATGACGCGACAATGGAAGTGGGTAATATCCTGGTTGTTTACCCGGACAGAAGATCCACCAGGTACAAGGATAAAATCCAGGATGGCACCATCGATCCGAGCCTTCCTTTATTCTCATACAGACCCGGATCCAGCGGTGTGGATGCTGTAACTTCTGCAACCGAACGGTATTTTGCTGAAAAAGGATATTTGTATACGGTTCGAAACGGGCAACAGGTGGATGCTACGCACCTGCACATTGCAGAATGGCTTAATTGCATCCGATCCGGTGGTGAACCGAGTTGTAATATCGACCAGGGATTTGTTGAAGCCGTGGCCGCACACATGGGAACCCTATCGCTCAAACTTGGACGAAGGGTTGAATGGAACCGTACAAACAACTTCTTTGCGAACGTCACGGAAGAAGAAGTGCTGCAGGTGCTTAGGGGGTGATGGTGCTTGTTACTAGTCGCTCGTTGCTAGTTGCTAGTTGCGGGTCTGTTATCTGGTTCATGTAATGGATCCAGGTAAAATTTGTTCCTGTATCATTCTTGATTGCAGCTCTTTAAATCGAAAATCATGCCGTAAGGCATCCCTTAGGGGACATATCGAAAATCGTAATTCGCATATCAGATGATACCCCATCAAAGTCTCACCCGACGAAGGAGGGTTGACTTTGATGATAGGATGACTTCAAACCAGGTGTCAGGTGCTCGTTACTAGGTGCTTGTTATGGGCCTCGTAACGGGATCAGGTAGAGAATCCAGTTGGAATTTTTGTTGATCTTTTTAAAACAGTAACCCTATATCAGGCACATACATAGGCAATTTAACTATTTAACCACCTGGAATTTTATATTCATTCATACAACCATGCTTTTTCAATCAGGGTAATATCTGTAATCGATAATCCGGTACCCTGCGGTTGGTTTCCGGCACAATTACTCAATAAAATAAAATCGCTGCTATCAAAATGAATAGCGATATAACAATACCATCCGTCCGGATCGTTACAAATATTTTTTACATGATGCCATGTTTTGCCTTCATCTTTTGAAATGGCTGTAGTCAAAGGTGTTCTTTTGCCTTCAATTTCAGGATTTGATCCATCGTTATTATTCCAGACCATTAACCAGTCATCAGTTCCCGGGATAATTTCAATTGTAGCAGGAGACAGAGGTGAAGGAATGTGGCTTGTTTCAATATGACTCCATGTATTTCCCTGATCCGGGGAAAAAGATAATTGCTGATATCCACCACTTCCACGTATATACATCATTATCCGTCCATCTTTTAACTCAATCAATCCGGGTTCCTGAGTAATGATATCGGTAGTATCTGGCACCTTATCGCTGGATAACCATGTTTGGCCATCATCATCGAAATAATAACTATACAAATCCCCCTTGTCATTCCACGTCCTGTCCGGCGTAGCATGTAATGCCACAGCTAACAATAGCCTTCCATCCTTCAGTTGTATAACGCGATCATTGTTAAGGACGAAATAACCTTTCTTATCGGTTATTATGGGAACCGGCTCACTCCATGTATTTGCATCATCCTTTGATATACGCATTTGAGGAGTACAATCCACCAGCGAGTTTTTCTGCAAATAAAAAAGTGCAATATCACCATTTTGCAAACGCAGCAACGATACTGACATCACATTCATTCCCCCTTCATTCGGTATTATAACTTCATCCTCCTCTGTCCACGTTCTGCCTCCGTCATTGGAAAATCGTCCTGCAAGAAATGCATGAGCATGATCACTTGATGAACTACCATAAAAATGGCTGTATATAAACAGGATACGTCCATCTTTAAGATTTATGAAATCACCTTCGCTATTGCGGGGGTTGTTTTCTGATGGCATTAGCTTCAGTGTTGTTATTGGATCTTTAATATCCGTATCACTTTCCACTTTAGTTTTACATGATCCTAAACATAAACCAATAGGCAGGATGCATATTGATAAGTATTTCAGACAGTAACGCATATGATAATTCCTTATCTCCATAGTTTCCTCTATTGAGATATCCTAACTATTTCTTTATCACACTGACCGGCTGATAATTCATATCCCAGGACAAAGGGAAGAACTGCCTCAGATATCAGTATTTCATTACAAAATATCATGAAAATTAAAGTGATACTGCTCTGACTAATCTGATAGTTATGGATTAACATTAATAAATTCATCAGAAAATCCAGAATTTTTTCTTCCCGGACTGATGCAACTAAATTTCCTTACATTTTAAGTGATATCCAATGTAACGTACGGAATCACATAATATTTAATAGTTTTTATAATAGTTCAGTTCAAAGGGGATCAGATCACCGGCATAAAATCAATAAGGAAGGGCAAGAAATCATATATCAACATCCTAATCCGGCAGAGCAATACGCCAGAATGATAAAGTAACATGGAGAAATCATCCGGAGCCCCGGTAAAATGACAGAGGAAGTCCGGAAAATCACAAAGTAAGCCGGAAAAGTCGTTGAGGAGCCCGGAAAAATCATAAAGTAATGCTCCTCAGCTATTTTTCCATGACGCCCAGCCATTTTTGGGTGACTCCCAATGATTTTCGGATGTTCCCCAACGATTTTCGAGTGTTCCTCAATGATTTCTGGGTGTTGACTAATGATTTCCGGATGTTGCTTAATCATTTTTCCATGTGTCCCAACGATTTCCGGATGCCTCCCAGCCATTTTTCCGTATCTCTCAACGATTTTTTGATGTTCCAACGATTTTTTCTTGATTCCCATTATGGGCAAAAGCATCTTTAAAAATTACATTCTACATAATGACTCTATTTTGTACCTTTAATATATAGAAAAGAAAAAAGAAATGAGTACAGACGAATTAAAAAGACATTTGCATGAGGGGATAGAAAATATTGATGACAATGAGTTACTCAATACAATAAAAGAATTAATTGATCACAAATATTTAACGATTAAACTACCAAAGTTATCTGAATGGCAACTAAATAGAATTAAGGAGTCAGAGAAACAAATAAACCAGGGAGATTTTTTGACCGAAGAAGAAGCAGACAAAATTATTGATAAATGGCTAAAAGAATAATTATAAAAAACGCACTGATTGACAGACTCCGGATTCTCGATTATTGGTATAAGAGAATTGGCACCAAAACTTACTCCAGAAAGATCGATAAAGAAATCAAAAAACTCATTAAAAATCTTCGTATTTTCCCGGAAATGGGGAGAAAATTAAACAAAACGCATATCAGGTTTCTGGTCAAAGACCACTATCTTATTTTCTATACTGTTAATGGAGATGAAGTAAGAATTCTACACATGTGGGATAGCTGAAGAAAGCCAGATGATTTGTTGATTGAAAATGAATAAGATTCAGGCCATAATTACCGGGTATATCCCATATCTGCATAAGGATTTCACTGAAAAATTTTACTCTATTAATTTCGGCGCGGATAATATATTATTGTAAAAAGGAACTATACTTCACTTCCAACCGTCCCGGTGGCATGGGTGGATTTGACCTGTATTGTGCGGGATTTTAAAGTAGGATTCTGGGAAAGTCCCGGAATAACGGACTTCCGGCGGCTATTGGCAATATTTTTACGGTTGTACCTGGTTAAGTAACAGGAACGGCTGCAACATTGCAGCATGGTGTACTTCCACGGCGATACAAGGTTTGGTATTCATGATCAATCTTCTAAAAATATCTCCCGGTATTTATTCTCTATCTGTTTGATTTCATTCCCATTCAATTCAGCAAACTCCTTTGTTTTTGCCTTTCTGGATAGTATCCCATCATTTTGTTCTAAAAATCTTACCAGTGTCGCAACCATTTTGTCAGGCATTTCGAATTCATCATCAATGTATCTTTTGAATTCATCATATCGTTCAATGTGTTTCACTTCATGTGGAATAATAGTATTTATCGTATCATATACACAATCGTACAGAAACTCAGCCTGAACGGTGGCATCAAAATATCTGTAATAATCGATTGTTTCATTCAGTACCGCTACATTGTTATCAGATGTAGCTTTCCATTCAATGAGATCCAGAAGAGGGTAAGAATAAGATTCCAGTACTTTCCGGTATTCATCAATGCGATCCAGAATAGAGGCCGAAACCGGAAATATAATACCTTGTTGAGAAAATTTCCTGCTCGCCAGGATATGATGGATAATGTAACGATGAATACGACCATTTCCATCGACATAAGGATGTATAAAGACGAAACCGAAAGCTACCATGGCAGCTGCCAACACAGCATCAAAATTTTCCTCCCGCAGTAAGAGTTCCGTGGTTGTTATCAGCCCCTCGATAAGTTGTACCACATCCTGCCATTTTGCTGCAATATGATCTGGTATTGGTTCGCCCGTGTTCCGGTCATGATCACCCACAAATCCCCCCTGTTGACGAAAACCCATTTTAGTAAACCGGCTGTTTTCTATAACTATTTGTTGGAGCCGTAACAATTCTTCTTTACTCAATGGTTTTACACCGGCTTGTCCTATCGCATGCCCCCATCGTGCAGTACGTTTGCTTTTAGGGCTCTCCCCTTCTATGGTAAATGACGCCTTTGAATCTTTTAATAACAGGAAAGCAGATGCCCTTTGAAGTATATCTTTACGAATACCTTTCAGGTAAGCACTCTTCTGTTGAGCAAAATCAGAGGTAATATAGTTATCAATTTTAGGTGTTCTTCTAATTAATGGACAGTAACCGGGAGTACCGGGCAGATTGTTGATTATCCGGTGACGAGGCGAACTTTTGCCTTTAATGGCATACTGTAATTTTTCATCCAGTAATGGAACTGCTTTTTTTATGGTTAAATCCGGTATTTCCAACCGTTCGTTCATTAACCATTCATATATAAACCAGATCTTTCTGCTGTACTGTCCTGTTGGTTCTATCTGCAGCAATTCTATAATCTCCTTTTTCGAAAGTTCTTCAAACAGTTTTTTGAAAAAGAGCAAATTAATCCCTTCATATTTCAATGCGAACACCAATTGCTTGTAAAGCGTTTCATCCGGTTGATGCTTTGGAGTAAATACCTTCCATCCGGGCTTTTCGTATTTCTTATCATTTTCACGGATAACTGCAATTGTTTCCGGAACAGGCACCGGTAATTCCAGTACATCAATGATTGCTGCATACCTTACTACCGATCCTGCCTCCGGAAGCATTCTTCCATGAAAAGCAGGTATTTTCTATGAAAAACAGGTATTTAATTTTTTTTCATATGAAAATCAGGTATTTTTCATGCAAACATCAGTTGACATTGTGCTTTTTTTAAATTTTTAGCTTAGGTGATTTGATCCTCTACGGATTCTATTTTGTTATCTATTTTTTTAATTGTTGAAATCAGTTCGTATTCATTAAGACAGCAAATACTCTTTTTCTTTATGGTACCTATATAAATTCTTCTTTGAAGAGTTAAAAGGATATTTTGTTAGTAGTATGATTGTCTCACGCCATGCCTTTAAGAATTACTCCATCGTTTCATTCTTTTTGCACATTCTGATTTTGGTAAACCTAATTTGGGATTAACTATATCACAGAGTTCCGTTAGCTTCTCACAAGCTCTTATCCTTGTGATAGTTCTTGCCTCAACCATACAATCGAAAATCCACAAGTGTCCATGTACTTCAAGTTTGTTTACTTCAGCAAATCTTCGCAAGATGTTATCACCTGTGACCAATGTGGCTGCATTTATCTTTGCCTGGTAAAAAGCTGAACAATCTTGCTCTGATAGAGCAGGATTGGATGCTTTGATAAGTAATATTTCGTCTAGATCATTACCCGTCATCTCATAAACTATCAATTTATCACTGTCAATATATGGAAGCAAGGATTGATACTGTTCCTCAAAGAGTTCATCTAAAACCAGGTCGGTTGTTAAAAACTCGAATTCCAACGCAAAGAAATGCGGTAATAGCTGCAATTCAACCAGATCAATTAATATATTCGCATCATTAACAATTTCTTTCACAACGCCACAAGTTCTTTTCTGAATGCCGCAAGCTTAAGGTTTGCCAGATTGGCTGCTTTACTCATCGATATTACTTCCTCAGATGCTGCTCTGAATATTAATTGATTTAGCCTGCCGGTTTGTTCTTTTCCTATATATTGGCCTAATCCTTCTTCACTTCTGTTCTTACTGATCCATTTCCTAAAATTGAGATACGTAAAATCAGAAATAATCTCCAGATCCTTTGCCCTTTGCATGATAGCCTGTATGGAAATTCCATAATTCTCTTTGATAGCAATCAGTTCAGGTATTGAAATGTGGGACCTGTTATTGCCAAATTCCATCCTGAAAGTCTCTTCAGGTATAAGCATAGCTCCTGCAAACTGGTAACACATACGTTCTTTATCCTTTTGAGAGATGTTTTTATTAAATTTAAGAAGCAGGTGACCCAGCTCATGTAAAGCAGTTAAACGCTTCCGTTCGATGGTGTAACGCTTATTAATAACAATAACTGGATACCTTACCTGTCGTTTGGCAGGTTTTCCATCTGCCCATCCAGAAAAGCCGACAAATTCATCAGGGGCTTCGATCTCTATCACTTTGATTTCCTTTTCTTCCAGGACTTCAATAACATTGGATAATGAATTATATCCAAGCTTCCACTTTTTTAATAACTGGTTTACCGCATTTTCCACATCCCTTTTTGTCTTGATTTCAAGATTTTCAATAGGATTAGAAAACTCCGATCGGATACTTAGAAATTGCTCCACTTCCAGGTATCTTTCCACAATGTCAGTAACTTTCTGCGTGATGGCATTTGCCTTTTTGACAGATAATTTACTTTTCTTTCTGAATTCAATTTTTTCAATCTCTACGGTAAATGGGCGGAAGAAATAATCAGATTTCACATTCAAAGCTTTTGACAGGGAGATTATGACTTTGCCATCTGCCATCATTTCTCCTTTCTCATATTTAGAAATGGCATTTTTAGATACAATGTTCCCTATACGCACTACCAGTTCATCTTGAGATAATCCGGACAATATACGAGCGCTTTTTAGTCTTTTGGCAAATATCTCTTTCATCTATATTGGTTTACAAAACTATATAAATATACTAATTTGTAAACCAGAAAGCAAATGAAATAGTTTAAAAAATAGTTTTACTTCAATATATGAGTTACGTGGAAAAATGAAATATGTATTTATATATTTAACTGGTATCTTTTTCTTACCCATTAAGCTTATACACACAATACATGGTACAGGAGTGCTCAAATAGTATCTGATTTGCTTTGAAATTCCTGGGCATCAATTAATTTCAGGGTAAAATACGGTACGGCGTGTAGCAGCCTTCCTTTTTGTGTGACTAAAAAGCATAAATATGAAAGCTATTAAAATTTTTTTGGTCATTTTTTTGATCTATAGTTCTTGCTCCCGGGAGCATGAACCTGTCACTTTTGATAAAGCCAGGATGGATAGCCTGTTTTATCTGACAGTAACGAATCAGAAGGGAATGGGAAGTATTTCGATTTTTGAAGATGGGAAAGAAGTTTACCAGAATGCCTTTGGTTATGCCGATTTTGAGGATAGTATTCCTGCTACAGCAAAAACCAAATACCGGATCGGATCGATCTCTAAAAGTTTTACCGCTTCCATTATCATGCAGTTGATAGAGGAAAACAAATTGACACTTGAGACAAAACTCGGCGATTTTTTCCCGGAAATCCCGAATGCAAATGCGATTACCATTGAGCAACTGTTAAGGCATAGAAGTGGACTTTATAATTTTACCAATTCAGAGGCGTATCCGAATTGGATGGAAGAACCAAAAACGGAAGCCGAACTTATTGAGATCTTCATTGAAAATGGGACTGTCTTCGAACCCGATGAAAAGATGGAATACTCCAATACAAATTATGTATTACTTTCTTATATAGCGGAAAAGATTGAGAATAAAAGATTTTCAGATATTCTTGAAGACCGGATTACCAGACCTTTAAAGTTAAACAATACCTACTATGGCGGTAAAATCAGTCCGGATAAAAATGAAGCTTTGTCTTATACTCACGTCAATAATTGGGAACTGGCTACCGAAACCGATATGAGCGTTCCTGCGGGAGCAGGAGCGATAGTTTCAAATCCAACCGATTTAAATAAATTCTACAACTTGTTATTTGACGGCGAAGTAGTCTCGGATAATTCACTGGAAGAAATGAAAAAACTGGTTGATAATTTTGGGATTGGCATGTTCCAAATGCCATTCTATGATAAGAGAGCATTCGGACATAATGGTGGAATTGATGGATTTCGATCTAATATAGCCTACTTCCCGGATGATAATGCATCAATTGCCTGCACATTCAACGGACTTGCCATGTCCATGAATGATATATTAATTGGGGCATTAAGTATATATTTCGGAAAAGAGTATTCATTACCTGAATTTAAACCAGCCCTTATATTAAAAAGTGAAGAATTGGATATTTATCCGGGCGTTTATAGCAGTCCAACC
>JAFGQO010000081.1 GCA_016935615.1 Bacteroidales bacterium
CATTGATAAAATCAATCCTTTAAGAAGGAAACTTCTAACCGGCAAGCTAAATAAAATCAAAAAATTATCGGCACGAATAAAATAACCGGATGTTATCAGGGAACAGTTAATTTCAGTCATCAGTAAAAATATTTATATAATCATATAATTGTTAAATTGAAAATATAATTATGTAAAAGTACCTGGTAGCATCATCGGGTGATACCTTGGATTCAAAAGTATCAGGGAGATTCGGTCATTCCGGGCTTTTCAGACATAAGCCGAATAATGGGTTGGATCTATAAGTTCACGATATTTATAAACAATTTTCTTAAAGTCCTCCCAGGTTTCGCGTTTTAAGCCGGGATCACGCAGTAAAGCAGCAGGATGATAAACCGGCATTGCGAGTCTGTTTTGCACATTAAGCCAGTTTCCACGTTCACGGGTAATTTTATGGTCGTTTCCTGCCATATATTTCAGGGCTGTGGCGCCCAGTAATATCAGTATCCGGGGGTTTACCAGTTCAATTTGTTTCAACAACCAGGGCATGCAGGCAGCAGCTTCCTGCGGTGTGGGCACCCGGTTGCCGGGCGGTCTGCATTTAACAATATTACTGATAAATACATGTTCGCTGCGGGTAAACCCGCAGGCTGCCAGAATTTTGTCGAGCAACTGTCCGGAACTGCCGACAAACGGACGTCCCTGGATATCTTCATCTCTGCCGGGAGCTTCGCCAATAATAAATATCCCTGCAGTTGTATTTCCTTCTCCGAAAATGACATTGTTGCGCGATTTAACTAACCCACATTTTGTACAAATAACAATCTCCTTATATAATAATTCAATATCCCTGATCATTTTATACAGCCTATTTTAGAAATGAAATAGAGAGATGATAAGATAATCAGCATAAAAAGTAAAAAGAAAGGCCGGGATACGTACAATGCCCGGTTTGCGACTTTCTCATCAGCAGGGAGTCTCTCCTTATAAGCATGCGTGCGCGCAGGTACGGCAATATATGCAAAATCGGGCTTATACATTGCAACAATTTCAGTTGGGGAAACCAGGTCGTAGTCTGAATCGTTAATATCCTTTATCAGCATGATTATGTACAAATTTTATGAGGTATATTATTTACCCCCAGACTCCTGCCCAGCCTCCGCGAAGGGATTTTCCCAAATATTCTCCGTTCCATTTTTATTCTGTTTTAGGATTTATTTATAATCCTTTGATTTCCTGGATTTTTTACAATTTATATTTAGCAAAATTCATATTTAATGCAAATGCAGCAGGGAATTCATTGATAGTGAATAATTCTACGTATTCTGAATTTTTCAGCGTTTTATTAATTCTTTCTTCAAATTCATCCGACTTCAGATATTGAAGTGCACCAATTACGGCACTATTGCCAACCGGATAAATTATATCTTTCATCTCAAACGGCAGTAATCCGATCTCAATTGCCGATTTAATATTAATATAATTGCCGAAGCCCCCTGCCAGATACAAAGCATCAATATCGCTGAAAAATAACCCTGCCATATTCATCAATATCCTGATGCCTGAATAAATTGCCGATTTTGCTAACTGAATTTCACGTATATCCTGTTGTGTCACTTCTATTTTTTTTTCTGAACTGATAACAAATGTTTCTTTCAATAATCCTGTTTCATCAATCAGATCGCTTTTAAGTAAATATGCAACAATATCGACTATCCCCGAGCCGCATATACCAACCGGTTCACTATTACCTATAACCTTATAGCTCTCAGGTCCTGAAAAGCCTGAAATAGCACCATTTACTGCAGCCATCCCGCATGAAATATTTGCGCCTTCAAAAGCCGGGCCTGCTGCGGTGGCACATGCCAGAATCCTGCCATCTTTCACAAGGGCTATTTCACCATTTGTTCCGATATCCAGAAACAGGTAACTATTGTATAAGGGTTTTAGAGCAGCCAATCCTGCCAGTATATCAGCGCCGATAAAAGCAGCCAGACAGGGCAGCGTAATCACTTCACAATTTTCGTTTGTATTTAACCCTGTTGAGGAGCCTTTTTTAATCTGTTTATCTGTAAACTTAGGTTTAAACGGAGCAAGCGCAATTGAAACAGGATCTTCCCCCAGTAAAAGATGCAGCATAGTTGTATTCCCGGCAATAACTACCCTTTCAAGATTACCTCGATGCAGATTTCTTGTGCTTCTGAAAGTATCAAACTCATTGTTTATAATTTCTACGACTGAATTTTGTAATTCCGATAATCCGTTCTCATGCTCCTGGCAGTAATTTATCCTGGTTATAATATCAGCACCATATCGCATCTGGGGATTTAATGCTGATGATATTTTTTCGATCTGGCCGGAAACAAGGCTTAGAAAATAAAAAACCAGCGTTGTTGTTCCAATATCAATTGCCACGCCATAAGGATTGGAGCTGGAATATCCTGAATTGCTCAATCTGAAGGGAAGATCCTCAAGATATTCGGTCTGATGGACCAATATACTTGCCTCATCCTCACCTGGCAGAATAACCTCTGTATTTTTATCCGGATAATATTTACAGGAAATTACTTCACCCTCTCCGGTTACTTTGACCGTGCATTTTCCGCATGTGCCCCTGCCTCCGCACGGGGCATATATATTATACCCGTTGTTTCTTAAAATATCCAGTAACGAACAGCTTTCAACTGACTCTATTAGCCGGATATTATCATGTTTGATAATTTTAATTTTAAACATCAACAATCAATTTCCCGAAATCACTAAACACGTTATTGAATGATCTGTCAGGCATCAATTACTTTTATTTTGGATGTTCGCTGGTCAGATTACCTTCTACCTTAAGGTTAAATTATTGGAAGTCATATTATTCAACCACTCTGTGATAACTATTTCCCTGTTTATCATATTCTGTAATTATATCTTATCTGTTTGAACAATCTTGGCCATGATTTCAGAATATTGAATCAGCATGTATTTTCCCCCTTCGAATTCAGTTTCTATACCGCTGAGTTCTTTATAAAGCACTTTATCACCAATTGCAATTTCAGAATTTTCAACATTGCTTATTGCAATTACCTTTCCAACATTCTGTCTTTCTTTAGCAGATTCGGGAATTATTATGCCCCAATGTGTTTTGTGTTCCTGTTCTGCTACTGAAATATCCAGCAGCACATTCTGGTTTACTGGTTGTAGTTCATTCATCTTAATTTGGTTTTATGTTAGAAAAATCCTGTTAATTATCAGTCGACAACTGGAAGATTAAATATCATCAGTCTTTTATACCCAAAAGTTCATTTATCCGGATTTTATTAAAGCCGACATTATTTCTCCGTTTATATCAGTCTGGTGAACAGCCATCTGACCGCTGCGTTTAACAAGTTCTTCTGCAGCCCGGTGATCGCGTGACAAATCTATGTCAAAGTAAAAAATATTTCTTTGCCTTTCAGCCCTAGGCAAATTTTCCTCAAACAAGGCTTTGTAATGACTGGTATCATTACAACCCTTAACTACATTTATGAGTTCTCCTTTACTGAATTTAAGCAGAACCGGTACAGTTGACAATTCGTATTTGATATGTATATCACGAACACTATTTACATCAGCATAATATATTTGAACATCTTTAACTTTTGCCTCAGCCGATTGAATATTGGTAAAAGCACAGTCACTATTTTCTTTTCCTTTTTTAAACAATAACAGATAGGCTTTCTCAAAGACTGTCATTCTGGAAATAAATTCAGAATAAGAGTAAATTTGTATCATCGTTTAAATATTCTATTTAGAAATTTTCAGATTAGTTTTGTTCGCTTTTACCACTATAAAACTTCCCTTGCCATATCCCTTTTCGGGTTTCTGAATTTCGTTGATCTGGTTTAGATGGCCAAAAACAGTCTGGCGGGTGTTGATAATAGTGAAATCATTTTCCCACAAAACTTTATAGACTTCTTCGGTGCTGTAAAACGTTGCATCTTTATAAAAAAGGCTTTTATCTTTGAAACTCAGGTATAATTTACCAACGGGGCTCTCTTTATCCACAAAGCCTAAAATTAGGACGCCATTTTCTTTTAATATACGATATGCTTCAGCAAACGACCTGCTAATATCGTCAACAAAACAGATTGTGGTAACCATAAGGGCGAAATCATAACTTTTATCGGCAACCGGAAGGTTTTCTGCAATACCATCAATTACATGCAACCCTCTTTCTTCAGCTTTATCCCTCATTGATTTTGAAGGTTCGACTCCCTCCATGATACCAAGAGGAACTGCAAATACACCGCTCCCTATACCAATTTCAATTCCCTTACCTTTTTTGGGTAACACTTTACGGATGGCTTCAAGCTCTGATTCGAATGCATATTGATTATCAGAAAACCATTGTTCATACTCATTCAGGTGTTCATCAAAAGGTTTAGTCTTAGCCATTATAAAATTTCTGTTAACAACTCATAAAATAGGATAATAAAATATTGTTATTTCTTAGTTAACTTCCTTTAACCGGATCCCAGATAACCAGTATCAATGCCCCTTCCTGCGATTCAAATGGACCATGCTCCTCATGAGGACTATACATCTGGTAAGATCCAACCGAATACGTTTTACCGTCACTCATGTAAGAACCTCTCAGTACAAAATGTTGTTCAGTTACAACATGAGAATGAGACCCCATCTTAAAACCTATGGGACATTTCAGCAAGATTGTCCGGCCACCATGGGTGTCTCTAAGGGTTTTCATCAGGGTGCCTTCAGGATATTCATTTGTACTTACCCATCCTGAATCATCGAATAAATCAATAAAATTTTTCATAACAGGTCCCTCCATTTTTTAGTCTATTTATTAAATATGGAACAAATAACACTTCTTATGGATAAACAATTTAAGATTTCATTTAGTTCTCTTCGTATCCATTTGATTATTATTCATAATATTTTAATGTCGGGCATTTAAGGAATTAATGTTTGCAGACCGGCATACAGGACAATTATTCTCAATGATTTCTGCCTGAATATCAAATCTTGCATTACAGTCACTACAAAAAAACCACTCCTTTTCAAGGTAAGCATTACCATACACTGCTTTAATTTCTTTTCCGTCAACCAGTGCTCTGGCTATTTTACGTCTTGCACTTTCGCAGATCCTTGCGAAGGTAGCCCGCGACACACCCATTAAAACAGCAGCTTCCTCATAATTTAATAAATCATAGTCAGCCATTTTTATGGCTTCATATTCTTCATAGAATAAATCAATGGAACCTTTACATCCTTTTGTACAGCCATAAGGTTTAAATCCCCCAAAATTTGGCGGTGCAAAGACTTTTCGTAGTTGTTTCTGACGTGGCATATCATCATTAATTTAATACAAAGATAGCGAGAATATTCTCAAAATACGTGATTTTGATAACTTATATAGAGGATTTTCTTCTCACATCGGCCGGTGTTGTAGTTGGTTAAATTTGATCATAATTTCTGGTTTTTTCATTTAATTATCCTTCTTTTGAGTTTGAATATTAAGTAAAAAGGATATTATAAAAATGGGAAATGCAGCATTGGTATTATCAAGCGGAGGCGCACGGGGCTGTGCCCATATCGGGGCAATTAAAGTCCTGGAACAGAGTGGCTTTAAAATCACTTCCGTAGCAGGTACCTCAATGGGTGCCCTGATTGGAGGAATTTATGCCACCGGTCAGCTTCAGCAATTTGAAGAATGGATCAGTTCCCTTGATATAACGGAAGTGTTACGGCTGACAGATTTTTCGATCAGTAAAAAAGGACTGGTGAAAGGGAAAAAAGTAATTGACAATATAAAGAAAATTGTGCCTGAACGAAATATCGAAGACTTATCTGTCCCGTTTTGCGCTGTGGCTACCGATATTATTAATGGAACCGAAACCCTGTTTACTGAGGGTAATTTATTTGAAGCCATAAGAGCTTCCATTTCCATACCAACAGTTTTTCAACCTCTTAAGATTGGTAACAGGTATTTTGTTGACGGCGGTCTTACCAACCCTATTCCGGTAAACCGGGTCAGGAGATATGACGGTGATTTGCTGGTGGTGGTCAACGTTAATGCTCCTGTTCCCTATGAAAAGAAAAATTCTGAAATCGAGCAATTTCCCGACAACAAATATTCGGAACAGATAAAACTCATCAAAGAAAAGCTCAGCAATTTAATTCCGACAAAAAAAACAGAGGATATCGGTATTTTCAATCTTACAAATAAAAGCATCAGCACCATGATGCGCAAAATATCAGATCTGACGCTGGAAAAAGACAAACCCGACTTGTTGATAAATATATCAAAGGAATCATTTGGCACTTACGATTTTTACAGAGCAAAAGAGATTATAACGGAAGGCGAAGAGGCAACACGAAAAGCTTTAAAAACATTCAACGCGACTTAAATCATTAAAAAGAGTATAACGGTTTTGTAACAGACACCACACTGAGGTGTGCCAGAGTGCGGTGAATGCTATCTTGATCTTAACTTTCCCGTTAACGTTGTCAGAGCGGATTTTATTTTGTTAATGGCATCGCTGACAGCTTGTTCTTTTGAGCCGCCCTTCCCTGTAACAGCAACAGGCTGTAATCCTTTTAACCTTGCTTCAATCCTGCATTGTATGTCATCGATATTCGACTTTTCAGC
>JAFGQO010000082.1 GCA_016935615.1 Bacteroidales bacterium
ATAATTGATAATTAAGGTTTTTTATTTCGAACTCACGTTAAATATTTATTTTTTCTTATATCCGAAATATTATGATATTCTTCATGGGTATTGATTTTATGATTTGTATCTTTTTATAAGAAACATAATTTTACGATATGTATTTAATTAAATACTGTTTAATTTGTATTAAATAAAATATATAGTTTAAAATGTTAACAGTAGAAAAAATTGGCGGTACATCCATGACTAAATTTCATGATGTACTCAACAATATTATTGTAGGGAAAAGAAGTGATTTTGAATTGTATCACAGAGTTTTTATCGTCTCTGCTTATAGTAATGTGACAGATTGGTTGCTGGAACATAAGAAATCAGGAAGACCAGGAATTTATCAATTGTTTATTCAAAATAAAAACTTTAACAAAGCCCTGAATGAAGTATTAAGAAAATTGCTGGAAATAAATAAAAGCTTCAGAAATATAAATCTTGATCTTGCAATTGCCGAAAATTTCATTACAAATCGGATCGTACAGGCAAAAAACTACCTGAACAGCTTTGCTGATGTTCTCGCCACGGGTTATGTCAACAAGCATAATATACTTCTCGCTGCACGCGAAATTCTTGCCTCAATCGGTGAAGCCCATTCAGCATTTAATTCGGTAAACATTTTAGAAAATAATGGTATAGCTTCTACTTTTGTCGATTTATGCGGTTTCAATGATTCAGAATTTCTTACGATCGATGAACGAATCCACAAATCATTTTCGAAAATTGACTATAGCAAAACTATCCCTGTGGTTACAGGTTACACAAAAGGTACAGAAGGTATTATGAGAGAATTTGACAGGGGTTATTCCGAGGTCACATTCAGTAAAATTGCCGTTGAATTAAAAGCAGATGAAGCTATAATACATAAAGAATTCCATCTCTCTTCAGCTGATCCGAATATTGTCGGAATTGAAAAATCAATTCCGGTTGGATATACGAATTATAATGTTGCGGACCAGCTTGCAGATATTGGAATGGAAGCTATTCATCCTAAAGCTTCAAAACCTCTTGAGATGAGAGATATTAACATCAGAATAAAGAACACTTTTGACCCTGAGCATCCTGGAACTGTTATTTCCAAAAACTATGTAGGCGAAAAATCAAAAGTTGAAATTATATCCGGTACTGATAAAGTCATAGCTATTGAAGTACATGATCCTTCAATGGTTGGAGAAGTGGGTTTTGATATGCACATCATGGAGATATTTGATAAATATGGAGTGAGTTACATTTTAAAATCTACCAATGCAAATAGTATAACACAGGTAATTTGGCAAAAAGATCTGAAAAAGGAACTTTTGAAAGAGCTTAAGGAAAAGTATCAGGAAATCACTGTCAAAGAAGTTGCACTTATTTGTGTATTGGGGACCAACATTGCTCAGCCGGGAATACTGGCAAAAGCAACAACTGCTTTAGCCAAAAATAACATAAACATTGAAAGTTTTTCTCAATCCCTTAAACAGGTTAATATGCAGTTTGTGATACAAAGAGATCAATACAAACAAGGCATTATTGCATTGAATGATACTCTTTGTGCAAACAGTTGAGCAACCAGAGTGTATGAATTCTTACTTTTGTTCCTTTTTTACACTTCCTATGACAGAGAAATAAGCAGGTTTGGGTTGATAATTTCTGTCAAACAATAAAGGATAATTGGTCCTTCCGGGAATTGGCCAGTGGTTTTTCCACGACTGTCCGTCCTGAATACCCCAAATCGTTACCCTGCTTATATTGTCTTTGTGTTTTATAAAAACATCAAAGCATTCACGGTATTTTTCAGCAAGCTGTAATTGAACTGAATCAGGCAATCCGGTGACATAAGGATTGTATTTTTCCTGAAATTCATAACTTATTCTAACATCTGCTCCAATCTGTGCTTCCGGATTCGGCAGAACATTTATATCAAGCTCAGTAATTGCTATCTTTACACCCAGATCAGCAAATGCCTGTATGCATGCATCAAGATCTTCTTTTAAAGGATAATCCAACTGATAATGAGCCTGCATACCAACAGCATCCACATCAATTCCATCCGATTGAATAGTCTCAATCAGCTTAACAATGGCATCTCGTTTAAATGGTGTGGGAATTGAATAATCATTGTATATGAGTTCAGCGTTGGGATCAGCTTCCCGCGCAAATTCAAATGCCTTTTTTACATATTCTTCGCCAAGGATCTCGTACCATATATTTTTGCGTATTTCCCCGTTATCATCAATTGCTTCATTCACAACATCCCAGGAACGTATTTTTCCTTTATAGCGTCCAACAACAGTAAATATATGCTCCTTCATACGTTCCAGTAATACTTCAGAAGAAACCAAATTCCCGGTTTCATCCTTAAAAACCCATTCCGGCGTTTGTGAATGCCAGACAAGAACATGTCCGACCATGTGCATATTATTTTTTTCGCCAAATTCCACAAAACTATCTGCTGCAGCAAAATCATAGATCTCTGGTTGCGGATGAATAAATTCCCATTTCATGTAATTCTCTGATGTAATTGAATTAAAATGCTTCAGGATCATTTTAACATCCATTGAATCTTTCAATGTATTTTGTCCAATAGATACACCCATAGGAAAATATTCACTGAAAACTTCCTTTAACCCTGGAACTTCATCAGCCTGATTCACATGAGCACACGATTGCATAAGAACCATAGAAAATAATAAAATAAATAGTACGTTAGATAATCCGGATATTCCAAATATCGTTTTGTCTGTAAATATCATATTTTTTTAAGAATTTAAATTGATTATCAATTGTTACTCTGAATTTATAAATATAAATAGAATTGAACTAATAATTATTTCCTGATTTTTAACATCCATTCTTACTTAAAGAAATTATCCCAGATCTTTCACTAACAACTGTATTGTTTTAGTGCTTCTTTGTTCAAGTATCATTTCTTTATTTACCATAACTCTTTCAATAGTCTTCTGATCATAATAGCGAATGGTAATTAATTCAAGTTTTGGGGTAATAATCACCTGGTATTTTGCCGATAAGTCATTTGTCACTTTAGGAATAAGATGGGGATCATTATTGACACAAAGTCTGAAACTTACAGCTGTATTCTGCATCAAATTCACTTTCAGATTATTTCGGGCAAAGACTTCGAAAATACTCTCAAAATTGTTTTCTGCAATAAACGAGAGATCCGGAGGATAGATATCAATGAGTACCTGATCCATTTTAAAAATAAAACACGGTATCAGCTTTTGATAATCAAAATTCCCAATTGCTGTTCCACTTTCCTCCGGATGTATGAATGATCTTACCAATAGGGGTATATTCTTCCTTTTTAATGGCTGGATTGTTCTCGGATGAATAACACCAACTCCATAAAATGCCAGTTCAATAGCATCTGTGTAACTCATCCTGTTTAATTTAACAGTATTATCAAACCATTTGGGGTCGGCATTTAGCACTCCGGGGACATCCTTCCAAACCGTAACGCTTTCAGCATCAAGAAAAAATGCCAGCAAAGCAGCGGTATAATCGGATCCCTCCCTTCCAAGAGTTGTGGTTAAATTGTTTGATGTTGAAGCTATAAATCCCTGGGTAATGTATGTTTTGTTTTTTTTAAAATTCTCCTGGATCAGTTTTTTACTCGCATTGAAATTGACTTTAGCCTCACGGTAATTATCATCCGTTTTTAAATACTTTCTGATATCCATCCAGTGACAGTCTATTCCTGCCTGAACCAGGTAAAATGCAATAATCATGGTAGCAAGAATTTCACCAAAGGATACCATCTGATCATATTCAAAATTAAAGGTCATTGTAGGTTCTTCTTTTAATTTGTCCTCAAGAGCAAGATAAATTTTATCAATTTGCTGAAATATCTCTGCATTCTCAGGGAATAAGTCATGAAGTATTGAATTATGAAAATCTTTTACTTTTTTCAGGCTTTGTGTTTTTCTTTCATCCTGTTTGAAATAGTGCTGTAACAATTCCTCCATAGCATTCGTGGTTTTTCCCATTGCTGATATTACAATAACTAGAGGTTCATTGGTTTTTCTGACAATTTCTGCCAGATTTCTGACTGATGCAGCATCCTTTACGGAAGCACCTCCGAATTTGAAGACTTTCATATAGCAAGTTTTATTACCTATTAAAGATACATGATAGAAACAGGAATGGAAATGAAATTATTCACCGATTCTTGCATTATCTGTTTTTCTTCTTTGGAATAATAAAACAATGAACGATTTTTGTCAACTAAAAATAATTTTATCTTGTGAGTCAACTTTTACAGCCTATTGCTGAAAAATACAAAGATCATCCCCTTTATCAAGACATTTTACAACAATTTGAAAAGAAATCAATAAACAGGTTACATCTGGCTGGTTTATCCGGTTCTTCCAGGAGCATGCTGATTTCCTCATTGCTCTGTAAACGAGAAGGTATTCACTTCTTCATACTTAATACAAAAGAAGACGCAGCATATTTTAATAATGATCTGTTGACAATTATCTCTGATGATCAAATCGTGTTCTTCCCATCCTCCTACAAACGCTCGGTGAAATATCTTCAACAAGATTATGGCAATATTATTCTCAGAGCAAATGTCTTAAACCGTCTGGATGATTTTTCTTCAGGCCTTTTGGTAATTGTCACCTATACAGAAGCAATAGCAGAAAGAGTAATTAACAAAAACAGATTATCAAAAGATACATTGCATCTCAAAACAGGAGAAAAATTCAGTATATCTTTCATACGCGAAGTATTGGAATCCTGCAATTTTGAATTGGTGGATTTTGTATATGAACCCGGACAATATTCTGTTAGAGGGAGTATTATAGATATTTTTTCATTTTCATCAGAATTTCCTTACCGAATTGATTTTTTTGGAGATGAAATTGATTCGCTCCGGTCATTTGAACCTGAAAGTCAACTGTCCAGGCAAAAATTCGATAAAATATCCATCCTCCCAAATATCCAGGAATATACACATAAAGAGCTGCATCGATCATTATTTGAATTTTGTGCAAAAACATCTGCTATCTGGATAGAAGATACAATTGCAACAACAAATATGCTTGAGGAAATAGAGTCAGTAATAAAAAATGATCCGAAATTTCAGGAAAAAAATAAAGTCTGTTTATACGATAAAAAAGATTTTATTGAGGATCTAAATCATCATAGCACTATTGAATTTGGAGTGTCTTCATACTTCTCAGATTCCAAAACATTCGAGTTCTCAACAAAAAATCAACCCTTGTTTCAAAAGAACTTCAATGTGCTTGCTGAAAATTTAAAAATGTACATTGCTCAGGATTTTGAGGTATATCTTTTATCTGAAAATGAAAAACAGATAGAACGTTTGATGGCAATTTTTAAGGATATTTTACCTGGTATTACATTCCGCTGGATCTTGCAGACTCTTCATGAAGGGTTTATTGATAACAATCTTAAAATTTGTTGTTACACTGATCATCAGATATTTGATCGGTATCACAAATACAGGCTGCATCAATACTTTTCAAATAAAGCATCCGTAAGCTTAAATGAGTTGAAAGATTTGAAACCAGGAGATTACATTGTGCATATCGATCATGGAATAGGTCGGTTTGGTGGCCTGGAAAAAATTGAAGTGAATGGCAAAATGCAGGAGGGAATTAAATTGTTTTATCGCGACAATGATATTTTATTTGTCAATATTCATGCTTTACACAAAATTTCAAAATACAAAGGAAAAGATGGAACAGTACCAAAAATCTATAAGCTTGGTACAGGGGCATGGCAAAAATTAAAGGATAATACCAAGAAAAAAGTAAAGGATATTGCGAAAGACCTTATTGCATTATATGCAAAGAGAAAATCACAAACCGGATTTCAATTTTCACCGGACACCTATTTGCAGGAAGAATTAGAAGCTTCCTTTCTTTATGAAGATACTCCCGATCAGTTAAATGCAACACTGGCTGTGAAATCTGATATGGAATCAGATACACCAATGGACAGATTAGTATGCGGTGACGTTGGTTTTGGAAAAACTGAAATAGCGATTCGTGCTTCATTTAAAGCAGTTACTGATAGCAAACAGGTTGTAATATTAGTTCCGACAACAATACTTGCCCTCCAGCATTACACTACCTTTAACGAACGTTTGAATAATTTTCCATGTACTATTGAATTCATTAGCAGATTAAAAAAAAATACAGAACAAAAAAGAATACTGTCTGAAACAGAATCCGGAAAAATTGATATACTCATCGGAACTCACAGGCTGCTTAGTAAAGACATAAAATTTAAAGATCTGGGATTGCTGATTATTGATGAAGAGCAAAAATTTGGAGTAACTGCAAAAGAAAAGCTGAAAAGAATGAAACTCGATGTAGATACATTAACAATGACAGCAACTCCGATACCCAGGACCATGCAATTTTCGTTGATGGGTGCACGAGATTTATCAGTAATCAATACTCCTCCTCCAAACCGGCATCCGATAATAACCGAATTGCATACTTTTAATGAAAGTATTATAAAAGAAGGCATTGAGTTTGAAGTAAGTCGCGGCGGGCAAGTATTTTTTATTCACAACCATATACAAAATATCCTTGAAGTTGAAGCGCTGATTAAGAAATTATGTCCATTTGTTAAAACAGCCGTTGGACATGGACAAATGGAAGGCCAAAAGCTGGAGGAGGTCATGCTTAGTTTTGTCAGTGGAAATTGCGATGTCCTGGTTTCAACCACCATTGTTGAATCGGGCCTGGATATTCCCAATGCAAATACAATTTTTATAAACAATGCTCAAAATTTTGGTTTGAGTGATTTGCACCAGCTAAGAGGAAGAGTTGGAAGATCCAATAAAAAGGCTTTCTGCTATTTGATTGCTCCTCCTCTGACATCTGTTACTCCGGAAGCACGAAGAAGATTAAAAGCAATTGAAGAGTATTCTGATTTGGGAAGCGGTTTCAACATTGCTCTGCAGGATTTGGATATCAGAGGAGCAGGCAATTTGCTCGGGGCTGAACAAAGTGGTTTTATTGCCGATATAGGATTTGATACTTACAATAGAATATTAAATGAGGCCTTAAGAGAATTAAAAGAAAATGAATTCAAAGATCTATATAAAAAAATTGATGAATCATCAGTACTTCGGCAAAAAGGAACAGAGTATTTTACAGATTGTGCAATAGATACCGACCTGGAAATTCATTTGCCTGACGAATATGTGTCAAATATATCCGAGAGAATTCGTTTGTATCGACAATTGGATTCTATTATTAATGAAAAAGAACTTGTAAAATTTGAGGATGATCTCGTTGATCGCTTTGGCCCTCTGCCTCATCCGACAAAAGATCTGTTACAGATTGTGAGACTTCGATGGGTATGCGAGAAATTAGGATTTGAAAAAGTTATCATAAAAAATAACAAACTGATCGCCCATTTTATATCGGAAAGAGATTCATATTATTTTCATTCAGATACTTTCACAAAAATTCTCAACTTTGTTCAAAAAAAACCTGCTCATTTCAGGATGAAAGAAATGAAAAACAAACTTACCATCACTATTGACGAAATATCCGGTTTAAACAAAGCAATCTTGTTTCTTACCGAGATTTTTAATGGGGATAAATAGAATTATTTTAATGATTACAAATGAATTTGGTAATTGATATAGGGAATAGCAAAACAAAATATGCTGTTTTCAGCAAACACAAAATGATCGATTTTTTAGAATCGTCTGACTCCAACAAAAAAGATATTGAATATCTTATAAATAGAAATCCGCAGATTCGTCATTGTATCATTTCAACTGTTCAAAATACACCTCCGGAAGTTATGGATTTTCTTTCCCGGAGTTCCATTCAAACCATCCTGTTAAATCATGAGACCTCAATTCCTTTTAAAAATACATACGAAACACCTGAGACCTTAGGAAACGACCGGATAGCTGCCATAGCCGGAGCATGTTATCTTTATCCGGACAAAAATGTGTTAATTATAGATGCCGGAACAGCAATTACATTCGATCTTATAAATGAAAAAAATACCTATCTGGGCGGTACTATTTCTCCTGGTTTGGATATGCGATTTAAGGCCTTGCATCATTTTACTGCAAAATTACCTTATTTGAAAAAATCAAATAACACAAAAACAATGGGTAAAAATACAACAGAAGCTATCGTTAACGGGGTACAAAACGGAATGATCTTTGAAATTGAAGGGTATTTAACAAAAATTGGCAATAAAAATCCTCAACTTGTTGTTTTACTTACAGGTGGAGACAGTCAATTTTTTGATAATATACTAAAAAAACCCATCTTTGCTGTTTCAAACTTAACACTTGTAGGATTAAATTTCATTTTAGAATATAATGCGCAGACTCTTTAAGGTTATTACTCTTTATTATTTCATATTCCCCTTATCAATCTTCGGTCAGAATTACATCAATAATCCGTACTCAAGATTTGCCATTGGAGATTTGATAAATACAGGACTTGGTTATAACAGATCTCTTGGAGGCAGTTCAATTGCACTGCGGCCATTTAATCAGATTAATTATCTGAATCCTGCGTCCTACACTTCACAAGATACAATGTCATTTCTCTTTCAGGGTGGCATTACGTGTCGAAGCTCTTTAATCAATACCAATCTTGATCAGGATAAAACAAACAACCTTAATATTGAATATCTTACTATTGGATTTCCAATAGCAAAATGGTGGAAATTCAGCATTGGTCTCGTCCCCTATAGCAGGATAAATTATCTTTTCAGAGAATATCCTTTAGCTGAAGAATACAATTATATTTCAATTGACTATCAAGGCGATGGAGGGTTTAACGAGTTCTATTTCGGTACATCTTATGAAATAAAGAATTTCCTTTCAATAGGTGTGAATGCTTGTTATCTGTTTGGATCGCTTAATAAAGAACGCATTATCGATAATGTTGATCCCAATACAGTTTATACTAATCCTGACGAAATAGTAGCATTCACGCGTATTCAGGAAGAATATATCGCAAGTGATTTTTATTTCCGTTTTGGATTGCAGGCTTATAAAACTTATGGCGAAAAGCATACCTTTATTCTGGGTGCTACCTTTGATGGTAAAACAAACATAAAAATCAAAGAAAATTCTATTACCAACAGAGGATTTTTCAAAGCAGGATTGATTTATGTTGATACCTTCAAAATTGTAAACGATTCATCTGGCTCTTTTACAATGCCCATGAAATACGGACTTGGATTTTCATATGTATATAACAATATACTTTTTGTTACAACAGAGTTTACTTCTCAGGATTTCAGGAATACTGCAATAAACAAAGAACACAAGAACCTGAGCAAATATAATTCATGGCGATTTGGAGCAGAATATATTCCTGTCCCTTTTTCAAGCAGAAAACGAGCTTCCTATATTGAAAGAATACATTATCGTATAGGAGGCCATTTTACAAATACATATCTTAATATCGCGGGAACACAAATAAACGACTATGGATTCAGCATCGGATTAGGTTTACCCTGGAGAAATCCAAGCAAATTATACACATATTCTTCTTTTAATTTGTCTTATGAATATGGTGTAAGAGGAACAACCAATAACGACCTGATAAAAGAAAATTATCATATCATTACAATTGGTTTTACTTTGCACGATTTTTGGTTTCGTAAACCGAAGTATGATTAATTATAGGATCATGAAAAAAGACATGCATACGAGATTTTTGTTGACTGTTGCCTTTATTTCATTATCAATTGTTTCCTTTGGCCAGAAAGGTGTTGAAGACGGATCAAAATACGGACATGGAGAAGACAGTATAAGGTGTGTCAGGAATTTTTCACTTTACAGAGAATACACACGCCATAATGAATATAATGTAGCTTACCCATATTGGCAAATTGCTTTCGATGAATGTCCTAATGCTTCAAAAAACATTTTCCTCGATGGCGCCAAAATCGTTAAACACAAATTACAAAAAACTCAGATCCCAGGACGTAGGAAAGAATTGCTGGATACGCTTATGTTAATTTATGACAGGAGAATAAAATACTATGGTGAAAAAGGAAATGTAAAAGGAAGACAAGGTGTTGACTTATTAAAATATGGAAGAGAGAATATTGAAAATGTAAAAATTGCTTATAATTATTTGAAAGAATCCATTGAGCTTCGAAGAACAAAAACTTCAGATCCTGTCCTGGTCAGTTTTGTATCGACATCCATTATTCTCTATCAGAATAACATCCTGGATGCCAGCAGAACCATTGAAGATTATCTTATGGTATCGGTCATAATCGATGAAAATATTAAAGCAAAACCATCAGATAAGGACCTCCGGGATATAAAGCTCGCAATAGGAGATAACTTTGTGAAAGAAGGACCCGGCAACTGTGATACTCTGATAAGTTATTTCTCCAAAGAACTTCCTGTAAAACAAGAAGATATTGAGTTCTTGAGAATGTTGACTTCTCTTTTGCGTAACAGAGATTGTACAAAATCTGATCTGTTCTACAATGCATCCAAAAATTTACATAGTCTCTCACCTACATCCGAATCAGCACTGAATATAGCCATTTTGGCTTTCAATTCTGATAAACACAAAGAAGCTGCAGAGTATTATCAACAGGCTCTTAATCTTGAAACTGATGAAGACAAGAAAGCAGATTATTATTTTGGAATAGCTGCATGCTATAGTGAAATGGATAATAAAACAACGGCACGAAATTATGCACTTAAAGCTATCGAGAAAAGACCAGGCTGGGGTGAACCGTTCCTTTTGATCGGTCAGTTGTATGCTAACAGTAAAAATGATTGCAGCTCATTATCACTTCCGAATTCGATCTATTGGATCGCCGTTGATATGTTTATTAAAGCAAAAGAAATTGATAATTTTGTACAGGAAAAAGCCAACAAACTCATCCTCTCTTATTCAAATTATTTCCCGAATAAAGAGGAAGCTTTCTTTCAGGATGTAACTGAAGGAGAGAAATATGCTATTGGTTGCTGGATCAATGAGACTACCACAGCAAGATTCAATGATTAGTAAAAGCTGTCATAGAGATTTGTATTTCATTTCATCTCTTCTCACCATATGCATATCAATAATGACAAATGGTTGTCATAATGATATGGAAGTGATCAATGCACTTACAGAAGACGAAAATTACCCTTTACAAACAGGGAAAAATATTGAAGTTCAATATACGGATTCAGCCCGTTTGCAGTTGATCTTCAAAGCTCCGAAAATGAAAAAATTTCTTAATAATGAAGAAGAAGGGGCTTATTATGTATTTGAAGATGGCATAGAAGTATTCTTTTACGACAATAACGAAAAACTTGAATCCATTTTTAAATCCGGGTATGCTAATTATTATGAAAAACCAAGTATCTGGAAAGCCAGTGATAGTGTAGTTGCCAGAAATATTCAGACAAATGAGCAACTTTCGACTGAAGAACTTTTTTGGGATCAAAAGAATAAGCGTGTATATTCTCATGTATTCACAAAAATAACAAATGAAGATGGGGTTTTTTATGGTGAAAAAGGATTTGAATCAGATCAAGATCTTGAAAACTACAAGCTGATAGGTTCAAGCGGAAGTGTTGAGGTGGAAGATGAAGAACTTCCTTAAAATTTATTAACTTGAAAATAATCTGGTTAATATTGGCAGTATTTACATTAGGTATAGGCATATACAATTCAATAACTTTAAATTTTAAGGCCTCATACATGTTTTTTTTAATGGCATTCCTGTCATTTTTATTATATTTTATACGACAAAAGCTGGGAAATAATAAACCTTCCAAATCAAATGAGTGATTTGATGATTATTGCTATTACTTTAATTTTCAGTGCTTTTTTTTCAGGCATGGAAATAGCTTATATTTCTTCAAACAAGCTAAGGATAGAACTGGATAAAAAACAGGGACTTTTCAGCTCAAGAATCATTACCATACTAATAAATCATCCCGGAAGATTTTTAACAACTATGTTGCTGGGCAATAACATTGCTCTTGTTATTTATGGTGTTAAAATGGCTTTAATTCTGGAGCCTTTGATAACCAGATACTTACAATCGCCGGTTATAGTCCTTACTATCCAGACTGTTGTTTCAACACTGTTGATTTTGATAACTGCAGAATTCCTGCCAAAAGTGGTATTTCGTGCAATTCCTAACTATACACTGAACGCTTTTTCTGTTCCTGTTTCCATTTTTTATTTTCTGCTTTATCCGGTGACTTCCGCAATTACAAAATTTTCAATATTTATTATTAATAAAATTCACAGAAAAGGCTATGACTCAAAACTGAGCACACAAAAAGTATTCGGCAAAGTTGATCTGGCGTATATGATAAATGAATCTCAGGAAAACAAAGCCCTGGAGACAAAGCAAGATAATGATTTAAAATTATTTCAAAATGCTTTGGAATTTTCTTCTGTAAAAGTGCGCGATTGTATGGTACCCCGTACAGAAATTGCAGCACTTGAAGTTTCCAGCTCAATTGAAGAGTTCAGGCATATGTTTATTGAAACCGGGTATTCAAAGATCCTTATTTATGAAAATAATATCGATAATATGATTGGTTATATAACTTCCAAGTCCATGTTCAGGAATATTCACAGCATCAGAGATCATGTTATTGAAATTTCATTTGTTCCTGAGACCATGTCAGCAAACACACTGCTTGAAACATTTATACATGAAAAGAAAAATATGGCTGTGGTTGTAGACGAATTTGGAGGACTCTCCGGTATGCTGACAATAGAAGATATTATTGAAGAAATTTTTGGGGAAATTGAGGACGAACACGATATAGTAGAACTAATCGATAAACAGGTAAATACCAATGAATATATTTTTTCAGGACGGCTTGAAATTGATTTTATCAATGAAAAATACAAGTTAAACATCCCTGAGTCAGAAGATTATGAGACACTTGCCGGATTTATTTTTCACCATCACGAAAGCATCCCTAAATTAAATGAACAGATTGAGATCAACAATTTTAAAATAAAAATCCTTAAGGTTTCGAGTACAAAAATTGATCTGGTCCATTTGAAATTAAGACCTTCTTAAAAATCCTCAATTTTTAATTAGTTTTTGTTGTATAAAGCTATTAATTGCTATATTCGTAGCCTGATTTTTCAAACCTAAAATTCTTATTAAATGGCAATTATACAAAGTATTAGAAACAGGGCAGGATTATTGATTGCGGTTATTGTTGGAGTCGCGCTTTTGGCATTCATTGTTGGAGATTTCATTATATCCGGTGGTTTTATATATCAAAAATCCAAATTGATTGTTGCCGAAATAAACGGAAAAAAGATTTCTTACCCTGAATACCAGAAATTAAATCTGCAATTTGAAAATATCTTGAAAATACAGTACCAGACAAATTCTTTGGATGAGAACATGAATGCCAGTATCAGAAATCAGACATGGCAGGAAATCCTTCAAAGATTCATTCTGTTTAGAGAATATGAAAAATTGGGCTTGGTAGTTCATGATCAGGAATTTTCTGATCTGATGCAGGGACCCAATCCTCATCAATTGGTTATGCAAATGTTTGGTGATCCGCAAACCGGTACTCTTAACAGATTACAGTTAACTGAATTTCTTAGCAGAATTGATCAACTTACCGGTGATCAAAAAACACTTTGGGTTTATTACGAAGATATGATCAATAAAGAAAGACTTTACAATAAATACCACACCCTTATCAGACAGGGATTGTATGTCAATAAACTCGAAGCTCAAACAAGGCAGGAACAAATCAATAATTCGGTGGATATTAGCTTTGTACAAAAATCATACTCTTCTATTCCCGATAGCACGATTTCAATAAGCAACTCTGAACTGAAAGAATACTATAAAGAAAACAAAGAAAGATTTAAACAAGAGGAATCACGGAACATTAAGTATGTTGCATTTGAGGTAATTCCATCAAACAAGGATTACAAAGATGCTGAAGCCTGGATAAATGATGCATATGAAGAATTTCTCGAAATAGAGGATGTCGAACAATACATTAATTTCAATTCCCCTCCTTATGACCCGACAAATTATAAGAAGGGTGAATTACCGGATACACTTGATGATTTTATGTTCAAAGCCAAACTCGGTGATGTTTACGGACCCTATTTTGAAGATAATGCCTTCAAACTTGCCAAGCTTGCTAAAATCAACTACTTATCCGACTCAGTCCGAATTAGTGATATCTTACTGCCTGTAAATCAAAATAATATTAATTATATGCAGATGCTTGCCGACAGTATTAAAGCACTTCTTAAAAATGGAACTGATTTTGCAAAACTGGCAAGAGAAAATTCTGCAGATCCCTCTGCACAAATCGGAGGTGATTTAGGCTGGATTAGAGAGGGTTATAATGGTCGTTATTTCAGCGATAGTTGTTTTTATGCCGAAAAAGGAGATGTAAAGATCACCTATAGTGAGTCGGGATTGCATATAGTGAAAATTACAGATGTTTCCAAACCCGTTAAAAAAATACAGGTTGGTATTCTTTCCCGGGAGATTATTCCCAGCAATGAAACCGATCAGATTTATTATAGCAAAGCCGTGGAATTTGCTACACAGAATAATACAATAGGAAAATTTGAAGCTGCAACTTCAAAAGATGGTTTAAAAGCCATTCCTGTTTTTGAGCTTAAACCTCTTGATAATGAAGTTCAGGGACTGGATGATTCCCGTTATTTGGTGCATTGGGCATTTCAGGCTGAAGAAGGTGATATTGTTGACGAGATCAGAGAATATGGTAGCAAATATGTTGTTGCCATTGTTACAAAAGTAAATCACAAAGGGTACTCACCTCTTGAAGAAATCAAAACAGATTTGGAAATTGAAATTGCAAAAGATAAGAAAGCAGAAATTATCAAAACTGAAATGATGCAGGCTTTGGAAAATTCCGGTACTATTGATGATCTGGCAGATCATTTTAACATTGATGTACAATCTGCCACTGGGATCAGATTCAATTCTTTTTCCGTTCCCGGAGCTGGAAATGAACCAAAATTAATTGCTGCAGCGCTTAATTCCGAGCCTGACCAATTATCAGACCCCATTGACGGTGAAAATGGAGTTTATGTACTAAATGTTGAAAATATAAATGCTTCGGAAAATCAATTCGACAATCTTAACATGACCAAAAGTTATATTCAGAGAAATTATACCAATCGTGCAATGCGATCAACCTTCCAGACTCTTATTGAATTAGCAGATATAAAAGATCACAGGGTAAACTTTTATTAGATTCTTAATAAAATACTGAAAAAGCTGTCTGAAGTATTCTTTTCGGGCAGCTTTTTTTATTGATTGCGTTATCAATATACAGGTCATTTACCCAGTTAACAGTTCTCTTACAATTATTGCTATCTCTTTCCCGTCAGCTTTACCTGCCAGTTCTTTTGTTGCAACTCCCATGACCCTTCCCATATCTTTCTGGTCTGCAGCACCGGTCTTTTCAATAATTCCTTCCAGGTATTTTCTCAATTCATCGGGACTAATCCTGGCCGGAAGATATTCTTCAAGAACTTTTGCTTCGGCGATTTCTCTCTCATAAAGATCATTTCGTGCCTGTTGCTTATATATCTCTGCAGATTCATTCCTTTGTTTTACCAGCTTCTGAATTATTTTTAACTCTTCTTCATTCGACAATTCCGCACTGACATTCACTTTGGTTCTGGCAAGAGTAAATGCTGTTTTTGCCGCACGTAATGCCTCCAATCTAATTTTATCCTGATTACGCATGGCTGTTTTTATTGCTTCGTTTACCTGCTGACTGATTTTCATAATAAACTTAAATTAACATGGTAGAATCAACAAATATAGTAACAAACGTGAGTTCGATATAAGGATCGATAATACATTTATTGATTTATAGTTATTTATATGAGCAGACTTTGTGTTTCTTCGGGTTTTGG
>JAFGQO010000083.1 GCA_016935615.1 Bacteroidales bacterium
CATTTCGATACGTCCGAAAACCATCGGACTACTCAATGACCTCAAATTTCTATCGATTTTCGAGTGTTTTCTTACGAAGTAAGAAAACGTATAGAAAAAAAAGTTCTTGAAACCATAAATTCTGTTTAATCTGCAACACCCTCTTGAATGAAAATACCTGCCGGTTAGTGGGAAACGCGGCAGGTATTTTCCGGTTGTTCTGGGAGAGAAATTATTTATTTCATGATGATTATTAACTTGATTTTTATCAATAGTCACATTATTCAGCTAATTCATTTCATTTTCATAATCAATCTTTTACACACCTGATTGAAAAACCATAATGTTTATCCGATTGGGTATGTAGATAAGAAGTACTGTTGTAAAGAAGAGCACGATCCCACACATAAGTCGGATTCGTATGGAGTGTCGAAGTAAAGAAACGGGCCTGGTTACCCATGTGTGCATAATTCCCATCTCCTGCTCTTATACCTGCACCCAATGCTGTAAAACCGCTTTCATTTGTTGCCCCGGTATTTGGTGAATTCCAATGAGCGGTTCCCGCCTCTTTAAGCTTCCCACAGTCGCCACCAACAAAATCAATTAAGGCTTGCCATTCAGCATCACTGGCAACATGCCAACCAGCGGGTGCAATACTCCGACTGTCATTTACAGCAAACCAGTTATAAAACATACCATAAGTTGAAATGTAACCTGAATTATTTTGATAGCTACAATTTGCACCTGTTGTTAAGTTTTTCCAGATACCACTATCGGTCACATTAGGAATAGGATCTCCGTTTCGATAATGTGTAACTTTTAAATTTTCAGCCATCCACCATTTATTACCGATTTTGACTGTTTTGTAAGTGTTGCCGTCCTGGTCGGTCATGGTGCCGGTTTCTGGACCTGAATTGGCATTTTCATAGATTACAGTAGCTGTGACATTCTGATAATAATTCTGAATCAGAATCGAATTATCCGCATCAGTCCAGCCACTCACTGAAGTTTCCCAGTGTGGATTGTCATTTCCATTAAAACTGGTAGGCGCTGAAAAACGAACATCCTGGCCGATTAAATAGGAACGTGTAAAAGGTGTGTTGCCATCACGGTCACCGTTGATATCCGCGACAGAAACCGTAATCGGCACACCGCTATTTGGATTTGTAGATTGAATTGTGATCGTATAAGAATTTTGAGAAAAATAGATATATACATTGGCTGTTTCACCTGAACGAACATTGGTTTCATCTTCCCCCTCATAGAGTACATAACCTGAACCATCTTTCAATTCAACACGAACATTACGGTTGTTACCTGCAGGTACATTACTGACTGTACCTGAAAATTCATTTCTGTTGGTATTAATTGAGAGGGATGATTCCATCCTATTCATTCCAGATCCTGTAATAATTACTTTGCCGCTTGTAACCCCCATAATTCTAAGTGTTTCTTCTCTATCTGCTTTCTTGGCGAGATGATTGTCATCTATGGATATTTTAATTGCTATATTGCCAGATTCGAGTGCAGTAAGCGATTTCTGGCAGGATAATACGATAATAAATAGAATTGATGATAAGCCTAAAAGAATTGATTTTATAAAATTGAATTTCATTTTATTCTCCCTTCTCAATTACCATTCACCATTTACACTGATAGACCCTGAATTATTCCCATCTTTTTTATCACCATCTTTTGAAGTTGCAGCGACAACACCACCTACAACCGCTGCTCCAACAATACCCAGAAAAATGGGTGATTGATAAAACGGTTTAGGTTTTACAACCTTTTCAGCCATTTGCTCTTGTGTCTTTTGTTGTTCTTTTTGCTCTTTTTGTTCATCCGGTCGTATTAAATGAATTGTATATGGTAGAGTAGAAAGTTTATTATGATGAATATCTTCCGCAGAAATTCGATAAACCAATTCATCAGTCATGGTTGCGGTTGAAGGAATTACCCCTGAATATACAGCTCCTGTCATAACAGGATCAGAATGAGCAAAACTAATCCAGCCATCAACATCATCACTGAGTTTAATGTGATAGAAACCATGTTCCTTTTCCTCTTCAAACGTATCAAATACTTCGTTGTCTGTCACTGTCGCCAAAGTATCGTACCACATGCCTGGCCCGCTGAACACATAACAAGCTTCAACTGTGACTTTTATTTTTAATGTGCCGGTTTCGCCTGTTTTCACCATTTGAATGGGTATGTCTAAAAAACGCCCTGCATTTTTAAAATTTACAGACACGGTACCCACTTCAGAATCGTCTGCAACACGGGCAATAACAGGAATGGTTTGTCCTTTAATACCTGTTTTTATTGGCAGGTGAACAATTGTCGGTGGAGTATTATCTTCAGCCACCTGAGCAAACACAGCCTCAGAAACAGGTAATAACAAGAGTTGTATCACAACTGTGATACAAATTATCTTTTTTGCTGGACTGGATTCATAAAACAGTTTCATGAGATTATTCCTCCTTTGTTAGAATTGACTGGTAATACGTGCACAGACTTTTTCTGAAGCCTCATTATAACTACTCCCATTATCAACTGCAGTACTACTGAACAATATTTCGCCGGATTCAACAGAAACAATTCTGGCAGAAGCCCCTACCGTATAACCACGGGTTTGAATATTGGTCACATACAAAGGTACATGCCCTTTTTTCATTTGATATTCAGTCACTGAACCGATAATCACTGCATCAACACCTAGAATTTTTCCTACTTCCTGAGCAGTAACAGCATCTATAACACCTGATTGGCTAAGGTTATGTTCGGATAATACCTTTTGAAGCTGTGATCTTTCAATTACTTGATATTTATTTAATGTTAAAAGCTGGGTAACCATTACGTCCGCCACAACTTTCCCGGAACCTTTTGCTAAAATGCCCGGCGCATCTTCAAATGGCGCTACAGCTATACGTTGAATTGTGTTTAACTTGGGTGATTTGTAAACATTCGTGAGTTTTTGTGATGATGAACAATAGAAAAAACAGACAAACAACATCAAGATAAAATATGTTTTTTTCATAAAATTAACCTCATGAGAATTCTTTTCTCTTAGAATAGAATTTTTACACCGGAGATATGTAATATTTAACAATAGTCATACCAAATTTTTTTGATGTAATTTACTTATTATTTTTACTTAACTTATTTCATTTGAAGAAACCGTGCTTTGTCGCAATCTTTGCAACTTTATCACTTGATTTGTTGCAATAAATTCACAAATTGTGGCTTTCAACAGCAATGGGGAGTCTCGATGCAAAGCAATACCGAGTATTCTCATACTCTCACTAATTGACTCACGAAGTAAAATCACGGATTTTGCACGCCATACTAAAACATCTTTGGAGTGAAATATCCGTGATATTTTACTTACCAACAAC
>JAFGQO010000084.1 GCA_016935615.1 Bacteroidales bacterium
ACAGCTCGCAGCCCTTTTCATTCAGCTATTAACAGATGAATGTATCAAGGAGGGTTTGGCAGATGCCTGATTTTGTTTCAGCAGTATCCAGCACATTATCTACCATCGGGGACCTTTTGACATTTTCCGGAGGGGAATCTCTTCCCGGGATTATGAGCGCAATTTCCGGAGAGGTGTATCCACTTGAAATAGGCGGATATAAATTTCCTTTTGGTGCTCTTATGCAGATAAATGGTGAAAAGAATATAGTCGTGACAGATATCCCTGATGCTAAAAACAGTCGTAAAGAAATTATCAGTTTTCAGGATTATGAAATCAATATAACAGGTGTTTTAGCATATAAGAATAATACAGTATTAATAAATGAACTAGAAAACCTTATCGCCCTTTTTGACGGAGCCTCTCTTGATATTACCAGTCCATATGCCCGTAAATTCGGAATCCGGAAAATACTGATACAATCATTTGATCCGGTTATTAAACAGGGATGGCAATCCTGTTTGTGGTATACCCTTACCGGGCTAAGCGACAATGATATTGATCACCGACAGCAGGTACGGAATAACCGTATGGATGCATTGAGGAGGTTAATCGGAGTATGACAGTAAAACGATATACTACAAAACATGGGGATACAATAATCAAGATTGCAACATGGTTTTATTTCAACTGGGAATTATGGCCTCTGATATATTACTCCAATGAAGAAATCCTTCCTGATCCTTTGGTAATACCTGTTCCAGTCAAACTGGTTGTCCCTTTCCCGGAGGCTTTGACTGTTGAACAGAATCATATTGCAATTGATGGCGATACATCCCTGACTCTTTCAAAAAAGTATTATGGAGTTAAGTGGTATTACAAGGCAATCGATAAAGCGAATGATTTCCCTGACAAATATGTTGTGGGAACAGAATATACGATTCCGGCTCTATGTGATCAAGTGGAGATTGCTGCAGCCGATGATGTGAGGGCCGAACTTGGCATTATATCTGTCATCTAAACTGAGCATTGATGATAATCAGGTTGAATTTTCGAGTACAAAAGTATCAGCAACAATTTATGGAATGGATAAAGCTGTCCTTTCTTTCAATAGAAATATCAATATTTCAAAAGGAGTTACTGTTGAGCTTCTCCTTGGATATCAGTCAACAGGATTAAAAGCAGAATTTGCTGGAATAGTAACTGACATTGGTAAAGATAAACCCTCTTTTGAAGTGACCTGTTATGATCATATAATAGGATTATCAAATAAAAAAATAATCAGATCATTTAATTCAAAAACTCTGGTTAACATAATTAAACAATTAACCGGGTTAAACGTTCGTGGAGATGAATATACATCGTCAAAAATTGTGACTTATAATGCTCAAAAAGGAGCACGATCATGTGTGTCTGAGCTTATATATAATTATGGGTGCATGTGCGTCATGAGAGGTCGAACATTATATTTTGTCAAAGCATCAAGTTTCGAAGAGGAGGATTCTCCAGTCTATGAACAAGGTGTATCGATTATTGAGAACAAACTGGAGATGGGGAATACACTGAAAGGATCAATTGTGGTTCCGGGTTCTCCATATATACGACCGGGAATATATTGTGGAATAAAAACGGATACATTATCTGGGTATTATAGAGTGGATAAGATCGAAACAGAATTTTCTTCTGCCGGGTTCAAGCGAGAGATTTGGCCGACAATTAAACACTCGACGAGGCAAATGATATGAGTGAGTTCAAAGAAAAAATGGCATCGCTCATTAAATCGTATGCTCCAGTTCAATACTCACTTAAAGGAAAAGTCTCCTCCGTTAATGAAGATGAAGGGACAGCATCCGTAAAATTCAAAGAAACACCATTAATAAAAAAAGCACACCTTGCTGCCGAAGGAGCAGATTGCATATTAGTTCCAAAGGTCGGGTCGAAAGTAATTGTGATTTTTGTTGACAATAAATATGAACAGGCATATATATCGAGTATCAGCAAAATTGATAAGATACTGTTAATAATTGACAGTACAAAATTCAAGATTACTGTTTCCGATTCAGACATTGAATTTGAAACAGCAGAAGGTTCATTTAAGCTCCTTGAGTACTGCGGTCAAATAAACAAAATTCTGCAGGCTATTAATACCTGGGGACAGACTGTAACTCCCCCATTAACACTTCTTCCACCACTACTGCCGCCGACGTTTCCCTGATGAGGCGGTATTATGAATTCAATTCTCGGTTCTGATTTATCATGTACAGATGATCTCGTCATTGAAGACGGAGATTTCTCTGTTGTTGAAAACACAAAATGTTTATTTCAAGACCTACAGGCAACATTTGAAACGATACCTGCTGACAATCCAGACATGCCTTTCGCTGGTATACTGAAACCTCGCTTAATGCCAAACGATGGGCTATCTGTCGAAAAGACAAGAAATGTGTACGATGATGCATTATCCTCTGATCCTCGAATAAAAAGCGATTCAATCGAAATAGATGAATATGAGAAATCGAATGGAGATATCGCTTTCGCTGCAAGTTTTGAAACAATTGATAATCAAAAAGTGGAGAACTTCATATTATGAATTTAATGGTTCAAGCTGAAGATTTTCAGGCAGCTGTTATAAAAGATATTAAGGAAAATGATAAACTTAAAAAACTGACGAATATGAATGAACATTCACGGTGGTTCATGATTGTCTGTGCAGTAAGCCGTGTTGCAGTATATTATATCAATGCGCTTGTCATTCTTGTGTATGATTCAATATTTGCCCATTCGTCAGATCGATATCATTTATCACGACATCTTAAAGAAGAAGGTCTTGAATATAAAGAAGCACAAAAGGCAATAGTTAATGTCAGAGTTGGAAGTAGTGAACTCCCTGCTGAAATGTTCCCAATTGAGCAAGGATATATTGTTAAGACCAAATCCGGCCGTTCGTTTGAATTGATAGAATCAGGATCGATCAGTCCCGAGACCATTATTGATGATAAGGGGTATTACACTGTTCTACTTCAGGCACGGGCTGTTGAGACGGGAGAGGAATACAATGTACCTGCTGATACAATAGTTGAATGGGAAACTTCTCCAGAAGGCATTGATATCGTATATAATCCAGAAGAGGCAGAAAATGGTTCAAATGATGAAAGTGAGGAATCTGCATTAGAAAGATTATCAGTTGCAAAACAAGTTATAAAAAGAGGTTCACTTGATTGGTTCAAATCGGAAACAGAAACATTTGATTCAATAAGAAAAGCAATACCTATACCTCGTTATGCAGGACTCGGAACTGTTGGAATTATATGTTGCGGTTACAGTGGACAGGTATCTGATGAAGTGCTCACTGCAGTTGAGGATAAATTCAATCTGACTGATGAAGATCCAGCTGAAGCATATCGTGTTGTAGCACTTCGTCCTGAAGAATTCATTCAGGACTTCGAAGTTACAGTGTGGTATGATAGTGAAGGAGATGAACCGACCGATGAAATATTGGCAGAAATATGTGATGCTTTCGTTGATGACCTTGATATTGGAGAAAAAATCATTCCACGGTCTCTCGAATCAAGGTATATAAATGCAGGAATGAAAGATTGTGCTGTTACACTACCTTCATCAATAATCGATCCGGCAATAAATGACATCATTGTTCGTGGAACTGTTACTTTCACAAAGGTGGCATTTGATGCGTGAATTATCGTCGGATACATTGGTATCAACTCGATATATAAATAACCGTCCAATCCTAAAAGAATTTTGTATAACTGTATCGAAACCATTTGAATCAATTTTCTTGCCAATTGCTAAGAAACTTGAAGATCAAATACATCTTTCAAGTTCTGAA
>JAFGQO010000085.1 GCA_016935615.1 Bacteroidales bacterium
TAAGTTACAAAAAGTTAGAAAATGCCAATTTTTGGTTGTTTGTAACTTACTGTATGTGAATTAGTTATGAGTTTTGTGAAACCCTATAAAAAAGAATACCGAGGTTAGATATACCAATCCCTTCGAATCTCCTGCTGAATACTGGTCGATCTGCCTACCTCCTTTTTCACTGAATACCGTGCACAGGCAAAAATAGTAGATATTCGTAATAGTTATTCCCCAAGATTTGAAGATAGATAACCGATTCCGCCAACAGCAATTTTCTGCCCGGTTTCCAGTTTTTCGTACGGTTGAATTTCCACCATTCCGGCCTCTTCCAAACCTGTTCTAACCATCACCTTGCGTAATATTATTTCACTATCATTAAATATTTCTACAACAAAAACTGATGTCCCTTTTTCTTCTCTGATGATACCTTCCATTGGTATATAAAAAGCCATCCGGGTATCCGTGAAAATCCTGGCATTAACAAATAATCCTGCTATCAATCCTTCTTTATTATTTATGTGCGCATATGCCTGTATGGTTCGTGATTCAGCATCTAGTTTTTTCCCCACGAGATGAATCTCTCCCTCACAGAATTTCCCTTCTATCTGAGGTAATGTGATCTCCATTTTCTGCCCTTTTATGATCTTAAAAGCATCCTTTTCATAAATATTAACCTCCGCATAAAAATGTTCGGTATTGATTACTTCTAACAGATCTTCATCTTTTTCAACATAACTGCCAAGAACAAACATTATATCTGAAACATAACCATCAATAGGCGAGTAGAGATTATAAGTTCCCGTAATATTATCCGGCCGGATACTCGACAAATTCAAATCCATTAATTTTAATTTCTCTGAAACTGCATTCAGGGAAGCTTTATTTGTTTTAAGCTCCTGTTCAATCTGCTGGAATGTTTTTCGGGCATTTACATTCATTTCCTGTAATTCCTTTTGCCGCTCAAATTCCAATTCAAGATATTCTTGCATATTCTGTAATTCAATATACAGGCTTTGCATTTCTATGAATTCCAGGCTTTCTATTTGAATAATTACCTGTCCCTTTCGTATATAATCTCCTTCAATAAAATTTATTCTTTCAATTCTGCCGGCAACCATTGGACTAAGGCGTGCCCTATTCTGAGGAGGCACTTCCAGGTATCCTGTTGTTTGAACGAAATCCTGAATTTCCTTTAATTCGAGATTATACCAATCGATACTTAATGCCTCCTGCTGTGCCCTTGTTATCCGGAAAATCGATTGATCCTTTTCTGATTCTGGTAATTCGTTTTTTCTTTCATCAACAGACCCACATGATATAAAGTATGCTAAAATAAATAAAGCCAGAAAGTGAATAGTATGTTTCATTTATCATTCGTTTATATAATAGCTGTTCAGGTTAATTACAAGTAAATTATAGTCCTTTAGAAAATCGATATACTCCTCCTGAATTCTGATAGATTCGGACATATTCTGGACAAATTCCAGGTATCCGATTTCACCGGACTGATACATCGATGTGGCATTAACTGTAATCAATTTTGCATTGGGTAATGCCTTTTCGTTATAAAAATCAAGTTTGTGGCCATAGAGTTCAATATGGTCAAAAAGCTTTTCAATTTCTTTACGTACTTTCATTTGTGTATAATTCAATTGATTACCTGCCATTTCGAGATCAATTTTTGCTGCCTGGATTCTTGATCGTTGGGGAGCAAACCACAGTGGAATGGAAAGTTCTACCCAATAACTCCTGAGATCTTTTATCTGTTCAATCTGTTGGTTCAGATAACCAACTGATACATTTGGCCCCAGACCTGACTTAACAATACCTAAATTTTTTTCCGATAATCCATACATGACTTTTGATATACCTATTTCAGGATGACTTTGAATAATAGCATCCAGACTATCTCTGAAAACAATCATATTCAATTTATATAGACTGTCTTCGGCGGGCAATATTTTTTCCTCGGAGTTGAGTAATTTATCAATTTCCTTTTCAATGGCTGATAATTGGAATTCGGTATGCTGAAATTCCGTTCTTAATTCATAGAGCCGGGTTTCGATAATCGTTTTCGATAACATACTGGTTTCTCCGGTTAAAAACTGAAGATTGGAATATTCAACCGCTTTTACAAAAAGATCGATCCACTGCTGAATTAAAATTTGTTTATTTCGCTGCCAGATCCATGAATAATATTGTTCTGCCAGCACCTTCCAGAGCATCTTTCTGGTTTGATTCACCATCTGCCCTGATAATTCATTTTGCTTCTTCCAATATTTATGGGTAGCCGACATTTCAAAAATATTTCCGAGCTCCTGTTCAAAACTATAATAATGATCACGCAAGGGGGCATTGATATCTCCATCCGCATATTGAAATTTTGTCATTCCCAGATCCCATGATGTTCCTTTCAATTTCTGTGACCGTAAAAGTTGATTTTCCGCATTTTTAAGTAAAATATTGTTTTCTTCAACAATTTTCCACATTTCATCAAAACGCATACGCGTATGATCTTGTGCGTAGGTATGGGAAAAACCCATCAAAATCAATAATAACAGTGTCAGATGATTTAAAACTGTTTTTTTCATAATTTCAATTCTCCTTATCCTTGTTAAACCTGCAATAGAGCACGGGTAATCCTATCAGTGTCAATAGTGTTGCCGAGATAAGTCCGCCAATAACAACTGTCGCTAAAGGGCGTTGAACTTCAGCGCCGGCACCGGTTGAAAA
>JAFGQO010000086.1 GCA_016935615.1 Bacteroidales bacterium
AGCCACGAAGACTCCAAAACCCGAAGAAACACAAAGTCTGCTCATATAAATAACTATAAATCAATAAATGTATTATCTATCCTTATATCGAACTCACGTTAATTGATAATGTGTACCGGATATTAAAACCGAAACAATGTATCTCAGAAGATGAAAAAATGTATGTGTATAAAACCGTTAAAAACCACTCGTGTGGAGTTTATATTAAATTCGGTATATGAATACGATATGGTACCTGTAACATACTGGTATCCGCAAATGATCAGAATTTATACCGATCCGTTCTCTTTTGTGAATATGTCGAGTAACGAGTTTAGTGAGTATTTTATCCGGCCGCCTGAAAATACTTGATTCCTGAAGGAATGTCGGCAATGGCTGATGATGCGGATTCAACACGTTGAATCAATATCATCTGTTAACAAATACAGTATAATCATTAAAAAACCGATTTCAGGATATTGCTTTCCATTTTAATACTGACCATTCCTCCAATAGTTGATTTATCATCCTGCATCCCTTTGGTATATAAACTTTCAAAAAGACCGAAACCTATTCTTAAGCCGATGTTCTTTATGCTAACAGGATAGAAATACACCCATTGTTCAGCTCTGAATTGCTCAAGTTCAAATCCTTTGCTGTTATCCTGATCTGTCCAGTAATAATAAAATACAGGTGATACACTGAAAGGAAAGTCAGTGCCCGGATAAAGGTTTATGCCAAATGCCGGGGTTATAACAAAAATTCTCAAAGGCTCTGAAACAATATAATCATTGATCACATTACCGGACTCCAGTACCTGAATTGCCGATGAAGCCTCGTGTGAATCAGACACCCTGAATCTGCCGTAAAAACCCCATTGCCATGCTCCCGATTGTCTTTTTGCAGTAAAATACCTGGTTTTTACTTCAATAGCCCAATTGTTTTTCCAGACTGATTTGCTGTTTTCATTTGTTGTGTCAGGATGGTATTCATACTTTTTCAATCCGTACTCCAATGCAGGTTCAATACTCCAGAATATACTCTTATTCCCGGAGTTCACTGGTAGATCCTTTAAAAGCAATTCACCGGAAAAAAATAAAAGATAATTTGCGGTTGCCTTATCTATCTGAGCCAATTCTTTGCTGTTGCTCTGATCAGGCAGTCTGATCCCAAATTTCAGCATGCCGCGTTGTTTTTTTGAGTCAATACTGTCCTTTGATTTTAAATCTCTCAACAATCCTATTTCAAATACCTCACCACCCGTGCTGGCAAATCCATACGTATAATTGAATAGCGGTTTCAATGGAATTTCCGTTTGCGGAAATGCCTGCATAAAACAGAACAAGGCAAAACAGATCAAAAGCAATCTATAGAATATAGGTAACTTCATGAAATCCTCTTATTAATGAATATGTATTGGAATGATCGTTTGTATTCCCCGGTATGTCAAGTGTTATCTTATATTTAGGCCCTGTTCCGATGCCTTGTGAACTCACATATATGGATGTAGGTGTATCCGGGATATCCATATCACATTCCATTTTTTCTGCTTCTCCCTGCATAACGATTTTGTCTGCAACTTTTGCCACAAAATAATTGTGTGTACCCGAAACAGGTTCGACAATGATATTTAATGTTCTTCCCATGTTTGTTGTGTTTTACGATTTATCAATTGATCATTTAAGTTCCCTGTCTTGCATGTTTACTAATGGGGCCGGAACAAACCAGATAACCGGAAAATTATTTATGTTGCCCCGGTTTCCTTATTTTTTAATAATGCAGATATCAGGTAAACTGTCCGGAATCCACCCATTCGTTTTCGATTAATGACCACCAGTCTATAGCAAGTCCGGCAATTACATATTGATAAGGAAGCCATCCATAGCCGTTATCTCCCCATTCCATCCCCCATGAATTCCGTATAAGCAGAGCACCTTTTGTCGGTTCCGATCCGTCTAAGGGATTTTTAATCTCCTTGTCATCATCATATCCGAGAGCCACTATCGCATGACCGCCTTCAGGTTGCTCACCGCTTACGGGAAATGGTATTTCTCCCGATTCTCCCACAGAATAATGATTGATCGAACTATAAACTGAAAATCCAAACATAGAAGGCAAACCTTTGTCGATGTATGCTTTAATACGACCAAGCAATTCATCAGAGGAAGATCCCATGATATCCAGTCTGTAATACTTGATGGCCTGGAAATTCTGAGCATATGCATAACAAAAAGAAGAGGGTTCCTCGTCAAACTTTTCCTCAGAATATGGCCAGTATTTTTCCGGAGGAACACCAAAAATCCGCATAGCCTGCATAGTACTACGAAGGAAGGCTCCGGTATCTCCTGTTTCTCCCATGAGGTTCCGGGTAGTCTTATACAAAAAAAGTCGTGACGCATTGGTATATTTACCAAATGCACGATTTTCAAAGTACTCCAGAATACCTGCGCCGGCATTGGCCGTACAGGAACCAATTCTTCCCTGATCCTCTACAGGTGAAAACCATTCGCGCAGGGCTATGTTCCTGGTATCCTCAGCTTTGGATTTGACTTTCAAAGGTTTTAACAAATCAACAATAGAACGTTGATCATCCGGATTTTTAAGGTTTTTCAAAGGTTTGTCACTATTAAATGAATAATCTCTGAAATCAGGGAGGTCCGGTAACCACCCCATTGCATGTTTTTCCATTTTTATTTCCATAACGCATTGTTCGTTTAGTTGGTGGTTAAATTTAGTAAATACTTTTACTGAAATCCAACATCAGTAAGAATTATATTTTCCAATAAAAATAGTTATATTTGATCGATATTACGTTTTTATAATTAGTGACACTGTTCCGGTGATACTATACAGTTGCACTAACCGAACCGGTTTATAGACTTTTTTACAATGAAAGGAATCCGACACGGAAGACATGCAATGGGCAAAGCAGATTAATTTTTTTTTATTCCAATAGTGACACGAAATATTAAATAATAACACTAATCCAAAAGACTTTAACACCTAAACTAATGAATATAACAAACAGAAAAAAAATTACATTGATGATTTCAATGGGAATAATATTATCACTTACGGCTTATCCCCAGGAAACGCCCGTCGATACGGTCGAAATCGATGAAGTGGTTGTAACGGCCACCAAAACTATACGCAAACTGAAAGAAGTACCTGCCAGGATTTCTATCATCAGGTCTGATATTATTGCATCAACACCTGCTATGCAAATAGATAATATTTTAAGGTTTACACCCGGGATTAATGTAAACCGATCAACAGGGATATACACTCAGCGTCCCATGGTTGCACTGCGCGGATTATCAGGTGATGAACAATCAAGAACCCTGGTATTAATGAATGGCGTGCCGATTAACACTTCAGATGAGGGTGGTGTGAACTGGAATCGTATTAATCAATTTGATATTGATAGAATTGAAGTATTCAAAGGTCCGGGCTCATCACTTTACGGGAATAATGCAATGGGAGGAGTGATCAATTTAATTACTAAAAACCCCGGAAAGTCAAATGAAATATTCGCAGCTCTAGGTTATGGTACGTTCAACACGATAAGGCAGGATTTAAATGTAAGGATCAGAACGGAGAAAGGCTTTTATGGCTCCATTTCACAATATTTCTTAAAAAGTGACGGATACAACAATGTTCCTGAGGAAGACCGCTCTTCCTTTGATATTGCAAGATCACTGGAAGAAATTGGTGTGTCGGCCAGAGCAGGTTTTGATAAAAGCAAGTGGCTCAAATGGGAACTGCAGTACGATGTCTTCAGGGATACAAGAGGTGAAGGTTATCAAATTTATGCTCCGAAGGGATGTTATCGGAACTTTAATACAAATTTGTTCCACGGTAATTTAAAAGGAGGAGATAAAATGACTCATTATGACCTTAATCTTTTTTATCAACTCGAAAATTATTATGATGTGAATGAAAAATTAAGAGGAGAGAATTATACCCGTTATGATGTGAATTCTTTCAGAAAAGACATGGGTGTACTATTCAGCATAAACAGGGAAATATTTACGAATAATACGCTGACCGGAGGGCTCGAAATTAAACAAGGGAGTATAGACGGAGGTGATTACTACCAGACCCCACGACAGATAAATGATAGCACACAAGTATACGATACTGTTTACAATGCGGGCATTATTCGCATAATAGCCGGGTATGTACAGGACGAATATACATTTCTGAACAATAAAATCAGCCTGATTGCAGGATTACGGTTTGACCGTGTTACTTTTACCAAAGGAGATTATCTCACTACTGACCCATGGAATACAACTCCTGAACTTAAAGATCATACATGGTCGGAATTGTCACCAAGGTTAGGTTTACGCTTTAACTTCATTCAGGAACTCAGCGCTTACATTTCTTATTCACATGGCTTCAGAGCATCCATACTGGATGATCTCACCCGGACAGGCTGGATGTGGGTTGGCCCAAAATATGCCAATCCGGAATTAGGACCTGAATCAATAGATAATTATGAAATCGGGCTTGATGTCTTTCCCATTAATAAGTTGAAAATCACAGCTTCTGCTTATTATGCAATCGGCAAAGATTTCCTTTACTATGTTTCAACAGGCGACAGCCTGTATGGCCGGGCTATTTATATAAGAGAAAATGTAACCAACGTAAATATTAAGGGGGCGGAATTAGAAGTTGGCTATGAGCCGTTCCATAATTTTAACATTCTGGCCAACTACACTTATAACGATTCAAAAATAGATGAATTTGATGAACGTCCTGAGCTGGAAAACAAGTATTTAACGTATGTGCCAAAATATACTGCTTCTGTTTCTCTATTCTGGAAAAATAAGATCGTAAATACAAGTATCAGGGGTCTATACAAAGGAGAGCAATACAGCAACGAAGAGAATACTGAAAAAATAGATCCTTATTTTACATTTGATATCCAGTTATCAAAATCAATCAGGCAGAATTATATTGTTTCACTGGATGTACAGGATATTTTCGATAACAAACATATGGAGACGAGCAATTATATCTCTCCAGGCAGAATTATTACCGGAAGAATCGCTGTAAAATTTTAAATTGAGATGAAATACGATCGATACATATTATTTTCAATAACCACAGTAATTCTTTTTATAAGTTGCAGAAATCCGTCCCGGCCAGATCGGGATGAATGTGTCGTAGTTAAAGATATGCTAGGCAGAGAAGTAAAAGTACCTGAGAACATAGAGAGAATTGTAGGTTTGCGCGCCGGAGCATTGAGATTATTGGTTTATATGGATGGAGCAGACAAGGTCGTTGGAATTGAAGAAGCCGAAAAGCGAGGAGTCAGACCATATACTATAGCCCATCCGGAACTAATGGAATTGCCTTTGATAGGTCCTTCGATGGGAGGCGATGCAGAACTCATTCTTAAAGCACAACCTGATGTTATTTTCATCACTTATACTACCAAAGGTGATGCTGATGACCTGCAAAAGAAAACACATATACCGGTTGTTGCAATCGAATGCCCCGAATTAGGTACTGCAAGAGATACTCTATATGATTCATTCCGTCTGATCGGTAAAATACTCCATAAAGAAAAACGTGCCGATTCACTGATCTCTTATATTGAAAATTCTATTGACGATCTGAATATCAGATCTACCGGTTTCCCTGTTGAAAAAAAGCCATCAGTATATATCGGTGGTGTTCCATACAGTGGTGCACATGGCATTTGTTCCACACAGCCTTTTTATCCTCCATTTCTATTTTTACATGCCAATAACGTAGCTTCCGAAATTGACAGAAGACTTGTCTCGCATGTAAAAGGTACATACATTGATAAGGAAAAGTTAATCTCATGGAATCCCGATGTACTTTTTATCGATGCTTCAGGGTTAAGTCTGGTGAAACAGGATTTGGCAAAAAATTCACCTTTGAACAGTAGCCTTAAAGCCATTCAAAACAATGCTGTTCATATCCTTCTTCCCTATAATAATTATGCTATAAATTATGAACTGGTACTGATCAATGCCTGGTATACAGGAAAAGTTCTATATCCCTCAGGATTTGCCAATGTTAAAATTTCACAAAAGGCAAACGAAATACTCGAGGTGTTTTTAGGTAAGTCTATTTATAAAGAAATAAACATAATTTCACCTGGATTACAACCGGTTGATCAAAATGAATTCTGATGCCTGAAAAAATTGTAGCACAATACAATAAGTATATCAAACGCAGGTTGTTATTCATCCTCATTGTATCTTTCCTTTTGTTCCTTGTTACAGTGATTGCCTGCATTTCAGGTTCGGCTGATATTGGCCTGAAGGAGATGATGGATTTGATGGCAGGAAAAGGTACTGATTTTGTCTCGCAAATCGTGTTTCATATTAGAATGCCACGAATTGTCGGAGGTATTCTGGCCGGGACTTCCCTGGCAGTTTCCGGTGCCGTTATTCAGAGTTTGTTGCGTAATCCTCTTGCTTCACCATTTACCCTGGGTATATCCGGTGCATCTGCATTTGGTGCAGCTTTTGCTATTATTGTTCTGGGCGCAGGAAGTAGTTATACGGATTCAAATGACGTGGCCATCATCAACAATCCATGTCTGGTTACCTCATCCGCATTTATCTGGAGTCTTGGAAGCGTGGCTGTAATACTCCTTTTATCAAGATACCGGGGAGCAACACCGGAAATAATAATCCTTTCGGGCATCATCATCTCTTCACTCTTTGGAGCCGGCATATCGGCCATGCAGTATTTTGCTGATAATGTTCAGCTTGCATCCATAATCTTCTGGACATTTGGTGATCTTGGAAGAGGGATTTGGCGAGACTCACTCATCCTGGCTGTGGTTCTAATCCCAATACTGGTTTATTTTTTTAGCCAACGATGGAACTATAAATCCCTTCAGTCGGGCGATGAACATGCTAAAAGCCTTGGCGTAAATGTCACAAAGGTTAGGCTTTCCGGTATGGTGGCAGCTTCCCTGGCTACAGCTATAGTAGTGTCATTTTATGGCATCATAGCTTTTGTCGGACTGGTAGTACCACATATCGTCCGACGGATAATCGGCAGTGATGAACAGTTCCTTGTCCCTGCTTCTGCTATCTTTGGAGGTATGTTTTTGTTGCTCTCTGATACCCTGGCCAGAACAATAATCGCTCCGATTATATTACCCGTAGGTATTCTGACTTCATTTATCGGTGCTCCATTGTTTCTTTTTTTGCTGATTAAGGGCATGGGCAGAGGCTATTGGACATAATACATAAAAAATATGAAAATATCCATTCACGATATAGAATTTAGTTACAATGGTACTCCCGTACTTGAAGATATTACCTGTACCATCGAAAAGGGTGATTTTATTACTCTTGTCGGACCTAACGGATCAGGAAAGAGCACACTGATCAAATGCATGAACGGAATCCTGAGACCCCACAAAGGAACTGTACTGGTCAATGATCAATCCCTGCCCTCTCCCGATGAACTGGCCAAAAAAATGGCTTATGTTCCGCAAAGTGAAAACAAAAAAACCAGCCTGAGTGTTTTCGATACGGTATTGTTGGGACGTAAACCCTATATACACTGGAAACCTTCAAAACACGATTTAATCATCACAGCCGATATTCTGAAAAGTCTTCACCTGGGCTCTTTAGCAATGAAGGAAGTAAATAAACTCAGTGGCGGACAGCAACAAGCGGTCTTTATAGCACGGGCGCTGGCACAGGAACCTTCTATCTTGCTGCTCGACGAACCTACTGCTAATCTCGATATAAAGCATCAGATTGAAGTATTGGATCTTTTGAAATCATTATCAAATCAGGATATCACTATTGTTATTGCTTTGCATGATATAAATATGGCCATACGCTATGCAGGCAAAATCATGATGCTTAAGGAAGGAAAAATATTTGCATACGGAGGCAAAGAGACTGTCACCGAACAGCATATTGAAAGCCTATACGATATTAAAGTGCATATTATACGGGACATGGAAAATATATTCATTGTTCCCAACGGTTTATAGCCTAAAATTTGAAAAACACATAAGATCAAACATGGATACGTATCAGATTAAACCTGTTGGTATAGTAGTCAATGAATTCAATTTACCAACTTCACACCATATAATTAAAGAAAAGCCCAGTACCATTATCATCGATGATAAATACGAGGAAGGGCTGTTAAATATAGATGAATGCGAATTTCTTGATATTGTCTTTTATTTTCATAGATCGAAAGTGTCACAAGAACTGTCGGGCATAATTCATTCAGGTACTCTGCGGGGTGTTTTTGCATCACGAAGCCCAAAAAGACCAAATTCAATCGGAATAACAACGGTAAAACTATTACGGCGTGAAAAAAACAAATTGATCGTTCAGGGACTTGATGCCATTGACGAAACACCTGTAATTGATATAAAGTGTTGTGACACCTCCCTGTTTGCTTCCGAATTTGAATCAAATGCCTTACACAATGCAAAGCTTAAATCCGATCCCCGAATAGATATTAGAAATAATATTCTTAGTGAAAGACATGATTTGCTGCTATTAAAAGCCGGACAACTGCATGGCCATTTTTGTCCGGGACTCGCAATGGGTGTTATGGCTGCCAGCTATGCCATGAGAGAAATAAGAACTGAGTCGGATGGCATGGAAGATTTGCTGGCCATAACGGAAACAAACAATTGTTTTTCAGATGGTGTACAATTCGTAACAGGCTGTTCATTTGGAAACAATGCATTAATTTTCAGAGACATAGGGAAAACAGCATTTACACTTACAAGAAGAGATGGCAAAGGAATCAGGATATGTTCAAAACACAAATCCAGGGATATAATACAAAATGCTTATCCCGATTATCATGAGTATTATACTAAGGTTGTAACAGAAAAAAATCACGATCCGCAACTGACAGCAGAATATAAAAAAATTGCACTTAAAAGAGCTTTCGGTACATTGTCTATACCTTTTAAAAAATTATTTGCAGTTGATCATATCAGGATCGAAATTCCTGAGTATGCTCCTGTATATGAAAGCCTTGCATGCTCAGTCTGTCACGAAAGTGTCATGGCTTCCCGGACAATAAGACAAGACAATATGAATTTATGTTTAGATTGTGCTAAAACTCACAGTAATATCCTTACCGGACAGGGAATAATTACCAATTCAAATGATTAATCCCTTTAAAAAAACACAACTCTCTTCTGCAGGCAGTATTAACGAATCTCTTGTATCTTTGCTATTGTTTTATTTAGGAAGATGTAGTAAAATCTGACACTATTTGTTTTCAATTCATACTTTAAACCAATAATTAACTTTAAATATAACCTGTATTTTTTTCTGATCCCAACCATTTGTCATATCATCTTTAATCACAAAATAAAGGTCACTCAAAGGCCTGAATCTCCAGCGAAATAAACTGTTGATGTTTATGTTGTCAATCTGCGTATTGTATTGCATCAACGTAGTCCATGATATATCCCTGGTAAAATTAATTTCGGAACGTACCCCTACTAAATGATAGGTTTCATTATCAGTAAATTCGGGGAATTTCAGTTCACACAAATTATGACTGAGTGTAAACATACCCCATGGCTGAATTTTAAAAATGAGTTTTGCATCGGTGAACAGTTTCCTTCCGTTATAAAACTTCCCGTATTCGGCCAGTACGTTCAAGACCAAACTTCTCCTCGGATTTGTAATCCAATTTACATGAAACGAAAGATCTTCGTATTTGCCTGCCGGTAAAGGATTATCATTCTTTACTATGTCGTTTGGGTAAAGCATATTAAAATAACCATACTGAATTCCTGTAATGAACAGCGAACGATCTTTAAATTCCATTACCTGGTGTATCTGTTGCTTATACTCGTTCAAATTTCCACCGGTATGCAGGTATATACTTGATCTCGACCAAAGTTGGAGGAATTGGAGGCGTGTACCGGGGAAAAAAGTCAGTTTTGTCAGGTTACTGATTTCAGAATAAGCTTCCCTGTAAGTAGTATCGGTAATGGCATCGTAATGATACAACCGGGGGATATACCCCATATCAGAAACATAATTTTCATCCACATGATAAAACATATTCCGGGTTCTGAATTTGCTGGTACGAAAATCGATCTCAGTGCCATAAAAATTCGTATGATTTTGTATATCAGGCAAAAAACTTTTATAATAAAGCATTGTAGCTGAAAACCTGCTATCGTTACCAACAAAATCAAACTCTAATCCTGCATTCCTGTTGTAATTCGGTAAGAGCTGTTCTCCGAATTCCATATCAGATTGACCAAATGCCTGACGATTTAAGAATAATCCTGACAGTGAAAAATTCTTTGCCACAGATTTTTGTAAAGCTAAAGCAGAATAGTTCTGAGGTGCATCTTCCTCGTATTTTTTAGTTTGCACATTCAGTAAGCCAATCCGGAAATCGTTATTCATACTCCCTGTTAACCTGGTTCCATAAACGATGGGAGTATGCTCCCAGTTCTTTATTCCTATGCGCCTGGTATAAAAGGGTTTTATCCGGTAGGCATCACCGGGAACAATAGAGTAATCCTCATCGCTGCCCGGTGATGCAAACAGATCATTGTTCTCAAGAAAAAAAGCACGTCGTTCTGCATCTTTGTATTCGAAACGATAGAAATCGATGTATTGCTGATCTACCTCAACAGTAGAAAAATCGGGGAAAAGAGCAATATCCAGATTGATGTTTTCATTTACTGCATATTTTGCATCGATACCTGCATCAGCAGTATATTCCGTCACTTCACCTTGTTCTATAGTACGATTCATTTTCCCTGAAAGCGAAGGTTTGAATTCAAATCTCCTGCTCGATATGGATGGCAATCCATCAGCAAATGTAAGCTGTCCGTTAAAGGCCAGATCGAGCCCGTTGTATGATGAAGGAAACCTGGTCCACAGATCAAAAGCATTTCGTTTCATATCATTACGTACAAAATTAATTCCCCAAGTAGTTGTTTCCGGATTGAATTTCATGGAATAAAAAGGAATGGCCAATTCATAATAGTAACCCTCGTTCGAATGACTTACCTGACCCAACCAGTAGTTATCCCAGAACATATCCAGATTTGGCTGAAAGCCTTGTTGTGATATAAATCCATCCTGCTTTGCCCCGGCTGCATTTAATGCGAAATAATAACCTGCTTTGTTGGTATTTAAGGGTTCAATGATCACCGAAAATCCATCACTATTCCAGAAATTTCCATTGTCATCACGGATAAGATTTTGAATTACCGGATGTGGATCCTCTTCCAGACACAGTGCTCCAATATACATGTTCTCATCATCATAAGTAATTTTTACAATGGTTTGTCTAATGGCATGAACAGTGTCCTTTGGATAATGCTGCCAAAAATTTGTAATTCCATCCATAGTCAGCCAAACCGGTTCATCCAGTACACCATTGATTGTAATATCTTCATTCGTTTTTGTTACTAGTATCTGATATTCTGAAGGATTGAACTGACAACAGGCTGCAATATGTATTAAAATAGCGAAAAGAACAGACAGTATTTTCATTCCATGTAGTTTTTGGTTTCAATCAAATGTATGTAATAAATTGATTTACTGATATTTAATGCGATCAATCGGAGAATAAACGGGATCATGTATCTGCTTAAAGGAACAAACAGGATTTAGCCTGATCAAACACATATTTAGCCTCTTAAATCTTAAATTCGTCGATAGAAATTGGCAAAATGAAGGCAAACTCCTAAGTTTGAACAAAATTCCAGGTTCCATGGCTGAAGAAAAAACTCCCATCCTGTTCCGGTACCGGGTACTATGGCATATACTTTTCTGGATTGTATGTTATTTGACATATACCCTTATCTATGGGGGATATTGGGGCAATTACTATAAAGAGGAGGCATGGCTGAACCTGTTATTATTTCCCGTCAGAATATTCGTTGTCTATAGCATGATATATTATCTGATACCAAAATTCCTGCTAAAGAGAAAATACTTCTTATTCTTTGTAACAGTACTTTTCCATGCACTTTTTCTGGGTTTTGGAATTTGGTACACTCTGTATTTTTTTGGCAGCATCGAGGGATACACAAATTATAAAGAATATCCTTTGATTTATCCGCATAAAATATTCAACAGCATGCTCTCCAATTACACTCTTCCGCTTTCGGCAGCATTTGTGAAATTGTTTAAATGGTGGTATCTCGATCAGCAATACAAAAAAGAGCTGGAAAAGGAAAAATTAGGGGCTGAACTAAAATTTCTCAAAGCACAAATTCATCCTCATTTTTTATTCAATACACTGAATAATTTATACGCCCTCACTTTAAAACGATCCAAAACATCGTCCGATATCGTATTGAGACTGTCTGAATTGTTGGACTATATGTTGTATCAAAGCAATGAGACCGAAGTCCAGCTTGATAAAGAACTGGAAATAATAAAAGGGTATGTGGAATTGGAAAAAATCCGGTACAATGACCGGCTGGATCTGCATTTCCGTATTGAAGGAGACAGCTCTCAGAAAAAAATTGCACCACTTATTTTATTGCCCTTTGTTGAAAATAGCTTTAAGCATGGTGCCAGCAAAGATCCTGCAAAGCCAAAAATAAAAATATTGATCCAAATTGAAGATACCTGTCTGAAAATGGATGTGGTGAACAATATCCCCGACAGTAAAAAGAAAGAGAATTATTATAGCGAAGGTCTGGGATTAAAGAATGTCCGACGCAGACTGGAACTCATTTATCCTGATCGTCATGAACTAACTTTACGGAAACAGGAATCTGAATTTCTGGTTCAACTGATTATTCAATGGACAAACAATTATTGAAAATTAAAATAGAAATACATGAAACACCACTGAAAATGCAATACAATATGAGGCAACTTATGCCATTCTGTATATCAAACAACCAAATAGCAGAAATCCAATAGTAAAATATAAAGATGAATAGAAATGAAAACAAAATGCCTTATTGTTGATGACGAACCTTTGGCCATTGAGGTAATTGAATCACACATTAAAAAAATTGATTCACTGAAAGTGGTAGGTACGTGTCAGAATGCATTCGAGGCGTTTAATGCACTGAAAGAAAAACAAGTTGACCTGATGTTTCTGGATATACACATGCCTGAAGTGAAAGGCACACAACTGGTAAAGGGCTTACCTCATCCGCCTAAAATTGTATTTACCACAGCGTATCGTGAATATGCCCTGGAGGGCTATGAACTCAATGTGCTCGATTACCTGCTGAAACCAATTTCCTTTGAACGTTTTATGCTGGCCATTTCCAGGTACAACGAAACAACTTTCAATACATCAGATGTTATGTATGTGCCGCAGAATATTTCCAATGCGGGATTCATTCATATACGCGATAAAAAAAAGATCCATCGTATAGCAAGCTCTGAAATTCAATTTATCGAATGTGCCGGCGATTATTTGCGTATTCACACACCTTCCCGTAAAATTACTGCCCGCTGTACCATTGCATCCATTCAAAATCTGTTGCCTGATGCAGAGTTTATGCGGATACACCGGTCGTATATTGTGGCTTTACAGCATATCGAAAGTTTTTCAGCCAATACCATAGTGATTGGCGGAAAAGAATTTCCTATAGGTACTACCTATAAAAACACCGTATTCAAAGCATTAAAATATGACCGGCCTGATTAAGTGACAAGACCTTTTCAAACAATCAATTTTGCGATGTGATAAAGTATTGCACACAAGGTTTTGTTAATCATGAACATCGATTAAATACCACTCATCCATTTCAATGCAATGGATCAAAACATATTGTTCCCTGCATGATGTAAAGACTTTATAGTATTCTCCGGCTGGGATCTCAGAATTACAATCTATTTGATACCAACGTTCTGATATCTTCAGAATTTTGTGTTTTTTTTCATTCCAACAAAAATACTTCGGGTATTCATCGGCTTTATATCCGGAATGGCATTCAACATGTATGGGAATACAATCGTTCATTTTGTTATTATCCTGGTTTATTCTGTAAACAAATCATTTTTCTCAGGTTTTCCGCATTCTTAATGGCAAAACCATTATAATCGTTATTGAAAAATACCCATACTTCTTTATCCTCTTTCAGCCAGCTTATAATTTTTCCTGCATAATCCTGAAGTTCCATTTCGCTGTAATCCGATGCATATAACTTTTCATGTCCGTGAAATCTCAGATAAATAAAATCTGATGTAACAGCTTCATAATAGGGGAATCGTACCCCCGAATCAGCGATCACAAAAGCCATTCCATATTGAGCAAGCAATTGCAAGAAATGATCCGTAATCCATGATTTATGCCGCACCTCTATGGCAAATTTATATTCTCCGTAATGCTCTTTCAATACATTCATGAAATCTTTGATCAGCAATTCATCAAAGTGTAATCCGGGTGGCAATTGAATAAGGACCGGACCCAGACGCATTTTCATTTCTTCAAACAATTCAAAAAAATTAGACAAGGCCTCCTTTGCGTTTGCCAGTCTTTTCCGGTGGGTTATAAAACGACTTAATTTAGGACAGAACACGAACGAATCAGGAGTGCGTTTTACCCATCCTGTTATTGTAGCTTTTTTGGGAAGATGATAAAAGCTTGAGTTCAACTCTACACAATGAAATTTCAAAATATAATATTCAAGGAATTTATCCGGTTTTATATCCCCGGGGTAGAAAACACCATACCAATGTTTATAACTCCAGCCTGAAGTACCGATATGCAAACGCTCTGGTGGCATAGTATTATCGCTTTTTATTATTATTCGTAGCGCAAAGCATCAATCGGATTTAATCCTGCAGCTTTTCGTGCCGGATACCAGCCAAAGAAAATGCCAATAGCTGAACAAACTGCAAAAGAAAGCATAACGGATGATGTTGTTATTACCACGGGCCAGTTCATGATAGAAGAAATGAGTTTTGATGCCAGAACACCCAAAACAATACCAATGGAGCCTCCGCTTATACTCAGTAAAACAGATTCAACCAAAAATTGCATCATGATATCTCTCTCACGGCCACCGACCGACAAACGCAGGCCAATCTCCTTGGTACGTTCAGTGACCGATACATACATTATATTCATAATTCCAATACCCCCTACCAACAGAGAAATTCCGGCTATTGCACCAAGCAGGGCAGTCATCATGTCACTTATCGATGTAAATGTTTGCACCAGTTCGGATTGGGACATTACACGAAAATCGTCTTCCTCACCGTCTTTTATTTTATGTGTACGACGAAGAGTTTCGGTCAGTTGCTCTATAGCCAGATCATTCATGTCTTCAGCTTTGGCCGAGGCAAAAATTCCCTGTATATGGGTAATGGAAAGGATCCGTTTTTGAACAGAGGTATATGGAGCCAGCAACAGGTCATCCTGATCCTGCCCCATGCCATTTTCACCTTTTTCTTCCAAAACACCTATTATTTTGAAAGGTATATTGTTAAACCGAATTGTTTGTCCAATTGGATCAACGCCTTCATTAAAAAGATTTTCAATGATGGTTTGCCCGATCAAACACACTTTAGCATAGGTTTTCACTTCTCTTTCAGAAAAAACTCTGCCCGATTCCAGCTTATATTTCCTGATATCGAGAAATTTTTCATTCACTCCATAAATAGTAGTTGGCCAGTTTTGATTTGCAAGAACCAGTTGCCCGCTGGAGCGCACTTGCGGAGAAACAGCACTTATAGCTGTACACTCATTTTCAACAGCCTCCACGTCGCTCAGTTTCATGCTTTGAGCATCAGTGCTCCCAAGATGTACACCACCGCGTTGTTCCGAACCGGGCATGGCAAAAATAAGGTTTGTTCCCATATCCGACATTTCATCCTGTATGCTTTTTTTGGAACCCTGTCCGATGGCTATCATTGCAATTACCGATGCCACTCCGATGATAATGCCCAGCATGGTCAGAAACGCCCTTAATTTATTTCGCATCATGGCATTTATCGCTATCTTTAGTGTGTTTGTATAATTCATCGTATCTTTTTTTACAACTGATTCTCTTCAACAGGCAATGTTTTAAGCATTTCTCCGGCAAGTAAGCGGTCTCTTACCCGTGTTTCACGGATCACATGACCATCACGAAAAATAACATTTAGAGTCATAAAACGGGCAATATCCGGTTCGTGTGTTACAAAAACAATGGTTTTCCCATTGTTATTCAACTCCTGCATCAAAGACATAAGTTCATAAGAGGTACGGGTATCTAAATTACCGGTAGCTTCATCGGCCAAGATTACCACCGGATCATTCACCAGTGAACGGGCAATAGCTACACGTTGTTGTTGTCCCCCTGATAATTGGTTAGGCATATGGTGCATCCTGTCGGTCAGACCCACGGCTTCAAGAGCATTAATAGCCCGTTTTCTGCGTTCACGGGATGTTATTTTCGGATTATAGTAAAGTGGTAGTTCAACATTTTCAAGTGCTGTTGTTCGCGGTAATAAATTATAGGATTGAAAAACAAAACCTAATTTATTGTTTCTCAACCTTGCCAAATCATTCCGGCAAAGACTATTTACATCTACTCCTTCCAGCATATAGCTGCCCGCCGTCGGTTTATCCAGACACCCCAAAATATTCAGCATAGTAGATTTACCGGAACCACTGGCTCCCATGATGGCCATAAAATCACCTTCTCTGATTTCCAGGTCGATACCTTTCAATGCATGAACCGTAATTTCGCCAACGTAGAAATCCTTTTTCAGATCCCGTACTTCAATAATGGTTTTTGCTTCAGACATAGCTTCTGTTATTTTCGATTCCGACCCGGAGGTTTAGGCATAAAAGGACTTTGAGATGGAATTGTATTTTCATTTTTATTCACTGATACTGAACTCAGTGTAACAATAACCTCATCACCTTCTTCAACACCGGAAAGCACTTCGTAATATATTTCATTGGTCTCTCCCAGCTCAACTTTTTGGGTATAGATGAGATTCCCTTTTTTCATCCAAATCATTTTTCCTTTCAATTCTTTTTCTGGTATCATGGGCGGCGACGGAACCTGCAAATCAATTTCCGGATGATTTTCCTTGTAATCTAACAACAATTTCTGATCCGGATTCAAATTTACGGCCCTTGATGGCAACAATAAGATATTCTTTTTTTCAGTTACATAGAAAGAAACACTGGCAGTCATTCCGGGCATCAGCTTTTTCTCAGGGTTTGGTGCATCAATAATGACCGTGTAAGTAATTACATTGGAACTTTCCACCGGTTGCAAACGGATTTGGGTCACTTCTCCGGTAAATGTCTTATCCGGGTAGGCATCCACTGTAAATTCCACCCGTTGCCCTACTTTTAATCTGCCTATATCAGCCTCATCTACATCAGCCTCAACCTGCATTTGAGTAAGGTCATTGGCAATTGTAAATAAGGTTGGCGTACTAAAACTGGCAGCAACCGTTTGTCCTTCATCAACCGCACGTTCAAGAATAATGCCATCAATAGGTGAATAAATGGTTGCATAATCCAGGTTGATCTTGTTTTTATCATAAACCGATCGGGCATTCTTTAAGCTAGCCACTGCTTTGTGGTAATTATAGACCACGAGGTCAAAGTCGGACTGGGCAATTAATTTTTTCTCGGCCAGTACTTTATAACGTTCATAGGTGGCTTCCTGGTAATCCACTTCAGCCTGAGCGTTATCCACAGATGCCTTGCTTTGTCCCAGTGTCGCTATTAACGGGGTTTCATCGAGTTTTGCAAGGAGCTGCCCCTTTTTTACCTGCGAGTTGTAATCGACATATATCTTCTCAATCACCCCTGAAACCTGTGTGCCCACTTCAACGGTTTCAAGCGCTTCCAGTGTTCCGGTAGCAGTAATGACATCGCTTATGTCACCGCGGATGACTTTTTCTGTTTTAAGATCGATAACTTGCACAGCCTTGCCAAACGGCTTGAAAATAATTAATATCCCAACGATTGCAAGGACAGCGATAACAACAATGTAGAGGTTTCTTTTCTTTTTTATGTGTTTATTTTTTAGCGCTTGTTCCATCTCATAAAATTTAAAGGGATAAAGGAATGCCTATATAAAAATCAAGAACTTTATAACTGAAAATCAGGTTGTATTTTGATTGCAGAAACTGACTCTCGGATGTTATGAGGTTTGTTTTTTCAAATATAAAATCCACTGAGTTTATAAGTCCGAGATTATATTTTTCGTTAGCAACTTCCATCGATTCCAGGGCAACACTGTATTCTTCCATGCTTGCTTCATACTGTTCCTGGGCGACCATTACACTAATGGTTGCCTGTTCTATCTCTTTGCGCAATTCGTTTTTGGTATTTATTTCTTCCAGTTCTGCCTCCGCTATACCAATCTTTGCTATCCCGATATTTGTCTTTACCTGTTTGTTTTGATAAATCGGAATTGTAAGCGTCAAGCCGATATACGGACTCACCTTGTTATTCATCTGCTCAAAATAACCAACCTCGCTTTCCGAACCTGAATAAGTAGTTCCCAATCCAGCGTTCATTGATAAATCAGGTAAAAGTCCCGCTTTTGCTATCTTTTCATCCAATAGTGCGCTTTGTCTATTCATTGCGGCATGTTTTATTTGTGGTTTAATTGCTAATGCCTTTGCATATACATCGCTGGCAACAGGCTGTTGATGTTGATTCAGTATCTCGTTGAGATCCGGCAACATAATGGCAAAACTATCATTCACCGGAAGTTCCATCAACTGCATTAAGCTAATCCGTGTAATCGCCAACTGGCTTTTTGCATTTGCAAGAGTCAGTTTCTCTCCTGCCAGTTCAGATTTGATCTGCAGATAATCAGATCGTGATATTATACCAAGATTCAAACGTTCTTCTGCCAACTGCAATTGTTCCGTTGTTGCTTCAATCTGCTTTTCGGCATTGGTAACACTTTCTTTTGCATACAGCACCTGCAAAAAGGCATCCAGTACGTTCAATTCAATTGATTCTTTTACGGTTTCAATGGAATACCGGCTGCTTTGCATATTCAGTTCCGATTGCCTGATCCGGTTATTTATTTCCATGCCCTTGAAAAGCGATACGGATGAGCCGATAGAATAACCCGTATTATCCGAACCTGTTAAATTTCCGTATTCTTCCGTATCAATATTCTGTATTCTGTTCCAGTTAAAATTTTGATTTGCGGACGCATTTAACGAAGGAAACCTGGATGCTTTTGCCTGTTTAAAATACAGAATATTTCGCTGATTCGACAAGTTAGCCTGCTGAACGTCTATATTCCTGCTTAATGCATAATTGATGCAATCATTTAACGTCCAGGGATTAGTTTGTGCCTTTAC
>JAFGQO010000087.1 GCA_016935615.1 Bacteroidales bacterium
CTCAGAAATAAATAATTCATTATATCCGGCCAGATCGCCACGCTACGCCATCCACAGGCTGGCAAGCCCGAGATGACATTAAAATACATTTAAGAGCCTTAGAATTGAATATTTGAATAGAAGTAAGGTAGAGATCAAAAAATGAAAGAATTGTGCAGAGAAGCTTATTTTGAATCAAAGCGAATGAAACGAAATTACTTTTATCCAGTGAAATAAATTCTACATAAATTATATTATCGGAAATGAATCGAAATCTCTTTAACCTGTCTGCCGACAGGCAGGTATAATATCATTGCCGTACTCAGAACAACGCTGATGCGTTGTCTTAGTCTTAGTTCCCGATATGCTGCGCTATCGGGATTAGTTCGACAATAATTATTCAGTTCGCAAAGCTTCTGAATAATTTGTCTCAATGAAACTGAAACTATGTTTACCAGCGAAGCTGGACGTAAATAAGAAAATAATGTACAATGAATCGAAATTACTTAAACATAATATCATTGCCGTACTCAGAGCAATGCTACGCATTGTCTAAGTTCCCGATACGCTGCGCTATCGGGATTAGTTCGACAATAATTATTCAGTTCGCAAAGCTTCTGAATAATTTGTCTCAATGAAACTGAAACTATGTTAATCACGCCTAGGGCGTGAACGCGATTTCTTTGCGGGGAACGACAAATGGCGGGCAATTTATTGCACGTCCATTTGTCGCATAATTAATATTATGTTAAATAGACCAAATAAAAAGAAAGGAGAATGTAAATTCTCCCTTCCCTTTTTCCATTTAATTTCTTATTCTTACTCATCAACATCCTCACCAAGCTTCGCTTTTACTTCTTTGTACTTATCCGTCATTTGCAGCCGGTAATATAAAGTTTTTAGTGTTTCGAGTGTTTCATTTACATTCTTCGTCTTTTCTTCAGCCTTCCAGGTTGTGTTTGATTCTGCTATTTCATAAGCCTTTTCCATATATGGCAGTGCCTTCTTCAAAACTTCATCCGCAGCATCCTTTGCTTTGCCATATTCTAACGGATCAGCAATGGAGTTGGCTTCCTTGTACATTTCAACAGCTGTATTGAAATGCATGACTCCCGTATTATAATATGCATTAAAATACCCCGGATCCATCGCAATACATTTTTCGTACAATTCCAGCGCCTTCTCCGTATCTTTCTTCTTATCATACAATGTTCCCTCGGCAAAAATAAATGAAATGTTCGTCGGATCACCCTCCTGGGCAATCTTCAGATAATCCAGAGCTTCCTGGGTTTTGTCTGCTATCAGGTAATAATTGATCAGCTCTATTACGATCGCCTGGTTCTCCGGGAATTTTTCGAAACCTTCAACTAATACTTCAAGTCCCTTAGCTGTATCTCCTGTTTCCCAGTATTTATTCCTAAGGAAAACATACAAATCCGGTTCGGGATAATTGTAGCTTCTTGCTTTTTCATAATACTCTATCGCTTCGTCTTTCATATCTGCTCTTGAGGCAGCCATTCCTGCATAATAGATCAGGGTTGTATCGACAATACCTTCCATAATCGGTTTTTCATTGATGTCCGATATGGCAGCAAAAGATTGAAACGACCTTGCATAATCTTCTTTTAAAAACTCTTCAATGGCTTGTCTTTCAAACAGTTTTTTCAGCTTGTCGTAGTCTTCTTTTACTTTCTTTTCCAGCTTGTTGTCTGTATCCAGTTCCTGGGCTTTTTCCAGCGAGCGAACAGCTTCCGTCAATGGCGCATCATGAAGCAATACTGTTTCTTCAAAACTTGTCACTACGCCATCTTTAAACGTAATGTTGATCCTTTCATAAATGTATTCCTCGTATTTGCTGCCCTCTTTTTCCCATGTTTTGATTTCCTGGGGCTCGCGATAAATAAGCTTTACATGAACCTGTTGTGTTCCCTGTCCAATGTGATCACGATTCAGGTTAAAAATGTCCATCATCAATTCAGCACGCGATAACCAGAATTTCGAATTTGTATTCTTTTTTTCGTCGTTAAGACCCTCATCACTCTTCTTCAATTTGTTGTTATAAATGCTGAAATTCGCATCGGGTGTTCCTTCTGCAGTTTGTGCTTTTAGCCCAGCACCGGAAGCAAGAATTAATAGTACAATAAAATAAGTTAACTTCTTCATATTACAATAGTATTTAATTCGAGTTTTTTAATGCAAAATGCCTGCCATATAATTTTGGATGACAAATTTAATAAAAGACCGGTATTAACAAGAATCCATTTGCTCTTTATTCACTATTCTTCTTCTGTTTCTTCTGTATCTGAGGCAAGTACATTCTCCTCTCCTTCCAGAACATTGCTTTTCAAAACACTGGCCACTGCTGCAATAGAATCATTTTCCCTCAGATTGATCAGCCGTACACCCTGTGTCGCCCGACCGGATATCCTTATTTTCTCAACTTCCAGTCGTATCGTGATCCCGGATCGGTTAATGATCATAATGTTATCATTATCAGTCACTGATTTAATGGATATCAGATCTCCCGTTCGTTCGGTAATATTTATCGTCTTCACTCCTTTCCCGCCTCTGTTTGTTATCCGGTAATCATCGATGTATGTTCTTTTTCCTATGCCTTTTTCGGAAACAACCAGTATGGTGGTGTCTTCTTTTTCAGGTTCGGCAATTACCAAACCAATCACTTCATCATTTTTATCCTTCAGCCGGATACCAATTACCCCCGAAGCATTTCTTCCCATCGGACGTATGGTGCTCTCATGAAACCGAATGGCCTTTCCGGAACGAACAGCCAGCAACAGGTGATGATTTCCATTGGTAAGCCTGGCCTGCAAAAGACTGTCGTCTTCCCTGATATTGATCGCAATAATGCCGTTTTGCCTGGGACGTGAATACGCCTCAAGCGAAGTTTTTTTAATGATCCCCTTTTTCGAGCATAAAACAATGTAATTTTTGTTAAGATACTCAGGATCAGAAAGATTCACTATGTTAATGAAAGCTTTAACTTTATCTTCACCATCAATATTTATCAGATTCTGGATCGCCCTTCCTTTGGATGTGCGTGCACCTTCAGGAATCTGATACACTTTCAGCCAATAGCATTTGCCCTTTTCCGTAAAGAACAACATGGTATTGTGCATGGTGGCATGGAACATGTGCTCAAGAAAATCTTCATCCCTTGTATCACTTCCCCGGCTTCCTACACCACCTCTGTTTTGAGTCCTGAACTCACTAAGAGGCGTACGTTTGATATACCCGAGATGCGAAATGGTAATGATCATGTCATCATCGGCATAAAAATCCTCCGGATTGAACTCTTCGGCATTGGGAACAATTTCCGTACGTCTTTCGTCTCCATACCTTGCAATAACCTCTCTCAATTCATCCTTAATGATGTTCATTCTGATCTCTTCGCTGGCCAGAACCTCTCTCAGGTACTCAATATATTTCATCAACTCATCGTATTCTTCTCTCAGCTTCTCTATCTCCAGTCCTGTCAGCCTCTGGAGCCTCATGTCAAGTATTGCCTTTGCCTGGATATCGGTCAAATCGAAAGTCTTCATCAGTCCTTCACGGGCAATATCAGGAGTTTTGGAAGCCCTTATCAGTGCAATGACTTCATCAATGTTGTCGACGGCTATGATCAAACCTTCGAGAACGTGTGCTTTCTTTTCCGATTGGTCCAGGTCGTATTTTGTCCGTCGTATAACCACCTCGTGCCTGTGCTCAACAAAATACCTGATAAGCTGTTTTAAGTTCAGCATCCGCGGGCGTCCCCTGACAAGAGCAATATTGTTCACATTGAAACTTGTCTGTAGCTGAGAATATTTGAACAATTTGTTCAGCACTACACCTGACTGTGCGTCTTTCTTTAAAATAATGACTACACGCAAACCTTTTCTGTCCGATTCATCATTGATATAGGAAATACCTTCGATCTTCTTCTCATTGATCATCTCGGCTATCTTCCTTATCATTTCAGCCTTGTTTACCTGGTATGGTACTTCGGAAATCACAATAGTTTCCCTTCCGGATGCTGTTACTTCAACTTCCGTTTTTGCCCGCAGCACAATTCGTCCTCGCCCTGTTTCAAAGGCTTCCTTAACGCCATTGTATCCATATATGATACCCCCTGTTGGGAAATCGGGAGCTTTGATATATTCCATCAGTTCTTCAACGGATATATCTTTGTTGTCTACATATGCAATTGCAGCATCACACACTTCTTTCAGATTATGAGGCGGCATATTGGTAGCCATCCCTACAGCTATTCCTGATGCTCCGTTCACCAGGAGATTGGGAATTCGTGTAGGCAATACGGTAGGTTCTTCAAGGGTGTCGTCAAAATTCAACTGGAAATCAACCGTATCTTTGTCGAGGTCCGATAGTGTTTCTTCAGCAATGCGTTGCAAACGGGCTTCCGTATACCTCATAGCTGCCGGACTATCACCATCCATGGAACCGAAATTTCCCTGTCCGTCAACCAGCGGATAACGCAATGACCAGTCCTGGGCCATACGCACCATGGCATCATACACCGAACCGTCGCCATGAGGATGGTATTTTCCAAGCACCTCTCCCACTATCCTGGCCGATTTTTTAAATGGCCTGCTGGCTCCGACACCTAACTCCGACATGCCAAATAAAACCCTTCGGTGAACAGGTTTTAATCCGTCTCTTACATCGGGCAAAGCTCTTGATACTATAACCGACATCGAATAGTCGATGTAGGCTGATTTCATTTCCTCTTCAATGTTGATCTTAATAATTCTCTCTCCTTCGGCCATTGTTTATTTTGATAAGATTTTATTTGTGGAAAAATAATGTTAAATTTATTAGAAAATGCGCTTGCTAAAGTAGATATTTATGGTGTGAAAATGATAAAAATCACCTTGTAATTATCAACAAAAGGTGTTTATAAAACGTTGTTAATAATTAGTATATTTGTCATGATCAAAGTGCTGAAAAAACTGATAGAAGAATGATTAATTAGAATGGTATGGATGCAAAGTTTTCACAAAGAATAAAAGACGTATTATCGTATAGCAAAGAAGAAGCTATAAGGCTTGGTAATACTGAGATTGGTCCTGAACACCTGTTCCTCGGTATTTTGCGTGAGGGAGAAGGAATTGCTATTGATGTACTTGTCACACTGGGGTCCAATCTGTATGAGCTGAGAAAAGACATCGAGGGATCTCTGAATCCCAGCGGCCCCATCAAAGTCACACATACGGAAAACATACCGCTCTTAAAATCGTCGGAAAGGATACTGAAGCTGGTGTATCTCGAAGCTAAATCGCTGGAAAAAACAACCATCGATACGGGGCATCTGTTGCTGGCCATCCTGAAAGATGAAAACAGCAAAGTTGCACAGGTACTGGAAAAACACGATATCAATTATGCCAATGTCCGCAAGGAACTGGAAAAAGATGTAAGCGAATCCATTGAAAAAGCAGAACCCAAAGCAGAATTCCCCCATGAGGAAGACGAGCCCGGAAGTACATTCGGTCCGGGGAAAGGCGGACAGGAACAATCCTCCAAATCAAGTTCCGAAACTCCTGTGCTGGATAATTTTGGCATTGACCTGACAAAAGCTGCCGAAGAAGATAAACTTGATCCCATTGTGGGACGTGAAAAAGAAATTGAACGTCTTGCCCAGATACTCAGCAGAAGAAAGAAAAACAATCCTATACTTATCGGGGAGCCCGGTGTAGGAAAATCTGCAATTGCCGAGGGACTTGCCATGCGCATTATGCAAAGGAAAGTCTCCCGTGTTCTGTTCGGAAAACGGGTGGTGACACTCGATCTTGCTTCGATTGTTGCCGGTACAAAATACCGCGGACAGTTTGAAGAGCGCATGAAAGCCATCCTGAATGAACTTCAGAAAACATCCGACGTGATCCTTTTTATTGATGAAATACATACCATTGTCGGTGCCGGCGGAGCAACAGGTTCCCTGGATGCTGCCAACATGCTGAAACCTGCCCTTGCAAGAGGCGAAATACAATGCATAGGCGCTACTACTCTCGATGAATACAGACAACATATTGAAAAAGACGGCGCTCTCGAACGCCGCTTTCAGAAAGTAATGATCGAACCGACTTCCGAAGGAGAAACGGTCGATATCCTGAACAACATTAAAGAAAGATACGAAGACCACCACAATGTAATCTATACCAACGAAGCCATACAGGCTTGTGTGAAACTCACAAACCGGTACATTACCGACAGGCACCTGCCCGACAAAGCCATCGATGCACTGGATGAATCAGGATCGAGGGTCCATATTTCAAACATTGTTGTCCCCGAAAGTGTTCTGGACCTTGAAAAAATGGTGGAAGAAACAAAGAAGGAAAAAATTAAAGCTGTTAAAAATCAGAATTTCGAAAAAGCTGCAAGTTTCAGAGATAAGGAGAAAGAATACATAGAACGACTGGAAGAAGAAAAACTTCGCTGGGAAAAAGAACTGGCACGCAACCGGGAAATTGTTGATGATGAAAAAGTGGCGGAAGTTGTTGCCATGATGACAGGTATTCCGGTTCAGCGTATTGCGCAGGCCGAAGGTATACGACTACTGAAAATGAGTGATGAGATCCAGGGAAAAGTGATCGGTCAGTATGAGGCAGTCCAAAAGGTTGTTAAATCTATTCAGAGGAATCGTGCAGGTTTAAAAGACCCTAACAAACCCATCGGCACATTTATCTTTTTGGGTCCGACAGGGGTCGGAAAAACACAACTGGCGAAAGTCCTGGCTCAATACTTGTTCGACAGCACCGACAACCTTGTACGTATTGACATGAGTGAGTACATGGAAAAATTCTCGGTTTCACGACTTGTTGGAGCTCCTCCCGGTTATGTTGGCTATGAGGAAGGTGGTCAGCTTACTGAAAAAGTACGCAGAAAACCTTATTGTGTTGTGCTGCTCGATGAAATCGAAAAAGCTCACCCCGATGTGTTCCATATCCTGCTTCAGGTTCTTGATGAAGGACAATTGACAGACAGCCTGGGCCGCAGAATTGATTTCAGGAATACGATCATCATCATGACCTCCAACATAGGAACTCGTCAATTAAAGGATTTCGGACAAGGTATCGGGTTCAGTACAAAAGCAAAACAGGCACAAAGTAACGACTATGTGAAAAGTGTTATACAAAATGCCCTGAAAAAGGCATTCGCCCCCGAATTCCTGAACAGGATCGATGATGTTGTGCTATTCAACGCACTGACCAAAGAAGACATTTTCAAAATCATCGATATTGAACTGGAAGGTTTGTATCAGCGAATTATAAGCCTTGGTTACAAGATAAAACTCTCTAATCCCGCTAAAGATTTCATTGCCGAAAAAGGGTACGACATCCAGTTTGGCGCGCGTCCGCTAAAACGTGCCATACAAAAATACCTGGAAGATCCTATGGCTGAAGTCCTTATTAAATCTGACATGAAAGAAGGAGATATTGTAAATGTAGGATTGAACCAGAAAACAGAAGAAATTACCATTAAAGTGGATAAGGCAGTGAAAGAAATTGAAAATGAAAAGAGCAAGGAAAAAAGAAGTGTGAAGAAGAATGAATAAATACCAGATAACATGGATACAAAAGAGGACTTTTTAAGCCCTCTTTTTTGTTATACAGTTATTCATTACATTTGCATCAGCTTTTATGACACAAACATTGTCTATACGTGTGTAAGGTCCTTTCGGACCCCCTTCTGAAGGTTATCCGTTCAGGGTAATCCTGTATTGTATTCACATATATTTAAACCTTACAAATCTGATACAACACATGTATTGGTTTGTTTCATTAAATTTCTACTCATCATGAACACTTATTTTTACGAAGTTTTTGAAAATATTCCACGTCAGGGTCCGGGAAACAACTCCTCTTCCCGCGGAGCTTTTCAGCGCATTGAAAAAGATCTGCCTGCACAACCGGAAATCCTCGATATCGGTTGCGGTAAAGGTGTACAAACAATTCAACTGGCAAAGTTATCAGAAGCGAATATTACGGCAGTTGATAACCACCGGGTTTTTCTGGATGCGCTGAAAGTTGCCGCTGTGAAAGCCGGTTATGATAACAGAATCCACCCGGTAAATTCCGATATGACAAAGATGAATTTTCAGACTTTATTTGACCTGATCTGGTCGGAAGGTGCTGTCTTTATCATTGGAATAAAAGAAGGTCTTAAACAATGGAAAAAGTACCTTAAACCCTGCGGATTTATGGTATTGACCGATTTATTCTGGCTTACTGACACGCGGCCCGATGAGCTGACCAGGTATCTTGAAGAAAAATGCCTTTACGTATTGACTGTGGATGAAGCGATCAGGGAAGCCGAAACACAAGGTTACCTGTGCATCGATCATTTCACTCTTCCACTCGAAGGATGGACAACAGAATATTTTCATCCACAGAAGAAAGTGATACGACAACTCAGGAAAAAATACGCCGGCAATAAGGAAGCTATGGACACCTTTGATGCCCTCGAGTATGAGAACAAGATGTTTCTGAAGTACCACGATTATTTTGGCTATGAATTTCTTATTCTAAGAAAACACAATCAGAGTCAATAGTTAAGAGGCTGTCTCAAAAGTTGAAAATTCGCCACCAAGACACTAAATCACGAAATGCCCACAAAGTAATATATAATTGAATATCAGAG
>JAFGQO010000088.1 GCA_016935615.1 Bacteroidales bacterium
ATTGCCTGCCTTGCCGGTTCACCAGCCTGTGGCTGGCAGGCAGGTTCGACTAGAAAATTTCATTTCGCAAAACTCATGAAATTTAAGTCTCACAAATAAAATTTATCTTGGCAGGTGAAAAATAAATTCGTTACATTTAGCACTATAATATTAAAAAAAATGACCGGAATTTTTTTTTCTCTTACCCTGTTTTTATTTGTTGCTTCAATTGATGCAAATGCTCAAAACGACACTGTTAACCATGTTGATAATAATGGTCTGAAACAAGGTTACTGGAAAAAAGACTATCCCAATGGAAAACTCATGTATGAAGGTTATTTTTATAATGGAAAACCAGTTGGGATAATGAAAAGGTTTTACGAAACCGGAGAAGTTAGAGTCATTATGCAATTCAACCAAAATTCTGATTATGTAAAAACAAAGTTCTTCTATAATGATGGAGAACTGGCCGCAGAAGGGACCTATTTTCAGGAAAAGAAAGACAGTACATGGAATTATTTTAGTTTTTATACAGGCACCCTTACTTCAACGGAAGTTTATAATAAAGGTGTTAAACACGGTACAGAAAAACAATATTACCCTAACGGACAGGTTTCGGAAGAAATTGATTGGGTGAATAATGCAAAACACGGCATATGGAACCAGTATTTTGATGATGGAACCCTGAAACTTAAAACTTCATACTCATACAACCAGTTAAACGGTCCCTATACGTTGTACTGGCCAAATGGAAATCTGCTCATAATGGGACATCATTTGGATAATAAGCGTCATGGTACCTGGACCTTTTTCACAGACGAAGGAAAGAAAGAGTTTGAGATCATTTATAAATACGGAAAAGCTGAAAATGAAGAAGTAATAATAAAACAATACCAGGAATTCTTTAAAATGGTAGAGGAAAACATCGGTAAATTTGAAGATCCTACAATTGAAGATGTAATACCCTCAAGAGGATATTATTAAAATGAAAAATCGTATTAAATTATCAATCCTGACTGCTTTTTTTTTATTCACTCATTGCGTATTGTTTGCACAAATTGAAAAATCAAAATATTGGGTAAACTTTACGGACAAAGAAAATACTCCCTTCTCCATTGACAATCCGCAAGAATATCTTTCTGAAAGAGCAATTGCCAGAAGAATCCGACAAGGTATAAGTATTACCGGTCAAGACCTGCCTGTAGATCCTGTTTACCTGAATGAACTGAAAAATCTTGGGATACAGGTTATCAATGTTTCGAAATGGCTAAATGGAGCAATTGTTTCTTCGGATAATGATGAATTGATGGATACTCTTGAAAATTACACTTACATTGCCTCAGAACCTCAATTAATAAAACCCGCAATCACTGATAAGACTTATGAATACAACAAATTCAAGAATATATCTTTAAGCGGATATCCTCCTTATGGTTTCTCATCCAACCAGATTGAAATGATCCATGGGGATTATCTCCATCTTCTTGACTTTGAAGGTCAGGGAATGTTGATTGCAATTCAGGATGCGGGTTTTACAAATGCGGATAAGATCAGTTCCCTGCAACATATCTGGAATGAAGACAGAGTGATTGCAATAAAAGACTTTGTTAAAGACAAAAAAGGATTTTTCGAGTCGCATGGTCATGGAACAGCTGTCTTCTCTATTATGGGCGGGGTCATTGAAGGAAGTATTTATGGTACGGCTGTAAAAGCAAATTATGCATTATTAAGAACGGAAGATGGCAATTCAGAATATATCATTGAAGAATACAATTGGATTTGCGGAGCTGAATTTGCTGATAGTCTGGGAGCTGACATTATTAATTCATCACTGGGGTACTTTTTATTCGACGATTCTTTGCAAAACCATTCCTATAACAATATGGATGGTTCAACGACTCCAATAACTCTTGGCGCTGATATTGCAGCATCAAAAGGTATGATAGTAATCACAAGTGCCGGCAATGCAGGGGACGATCCCTGGTATTACATCATTGCACCCGGAGATGCATATCACATTATTACTGTCGGAGCAGTTGATGATATGGGAATTATCACTGATTTTAGTTCACGCGGACCCAGTTTTGACAAGAGAATTAAACCTGATGTATGTGCCCAGGGAGCAAATACTGTGGTTCAATTGCCAGACGGAGAAATCATCATGGGAAATGGAACATCCTTTTCATCTCCCATAATAGCAGGTATGACCGCATGTCTCTGGCAGACAAGTCCAAATGCGAAATCAGACCAGGTAATTGAAGCCATCAAAGAAAGTGCTTCACAATATGAAAAACCGGATTCTCTGTACGGTTACGGAATACCGAATTTTATCCTTGCAGAAAGATATCTGAAGAGCCTGATGACACCACATGAAAATACTATCATAACCTACACCTTATTCCCAAATCCTGTTCAGGATTATTTATTACTGGAAATTATCCGCCCACTCAATGCAGGTGATGTTACAGTTGTTATAAGCTTTTATAATCTGCTCGGCACTGTAATTAAACAAGAGTTGAGAGATATACACAAAACTCATGATGTTCTTGAGTTTGATGATATTAGTTCTATAGAAACAGGTGTGTACTTGGTCAGAATTGAATTTCCGGGAGGAGTTCATACCATTCCATTTGTAAAGATAAAATAGAAAAATGCCACCAACCCCACTATCGTTACTTGAACTGAATAATACAATCAAAGAAGTTGTCGATAACAACTTTGCCGGATCATATTGGGTGACAGGTGAAATAAGTGAATTGAAAATCAATCCGACAGGGCATTGCTACATCGAGCTGATTCAAAAAGCTGAAATGAATGATCGTATTGTTGCCCGCTCGCGAGCCACAATATGGGTCAATACGTTCAGAATGATCAAGCCTTATTTTGAAACAACAACAAATCAGTCCCTGTCAATCGGTATGGGAATTATGGTAAAAGTCAGTGTCGAATTTCATGAAGTTTACGGACTTAGCCTGAATATCACCGATATCGAACCTGCCTACACTGTTGGTGAGCTTGCACTCAGAAAACAAAAGATAGTTCAGCAACTTGATGAAGAAGGTGTGCTGCATATGAATAAGGAATTGGAGTTACCTTTCCTGTGTCAGAAAATTGCTGTTATTTCTTCGCTGACTGCAGCAGGGTATGAAGATTTTCATGATCAACTGGTAAATAATCCATTCCATTTTAAATTTTATCTGAAATTATTCCCTGCAATAATGCAGGGTGAGGATGCAGAAAAATCAATAATTGAAGCCCTCGAGAAAGTATATCATTATGAATCTCTGTTTGATGCCGTGGTTATAATACGCGGCGGAGGTTCCAAGGCAGACCTGAGCTGTTTTGATTCGTATTGGCTGGCATACCATATTACGCAATTCACACTCCCTGTTCTCACAGGCATAGGCCATGAACAGGATGATTCGGTCGCAGATCTTGTAGCTCATTCAAGATTTAAAACACCTACCGCTGTTGCTGCATTTCTTGTCGATCTGTTTGCCGGAAGGTATTCAGAACTTAATCGGTTGCAAGAGGAAATTACTTCGAAGTCCAAAGAATTGATGTCCGATTCAAAGGACGTGATAGAAACAAAAATCTCAATCTTTACTTCCAAAATAAAAGAATTGGTTCAAAAGAGAAAATCCAATCTTCAGAATTTTAATTATTTGTTAGTATCCTCAGTAAGAAAACTGGTGCATCGGAAAGAGATGCTGCTGAATAAAAAAGAGATCAACCTCAGATTATCTTCCGGAAAGTTTAAAGAATATCCGCAAAATATGCTTGAGAACTATACCGGAAATTTTATAAAACAGTTGAATTTTACATTTGCGAACAATTTGAATAAACTGGATAGAATGCATGACAAAATCATCTATCTCAATCCGGAAAAGATCCTGAAAAGAGGGTATTCGATAACCATGAAAAACGGAACGGTGCTAAAAAGCACAAAAACAATTGAAGAAGGAGATCAATTGGTAACAATACTATACAAAGGAAAATTAATCAGCGTGCTAAAAAAGAAATCACTATGACACAAAAAAAAATGACCTACAAAGAAGCATTCTCCAAACTGGAAAATATTCTATTAAGGCTGGAAAACAATGAACTTGACGTGGATGAGCTGTCTGTCAATGTGAAGGAAGCATCAGAATTAATTAAATTCTGTAAAAGCAAGCTTTTTGAAACAGAGGCTGAAGTTGAAAAAATTATTAATGAACTCGATAGTGAAAAGTGAAAAAAAGAAAAACCGGGAGGAGAACTCCCGGCCTTCTAAAACCCTAAAACTAAACCTAGAATAAGTCGGTTTGTAGCATTAATTGATGAGAAATAGCAATGCTAACCTCTTAATTCTTTGTGAAATATCAAAATAATAATAAGTTTCACCAAATCTTTTTATTAACAATTAAAAAAGCAAACTTATACCTGTGAGAAAATGAATTCCTGCCTGTGGAAAGTATCCATCGTCTTTTTGCCTGTTGCCGTTAAAATAGTAAGAATATACCCAGGCGTTTGATTCATATTTTGTATTCGTGATGTTGTTAATAAGTATATGCAGATCAATATTCCGTATCAGTTTTGTATAAAATGAGTATTGTATTTTAAACTGCCCGACAAAATAGGGATCCAGTACCCTGTCATCATTTGAAGTATTATCAATGTATTGTTTTCCAACACAATTCGATGTGAGTACCAGGTAAAAATTCTTCAACGGGTTAATTCGTATCTCACTGCTGGTTATAATTTGTGGCGAAAAAGCAATATTGGTCCTGCCCAGGTTTTCTGCCCTCTGCCC
>JAFGQO010000011.1 GCA_016935615.1 Bacteroidales bacterium
TTCAGCCTTTTCTGATCCAAATACTATTCTTGTTTTTTCTATTTTTGCCAGGATTTGTTTAATCTTCATAATTCATGAAAGTCACAGGATTTACATTTATCAGAAATGCCCTGAAATATGATTATCCTGTTGTTGAATCAATACAATCCATATTGCCTGTTTGTGATGATTTTATTGTAGCAGTTGGCAAATCGGAAGATGATACCCTTAATCTTATTCGGAATATTGATAAAAAGAAAATTGAAATTATTGAGACTATCTGGAATGACAATCTGCGTGAAGGCGGGTATGTATTGGCAGAAGAAACGAACAAAGCATTGAAGGCGGTATCCGATGATACTGACTGGTGTTTCTATATTCAGGGTGATGAGGTGGTTCATGAGAAATACCTGGATACAATAAAAGAAGGTATGGAGAAATATAAGAACGACAAAAATGTCGAAGGTTTGCTTTTTAAGTATTTGCATTTTTATGGCTCCTATGATTACATTGGAGAGTCTTATAGCTGGTACAGAAACGAAATACGTGTGATAAGGAACGATAAAAAAATATATTCTTTTCGTGATGCCCAGGGATTCAGAAAAGGAAAGGATGAAAAGCTAAGAGTAAAACCAATAGATGCTTATATATTTCATTATGGATGGGTCAGAGATCCCCGTGCTTTACAGGATAAGCATAAAAACTTTCATAAACTCTGGTACGATGATGCCTGGGTTGATAAGAACATTGCCAAAGCTGAAGAATTTGATTATTCTGAGATAGATGCCTTGGCCCGTTATAATGGTTCTCATCCAAAAGTTATGGAATCAAGGATCAAGATGAAAAATTGGAAATTTGATTTCGACATATCCAAAAATTCATTCTCAGGAAAAGAAAAATTCAAACGTTTTATTGAAAGACTTACGGGCAAAAGAATAATGGAGTATAAAAATTACAAAGTTATTTAACCTGAATGATTGAAATAGCCTGTTTAACTTTACGTTCCATTGGTAAGATACCTTCAATCCAGTGAATCTGAATTCCTTCACGTTCCATCTTTCTGAACCATGTCATCTGTCTTTTGGCATACTGGTGGATGGAAATGTTAAGTTTCTCAATCATATCTGTATAATTTACTTTTCCTGTCAGATAGAGTGTGATATACTTATATTCAAGACCATAATAAATCAAAACTTTGGGATCAATTCCTTCGTCCAAAAGATCTTTTACTTCCTCGATCATTCCATTTTTCAGTCTGTAATGGAGGCGGTTGGTTATTTTATTACGCCGAACCTCCCGGTCAACATGAATTCCAAGATAAACCGGGATAAAATCGGGATAATCCCGGATTGTTTCCGCATTGGTTTTATAGTATTCTTCAATTTCGATTGCCCTGAGAACCCTTTTAATTGTATCTGAGTCAGTTTTATTATGGAGCTTCCTGTAACCTGAAAGGATCGTTTCAAGTTCAGCAAGACTTTTATTCTCCAGTGTTTTTCTTAATCCTTTGTTTTCAGGTACTGCTATAAGTTTATATCTTTTTGTAACAGCCTCGATATACATACCGGTTCCTCCGCATAGAATAGGGATCTTTCCTTTATTCCTTATAAGGGGATACACTTTCAAAAAATCCTTCTGGTATTCAAAAACATTGTATTTGTATCCCGGATCGTGTATATCAATAAGATGACAGGGAACATATTTGTCATCTACCAGATAATCTTCATAATCTTTCCCGGTACCCAGATCCATTTTCCGATAGATTTGTCTTGAATCCGCACTGATAATCTCGCCATGTATCCGATTTGCAAGATGGGCTGCAAATTGTGTTTTGCCGGTGGCTGTTGGCCCCAGAACAACAATCAGTTTGTCTTTTTCTTTATTCTGTTCCAATTCAATCAGAATATTGCTATTTCACAAATTTACTTTTACTTTACATTTGGTGAAACCCTCATCATAAATTATTATTGAACCGGGGAATGGAACACTAATCCCGATGGTTATCCGGATTACCAGGATCAGTATGAAAAAGAGCTTAAAAATCAAATGGTAAATCTGATATTAATAACGAAATCAAACTAAATCCTTAGAATGGCCAATAAAATTGATATACGGAATAAAAAAGCATCACGCGATTACGAGTTTATCGAAAAGTATACAGCCGGCATAGTGCTTACCGGAACAGAGATAAAAAGTCTGCGTATGGGGAAGGCCAGCATTGTCGATACGTTTTGCTATTTTAAAAACAGGGAACTTTGGGTACGTAATATGCACATTGCCGAATATGCAAAACGAGGATATTCGAATCATGATCCCGCATGGGACAGAAAGCTGCTTTTAAATGCCTCAGAATTAAGAAAACTGGAAAGAAAAACCAGAGAACGTGGATTAACCATTGTTGCTACACGACTGTTTATATCAGATACAGGATATGCAAAATTAAATATTGCATTGGCACGTGGTAAAAAAGAATATGACAAGAGGGAAGATATTAAAAAGCGTGATGTAAAGCTTCAGCACGACAGATTAAGGAAGGTGTAAGATGATTGCTTATTGCGAAAAGAAAAAATCGTTTAACTCATGAATATCTTCTGAGTTTAATTCCGATTCAAAGTCAAAATAACTGTCAATTTCATCAAGAATTTCATCAAATGAAATATAACCATCGCCATCAACATCAACTTTCACGAATTTTTCGGGTATTTCTTCATATTTTACTCCTTCATAACGGCTGTATGATGAAGGTGTTCTGAGGTACAATTCAACATCCTTTCTTGGTACAGCTGCAGACATATCCAATTTGCTGATCAGGTTATCTTCTGAGATTTCCACACCACGTTCGTCCACAAATGCACCATATCTGGAAAGAGGCTCATCATCAAGATAATTAGGAATGCCGTCATAATCGTCATCCAGAGGACATCCTGTAGTATCTGTCTCTATGCCAAACGGAGTTTCAGGACACTGATCCCAACCATCCATAAAGCCATCATTGTCCTCATCTCCAATTAAGGTAAGATCAAGCTCCAGGTCGGCAAATAATCTTTGAACAGCCAGTGTTTTCTTACTGGAAAACAAATCCAGATGAAGCGAAAAATATGTGTACATGAAGTCGTCGTATCTTTTGTCTCCGACAACAGCACCAGTAGCCGGATCATTCTCATAACTCACATGATCAATGACATCGGTAAAAGCAAAATGATATGAAGCACCAAGGCGAAACATTATTCTGTCACTGAGCCAGAAATCCAATCCGACATCGACCGGTACAGCAAATGCATATTGAGGATATTCACCAAGTCCCCAATCATATTGTCTAAGATCGGTTTCATAGGTATAATCCCGCCGGATTACGCTTAAATTTGGATCGAGACTCGAAGGGGGCAGATTGTATATGTTTCCATCATCTGCATAGTGATATCTGTAATCAACACCTTCAATATTTGTAAAACTGTCTGTTTTTGAATTGAATGTCAGAACCTCAAATCCTACAGAAATAAAAGGGTGGACTCTCCTGTATTTTTTATAAAAATTATCGAAATCGTAATTCAGGTTTACGCCGAATACAAGAATATCTGAACGGAAATTCATATTCCGCCTTAAATCATTATAAGAGCGTTCATTTCCGGAAAGCGCACCACCCATAAAAAAGAAATTAGCACGTATATAATGTTTGTTATCTACAAATGTGGAGATGTTTACTTTGTAGCCAAATGTACCATTTAATGGATTTTGTCTGGGATCGTGAACATCGCCGAAAAAATTGTATGTTCCGATCCCAAAACCAATAACAGGCTTATAAACAGGATTTAAATTATCCACTTCGGTGTAAAGAAGATCTTCAATATTACCTTGTGAGAAAAGAATACCCGGAATAATAGATATAAAAAAAACAAATACTATTTTTTTAAAATCATTCATTTATTTTAAGGTTTCCTCTTTAAATGCAATAACAAGTATATTGTTTTATTTATACCACCTTTGATCGGCAATCATTAAAGCTTCCTGCACTGTTATCCTTTTGCCATCGTTGTAAGCCGATACAAAAGCATCATTTATAATTGTTGTATTCCAGATATGAATCCGATAATCGCGGGCATCTTTATAAACACCAAAGGAACCAACAGAATACTTCTGCCATCCTTCATGGTATTCCTTCCGTACTTCTTTATCCAGGTTGTACTTTCTGAAATATTTTTCAATATCCACTGCTTTATGTCCTGCTGCAAGTTGAACACGATAGTATACTCCATTTTCAGGTTCAAGCATATACGACATATTTGTTTCCGGCTCCTTCGGTCTGACTTTTCTCGTTTCAGAGACAGGTTTTTCCTGCGACAGGGTTTCGACAACCCTGGTTTGTTCAGTGGTTTGAGCCAAAGCAGGCGAGGATAAAGATAAAATCAGGGAGTTAATCTCCCCGGGAGTTAATGAAGCAAGCTCCATATCAGTTTCTTTAATATCGATACTCATTGTTTTTTCACCTTCGAGATAAGAAAACTTACCGTTTAACTGAGGAGGTGCTGAAGCCTGCAAAACAGGTATCAATTTATACGATACCATAAAATAAGGATCGGCTGGCAGATTCATCCACAGGAATTTTGCCGTTTTTTCTCTAAATGTGAATATAGCTTCCTTTGGATCAATATTAACAGCTTTGTATGCTGAAGGTATTGATTCTTCTATTTTGGCAAATTTTTGTTTTGATTCCTTGTTGACCAGGATGTTCACAATATAACCATCACCGGTTTTATCGGGATAAGGTTTCTGCCTGATACATGCCATCTGAGGTTCTGATGTTGCAGGAGGTATATAGGGAACTACCTGTTTCTCGAAATCGTTAATATCAACAATTAAAGCAGGGTCGATATTTGGAGAAGGTATTATTGTAATAGGCTGACTTTCAATGCTTACCGATTTACGTTCATTTTCATCGATATAAGAGAACTTTCCTTGTATATCAAAAGTACCCTTCAACCGTTCATCTACCTTAATCTTATAGGTTACTGTAACTTCATTATCACTTGGAAGTCGCAGCCATATAAAACGCACCCTTTTTTCATCAAAGGTAAAATCTGCATTGGAAGAAATGTATGAGGTGGCTGTAAGTCCCGCAGGAAAAGTATGTTGTAACCTGGAAAAACTTTCAAGGTTACCCTTTTGAATTTTTACCTGAACATCAAATTCTGTGCCTGCAACTACTTCATTTGGTACTTCGATGTTTAATACAACATTTGATTGGAAAATCGAACCTATGGAAAGAGCTGCAATCAAATTTATGATAAGTACAATTACTCTATACATCAGGCAGTTAAATTAATGTAACCAATAAATTTATAGATATTGGCACGTAAGTGCAAAGCGCTATTGTCCGTTTGTATATACAAAATTAATCTAATTAATTGTAAAACAACACATTAATATTGTTGATTTCTTTTTTGTTCGTTGGCATAGTATAGCGTTGTGTTTATAGTATGCAAAATATAATTTTTCTTAGAAGTTCGGGCTAAGAAGATATTTCGAATAAAACTGGTTTATTGTGTTTACTGCTTCTTCGGCAGTATCAACAACAGTAAATAAATTGAGATCCTCCGGAGATATATTTTTTTCTTTTGCCAGCATCACATCTTTGATCCAATGAATCAATCCTTCCCAATATTTTTTATCAGCCATAACAATAGGGAAACGTCCGATTTTTCCTGTCTGAATGAGAGTTAAAGCTTCGAAAAGCTCATCAAAAGTACCAAAGCCACCAGGTAAAACAATGAAACCCTGGGCATATTTCATGAACATTACTTTTCTGACGAAGAAATGATCGAATGTAATTAATTTATCGGAATCTATAAACAAATTTGGATCCTGCTCAAAAGGCAAATCAATATTTATTCCAACTGATCTTCCTTTTCCTCTTTTTGCTCCCAGGTTTCCGGCTTCCATAATTCCCGGGCCTCCTCCGGTAATTACTCCATAGCCATGTTGTGTAAGTTGAAAAGCAATTTCCTCGGCCAGTTTATAGTATTGTGAATTCGGCTCTGTTCTGGCGCTTCCGAAAATTGAGACACAGGGACCTATTCTGGCCAGTTTTTCAAAACCTTCAACAAATTCAGACATGATCTTAAAAATCTTCCAGCTATCATACGTCTTGATCTCATTCCAGTTTTTCGTTTTGAATGCCAGTTTTATTTTATCTTCATTGCTTGACATATATATATCATTAAGTAATTCTTCTGTTTCGATAAAGATATAACGAATTTCAAAGGATCATAGTTACAAGAATTAACAATCGGATCATGCGGTCAGTTCTTTCTTCAGGACCTGTGCTGTATAACTGGAATTGCACTTAATTATTTCTTCGGGAGTTCCTTTACAAATCACGGATCCGCCTTTTTGCCCTCCTTCTTTCCCAAGATCGATGATATAATCAGCCACCTTTATCACATCAAGATTATGCTCAATGATCATAATTGTATTTCCCCGGTCAACAAGATGCTGAAGCACGGAAAGAAGTACACGTATATCTTCGAAATGAAGCCCTGTTGTAGGTTCATCCAAAATATAAAGTGTTTTGCCCGTATCTTTCTTAGCCAGTTCCGCTGCAAGTTTAATACGTTGCGATTCACCACCTGAGAGAGTGGTTGATGGCTGGCCAAGTTTTATATAACCTAATCCCACTTTCTTAAGTGCATTCAGTTTTTTATGGATTTTTGGGATGGATTTAAAAAAATCATAAGCCTGGTTCACAGTCATTTCCAATACCTCATTAATATTTTGGCCCTTATATTTTACTTCCAATGTCTCACGATTATAACGTTTGCCTGAGCATTCTTTGCATTCTGTATATACATCGGGTAAAAAATTCATTTCAATCGTCTGCACACCGGCTCCCTGACAGGCCTCACATCTGCCCCCTTTTACATTGAATGAGAATCTTCCGGGTTTGTATGCACGAATCTTTGCTTCTGTTGTTTGTGAAAAAATATTTCGAATATCGGAAAATACTCCTGTATATGTTGCAGGATTTGACCTTGGGGTTCTTCCGATCGGTGATTGATCTACATCAATTACCTTATCAATATGTTCCAATCCCGTAATTTCAGAATAGGGAAGAATTTCTTTGTTTGAACGATACAAATGTTTGCTCAGCGCAGGATATAATGTTTCGTTGATGAGTGAGGATTTGCCGCTTCCTGAAACTCCTGTAATACAAATAAACAAACCCAATGGAAATTTCACGGATACGTTTTTCAGATTGTGTCCTCTGGCTCCTTTTAATTCAATACATTTGGTATTTGCTTTTCTTCGGGTTTTGGGAACTTCAATTTTTTCTTCACCACGCAAATAGCGGGCAGTAAGACTATCCGATTGTTTTACTGCCATAGGAATTCCGGCCGATACAATTTCACCACCGTGAATGCCGGCAAATGGACCCATATCAACCAGGTAATCAGCAGATTGTATCATTTCTCTATCATGTTCAACAACCACAATTGAATTGCCGGCATCGCGAAGTGATTTCAATGCCTTTATCAGTTTTACGTTGTCACACTGATGAAGTCCAATACTTGGTTCATCAAGAATATAAAGCACATTTACCAGTTGAGATCCGATTTGTGTTGCCAGCCTGATTCTTTGACTTTCACCCCCCGACAAGCTGCGTGATGGCAGGTTAAGCGAAAGATATCCCAGTCCGACATCCAGCAAAAACCGGATTCTTGTACGCAATTCCTTTAACACCTCGGCAGCAATTTTCTTTTGTTTTTCATCCAGAAACTGTTCTATATTTTCAAACCATCGGGCAAGTTCGTTCATATCCATTTCAGCCAGTTCGGCTATGTTTTTATCATGAATTTTAAAATAGAGGGATTCCTTCTTTAATCGATGACCATTGCATACCGGGCATATTGTTTTTTGAATGAACTGATTCGCCCAGCTTGATTCCTGACCTGAACCGTTGCCGTTATTTATCTGTAGGTTATGTATATAATTTACCACGCCTTCAAAACTCAGAAAGTAATTTGAGTTAATACCCAAAGGAGTGTTTTCAAGTTTAAAGGATTCCTCAGAACCGTAAAGAATAATTTTCAAAGCTTCTTCCGGAATATTTTTAATCATCGTATTGATGGTAAATCCGTATTTTTTCCCAATGGCTTCCAGTTGCCAGAATATGAGTGTATTTCTGTATTTGCCCAAGGGTTCAATTCCGCCTTGCTTAATACTTAAAGAATTATTGGGAATGATTTTGTTCATATCAATCTGATTGATAGTTCCCAGACCATTGCACTCAGGGCATGCCCCCAGGGGAGAGTTAAAAGAAAAAGAATGTGGTGCCGGTTCATCATATGCTATTCCGGATGAAGGGCACATCAATTGTCGGCTGAAATATTTACATTCATTACTGTGTTTTTCCAGTAACATGATCGTATTTTTTCCATGATGCATCGCAGTAATAACAGAATTGCGCAATCTTTTTTTATCGGAAGATTGAATATCGAATTTATCAATTACAATCTCAATATTGTGAGTTTTGTATCTGTCAACACGCAAGCCGTGCCTTATCTCAGTAATATTACCATCAATTCGTACATACAGAAAGCCTTTTCTTAAGATTTGCCCGAAAAGTTCTTTATAATGACCTTTCCTGCCTCTAATTACCGGGGCGAGCAGGAAGATCTTTTTATTCTCAAAGTTTTTAATAATCAATTCAATGATCTGTTCATCGGTATACCGAACCATTCTTTCGCCTGTATTGTATGAGTATGCAATTCCTGCACGTGCAAATAAAAGTCGCATGAAATCGTATATTTCTGTGGTAGTACCAACTGTAGATCTGGGATTTTTGTTGGTGGTTTTTTGCTCAATACTGATCACAGGGCTCAGGCCGGTAATTTTATCAACATCCGGACGTTCCATATTGCCCAGAAATTGTCTTGCATAAGCTGATAATGTTTCGATATATCTTCTTTGACCTTCAGCATAAATAGTGTCGAAAGCCAGAGAGGATTTACCACTCCCGCTAAGACCTGTTATTACTGTAAGTTGATTACGCGGAATGGCAACATCAATATTTTTGAGATTATGCACGCGGGCACCATAGACTCTTATTTCTTTCTCCGGTTCCATGATCTGTTAGTTCTCCGTAAATACCTGATATACATAATGCTTTATTATTGAGAATTAATTCATAATTCTCGTGGTAGGAATTTTAATAAGGTATTCTTTTTTGGTTTTATTGGTTAGCATTTTATCTCTTAACCAAGGATTTAAAAACTTCAGCATTTTGTAATTCGTTCCATTCATTCGCGCAAATTCTCCCCAGTCATCAACAGAATCTGAAATTGTAACTACTTTGTATCGCGAAGGCTTATACAGTTCATCTTTTGTAAGATTAAACCCATAAACATCAGGATTTTCAAGTATTAATTTTATTGCAATTATTCTGTAAATATAACGGGCAGTTTCTTCATTGAATAAGAGATCAAAATAATCACTTTCTCCCTGTTTATCAATTTGTCTGTCTACACCTTTTCGTCCCGCATTGTATGAAGCGGCAACCATAGTCCAGTTGTTGTATTTTTCAAAAGATTTTTGTAAAAAATCACAGGCTGCTCCGGAGGCTTTTTCCAAATGATAGCGTTCATCAACTTCATCAGTAATTTCCAGACCATATTCTTTAGCTGTCTCTTCAAGTATTTGCCAAAAACCGGCAGCACCTGCAGGAGAAACGACATTTGATAACCCACTCTCAGCAATAGCCAAATATTTAAAATCATCCGGAATATTGTTGTTCCTTAATATACTTTCGATAACCGGAAAATACCGGTTGGCCTTTTTAATAAAAAGCATGGTTTGTGAATGGTAGTATGTATTGATAATAATTTCTTTTTCAAGACTTTCAAAAACATCGTAGTATTGCAGGGGCACATTTTCTCCGCAGAATTCTACCTTCTCCGGAAGAAAAGGAGACGTAACTATTATGTTAGAATCGGGTTGGTTGATAAAGTTTGTTTTAAATGCAGAAAAAGATACTGTAATAATTAGTATTCCCAGAATGCTTGCAAAAACAATGTAATTGGATGACTTTTTATTAAATCCACGCGCATTTGCCATAATAAATAATTTTCAGATTTCAGTATAACTCTTCTTATGGCAAAATTAGACAATTACCGATAAGTATTCTTGAATTCGGATATTAAAAAGAATATCTTATACCTGTCATTATACCAAAGGTATAAGGATGGACTTTGGTTTCTTCAATGTTATTAATAGGCGTTAGGTAATACTTAAAAACAGGTTCGAGATTAAATAAAATATTTGAGGTTACAGGATAATCAAAACCAATGCCCAATGACCCACTATAATTGATTTTATTGACATTGTCAGGTTCCGGTGTCAAATTCACTGTATTGCCTGAAGTGGAAGTAGCATCAAAATCGATAAGGAAATTTGTCCAAAGTCCACCGTTCAAATCAATATCCAGTTTGCGGTCAATGATTTTATAGCGAACCACAAATGGGATCTCAATGTATTCAAAATATTCCTGTACAACATTTTCGCCTTTCATATATTCAACATCAGAATTATCAGGCTGGGTATTTGGAGTGGCTCTGTCGTCATAAGTAAAACTTCCGGTTGAATTTGCAATGTCAGAAGGTATATTTTCAAACCAGATTTTCTCAGGGAATCCGTATCTGTCTAAATTATCGGATCGGACTGCTAATATTTCTGCCTTATTGGTTCCTATTTTTGAATAATACACGCCGGATTGCACGGTAAACCTCTTTGAAGTACCTAACTGAACGTTTATGCCGCCTGCATAAGTTACCATACCTGATTCATATTCATCCAGATCTATGTTTTGATAACCGGCATCATTCACAAATACTTCCCTGTATGAATATTGAGGCCCTGCCTGGCCGCCAATTGACCATTGAAGGTTATGGTCTTTTGTTGAGTTTATTTCTTCGGCATATAATGAACTGTATGCATTTGTTCTTGAGGAATAATACACAGGAATAGCCTGTGTATTAATACCTGTCATATTCATCTCTGATTCTTCATTGAGATAGTTGTTGCTAATATCAGCATTGTGAGCAACCTGAGTATGAATCATAATGATTTTTTCCTGAATAACAGGTTCTTCTTTTTTGTCAGCAAGAATTTTCTCCTGAACAATTTCTTGATGAACAATAACCGGCACATCGTTGATGTCCTTCTGTTTCTGGTTATTTGGGGAATTAAGATATTTTTCTTCACCTGTTATGACAGTATTTTCTGAGGTGACATTTTCATTTTTAAGTATTTCAACAGGCGTTTTGATATCTTCAACTACTTGTGGATGATCTGTTTTCTTGTGAGAGAATTTCAGGATCAATCCTATACCTCCAAGCAATAACAACACAACAGCGGCAAGTTTAAGAAATGCTGGCATTACCCGTCTTTTCTGATGCAAAGCGAGATCATTTTCTATTCTGTCCCATACCCTATCCGGAGGAGAAACATTTACGTCAGACAAACTCTCCTTAAAGATCTGATCAATATTTCCATTTATCAATTTCATAATGACTTTTCTTCTCTTCTTAACCCTTGTTTATAATATGCTTTCACTTTTTCCTGGAGAATCATTCTTGCCCTTGACAGATTTGACTTTGAGGTTCCTTCAGAAATATGCAATATAGTACCGATTTCCTTATGAGAATATCCTTCAATTGCATACATGTTAAAAACCATTCTGTACTGTGGTGACAATTCCTGGATAAAATTCATCAGTTCCATTGCAGTCAGATTCACATTAATGTCCTCGTATGCAGTTTGTTCAAATTCCTGTGCATCTTCTGTCATAGATACAACCTTGTATTGGTTCCTAAACTTCTCCAATGCTGTATTCACCATAATTTTTCTCATCCATCCGACAAAAGATCCTCTGGATTTAAATTGTTGGATCTTTTCAAATATTTTTAAAAAACCTTCATGCAAAATATCTTCTGCATCCTGTTTAGATTCTGCATACCTAAGGCAAACACCAAACATGCATCCGCTATACTCCTCGTAAAGCATTTTTTGAGCTGCAGAGTCATTTCGGCGGCAACCTTCGATTATATGTTCAATATTATCAACCAATTATTAAGAAATGCAGGAATTCAAATTTACGGTTTTTATTGATAAATTGAATGTATAATCGCTGCCATTTATCTGATGCAATACCAAGTCAAATGGTTGCGTTATTCATAATAATAAAGAGAATACTGATTACGGGAGTGTACAATATCGTACATTCCGTGTATCATTAGTGTACACAAATTGTACAAAATAAATAAGTAATTCAGTCTGATTAGATGTCTTAATTATCTGTAAGACAATATTGTGTATCAATTGGCATAATCATTGAAAAATCAATTTTATTGTAATCTAAGAAAACTATATATGATTCGTCTTGAAAAAATTCACAAATCTTACATAACCGGCAACAATAGTTTGCATGTTTTAAAAGGGATCGATCTCACCATTGAATCAGGAGAATTGGTATCAATTGTGGGATCATCAGGATCCGGGAAATCCACTTTGTTAAATGTAATAGGTATACTTGATGTGTATGATAATGGAAATTATTATCTGGATAATAAGCTGATGAAAGGATTGAGTGAAAAAAAGGCTGCATGGTACAGAAACAGGATGATTGGTTTTGTTTTTCAGTCTTTCAATCTGATTTCGTTTAAAAATGCCATGGAGAATGTTGCATTACCTCTTTATTATCAGGGAGTTAGTCGTAAAAAAAGAAATGCTATTGCAATGGAATACCTGGATGAGATGGGTCTTGTAGAATGGGCAGAGCATTTACCCAGTGAACTTTCTGGAGGACAGAAACAGAGGGTAGCTATTGCACGCTCATTGATTGCAAATCCAAAAATAATACTTGCTGACGAACCTACGGGTGCACTTGACTCCCAGACTTCTTTCGAAGTTATGGATGTTTTTCAGAAAGTAAATAGCAAGGGTATTACGGTCATAATTGTTACTCATGAAAAAGATATTTCAGAACGTACAGACAGGATTATTAAGCTGACAGATGGTAATATTGAGAAGGAATACAAACCACTTAAACAACCATATTATGCTTGATCTGGATCAATGGCAGGAAATATTTGCCACAATAAGAAAAAATAAATTACGGACTTTTTTAACAGGCTTCAGTGTTGCCTGGGGGATCTTTATGCTGGTGATCCTGTTGGGTTCGGGCAATGGACTCGCCAAAGGTGTCATGTACAATTTCAGCGATGCAAAAAACAGTGTATGGATGGGTGGAGGAAGAACAAGCATGGCATACAATGGTTTGAATGCAGGAAGAGATATTGAATTGACTAATGAAGACCTTAAATTGTTAAAGGATCGTTATGAGAATATCGAAAATTTATCCGCAAGGCATTATGTTTATACAGATGCTATCAGCTACAAAAACAATTATGGTGATTTCAATGTGTTAGCTGTTCATCCCGGGCATTTGGTTGTAGAAAATGTAAAACTTGTATCGGGGAGGTTATTGAATAAATTTGACATTCAGGAATACAGGAAAGTAGCGGTTATCGGAACTTTGGTAAAGGATCAGCTATTTAAAGAGGAGGATCCGATAGGTAAATATGTAAAACTCAATGGGATAAGTTTTAAAGTGGTTGGTGTTTTTGGAGATATCCATGAAAATGAAACAAAAAGGATGTACATACCAATTTCATTGGCACAGAAAACATTCATCAGCAAAAACAGGGTTCAGGCTATTACGTTTACAACAGGCAATGCATCTGTTGATCAGTCGAATGCAATGCTTGAAGATATTCGTAGCACGCTTGCAAGAAAATACAATTTCAATCCGGAAGATCAGCGTGCCATGTGGAGTTGGAATGCTCTTGAGGAACATCAGAAAATGAATGCTTTGTTTAAAGGCATTAATATGTTTGTTCTCATCATTGGCATTTTCACAATTATTGCCGGAATTGTAGGTGTGAGTAATATCATGCTGATTGTAGTGAAAGAACGAACAAAAGAAATAGGAGTAAGAAAAGCTATAGGCGCGAAACCGGGATCAATTATCTGGATGATCATTCAGGAGTCGATATTAATAACTGCAATAGCAGGCTATGTTGGGCTTGTATTGGGGGTCCTCTTATTGGAAGGGATTACAAAAGCAATGCCTGCAACGCAGTATTTCCGAAATCCGGGGATCGATTTTACTGTTGCTATTCTTGCCACACTGGCAATTGTACTGGCAGGAGTTGTTGCCGGATATATTCCGGCAAGGAAAGCAGCTAATATTCAACCGGTCGTTGCTTTGCATGACGAATAAAATATACTATTATGATTGATTACGATAAATGGCAGGAAATTTTTCACACGTTGAAAAAGAATAAACTTCGAACAGGTTTAACAGCATTTGGAGTATTTTGGGGAATCCTGATGCTTATGATAATGCTTGGAGCAGGATCCGGCCTTGAAAACGGAGTATCATCAGGTATGGGCGACTTTGCTACGAATAGTATGTTCATTTGGGCGCAAGCTACAACCATACCTTATAAAGGATTCCCGAGAAACCGCTGGTATCGCTTTGAGTTAAGTGATATGTATGCAATAAAGAATCAGGTACCCGGAATAGATATAATAACTCCAACTGTACACGGAGGAGGATGGCAGGTTACATCAACTGCAATTTACAAAAAACAAAAGGGAGAATTCAGAGTGGAAGGTATTATGCCCGATGAGAACAGGGTTGATCCTGTGAATATTGTTGAAGGCAGATTTATCAATGAATTTGATATCATTCACAAAAGAAAAGTTGCCCTCCTTGGATACAGAATTTACGAGGAATTGTTCAAGAACGGAGAACAGGCAACTGAAAAATATATAAAGTTAAATGGCATGTATTTCCAGGTAATTGGTGTTTATAAGTCAAAACACACAGGGGGTTGGGGAGAAAGTCAGAATTCAATTCTGTTTATACCTTTCAGTACTACGGAACAAGTCTACAATTATCCGGATATTGTTGATCATTTTTCAATTGTTGGCAAACCCGAGTATGATATCAGTGATATTGAAGATCAGGTGAAATCCATTCTTGCGCAAAGACATAGTTTGCATCCTGATGATGATGGAGCGTTTGGATATAACAATGTTGGAAAGGAATTTAAGAAAATGAGAGGGCTATTCCTGGGCATTCGGGGATTGATATGGATCGTTGGTATAGGAACTCTTATGGCAGGGGTAATTGGTGTCAGTAATATCATGTTAATCATTATCAAGGAAAGAACAAAAGAATTTGGAATTAAACGTGCTATGGGAGCGACTCCTTTTAAAATCATTTCAACCGTTATTTCCGAATCTGTTTTTTTAACATCTCTTGCAGGAATGACCGGAATGGCATTGGGAATTTATGTAGTTGCTTTCGTAAACAAAGCGGTTGCAAACGGAAACCCGAATGAAATGATGTTCATAAATCCGGAAGTGGAATTTGGTATTGCCATCAAAGCATTGATTATACTGATTCTGGCAGGAATATTTGCCGGAATGATTCCCGCAAAACGGGCAGTATCCATTAAGCCAATTGAGGCGATACGTGATGAGAATTAATAAATAATAAATATCAAAACATGAAAAAGGTAATTCGTATTATTCTGGTTGCTGTTTTTACAATTGCTGTTTTAGGCAGCCTGGTGATGTTGTACAATAAATCAAAAAAGAAAGACACAGTTTTTGAAACTAAAACACCGTTTGTATCTGATGTCATAAAAAAATCCGTAGCAACAGGTTCGGTTATTCCCCGAAGGGAAATTACGATTAAACCGCAGGTTTCAGGAATAGTCTCTGAAATTTATGTGGAAGCGGGAGAACATGTGAAGAAAGGCGATCTTATTGCCAAGGTTAAAATCATTCCTGATATGGTTGCTCTTAATTCTGCCGAATCAAGATTAAACAAAGCTCAATTGCAGCTTGAAGATGCCAAACTTGTTTATGACAGGCAAAAGAAGGTTTATGAACAAGGGGTGATTCCGGAAGCAGAATTTCAGAAAGTACGTATAGAATACAATTCGGCACTTGAAGAAGTTGAAGCCGCTGAAAACAACCTTCAGCTTATAAAAGACGGAATAACAAAAAAAACGGGAGGATCCTCAAATACATTGATTCGTTCTACTATTGAAGGCATGGTACTTGATGTGCCGGTTGAAGTCGGAACTTCCGTAATACAGGCAAATACATTCAATGAAGGAACAACTATTGCATCGGTTGCAGATATGGGAGAGATGATTTTCGAAGGTCAGATTGACGAGACTGAAGTTGGGAAAATCAGGGAAGGCATGAAACTTGAACTTACTATTGGAGCTATTGAAAGTCAGAAATTCGATGCTATTCTTGAATATATATCTCCGAAAGGTGTCGAAGAAAACGGGACGGTCCAGTTTGAGATCAAAGCTCAGGTAACCATTAGTGAAGATGCATTTATTCGGGCAGGATACAGTGCAAATGCAGATATTGTGCTTGACAGGAGAGATAGTGTAATGGTAATACCGGAAGGTTTGGTGAAATTTGAAAAGGGAAGTGATTCGACATATGTTGAGGTTGAAACAGATCCGCAGGTATTTGAGAAAAGATATATTGAAACAGGACTATCGGATGGCATAAATATTGAGATAAAGTCAGGGTTGAATATGGAAGATAAAATCAAGGGAGCAGAAATTGAAATCGATAAAACTGAACAACACGAAGGTTAATATGGGTTGAATTTTTAATCGAATCAACTCTTTTCATAGATAGGTTTTAGGTTACGAAATCCCGCTTATAAAGCGGGATTTTTTTGATTTTACAATCAAAGGCCAGCCGGACAGGCTGGTACTCCGTTGCTTGCAGCGACCGGATTTAAGTTCCTTTTTGATACCTCGACAGCTCTGCTGCGAGGCAGTTCATTTTGCATTCAGTTCCGCAATTTTTACAATAACCTCAACGGCTTTTTCCATCGAGCGGATGGGAATGAACTCGTATCTGCTGTGGAAGTTATGCCCGCCACTGAAAATATTGGGACATGGAAGTCCCATATACGAAAGTCTGGCTCCGTCAGTACCACCTCGAATAGGCTTGACTCTTGGAGTTACACCCGTTTCCTTCATTGCATTTAAAGCCAGTTCAATAATATGAAATACAGGTTCGATCTTCTCTCTCATATTGTAATATTGATCAACCAGAGTAAGCTTAATTGTACCAGTTCCATACTTTAAATTCAGGTGATCGACAATTTTTATCAGAAGATTCTTTTTTCTGGCAAATTCTTCTTTATCATGGTCGCGGATGATATAACTGATGTTTGTACTGTCAACGGTTCCGTGAAACTCAGTGAGGTGGTAAAATCCTTCGTACTCTTCAGTATACTCGGGTTTTTCATTCTGAGGCAGCATCCGTTCCAATTCAAGAGCCAGAAGCATAGAGTTTTTCATCCTGTGTTTTGCTGTTCCCGGATGAACATTCAATCCCTGGATGTTTATTTTTGCTCTTGCTGCATTGAAATTTTCATACTCAATCTCACCAATGGGTCCTCCGTCAATGGTATATGCAAAATCAACTCCAAATTTCTTTACATCAAATTTATTTGCACCACGACCAATTTCCTCGTCTGGTGTAAAAGCAATTCTGATTTTGCCATGCCTGATTTCAGGATGATTTATCAAGTATTCCATGGCAGTAACAATTTCAGCAACTCCTGCCTTATTATCAGCCCCTAGTAATGTTGTTCCGTCAGTCGTAATAATGGGCTGACCGATATAATGGTTCAATGCGGGGAATTCTTTTGGCGAAAGGATAATATTTTTCTTTTCATTCAAAACAAGATTTTTTCCAAAATAATTCTCCCAGATCTTTGGATTTACATTTTCACCAGTGCAATCGGGACTTGTATCAATATGCGCAATAAACCCGATAGCCGGAACAGCTTTTTTTGTATTGGAAGGCAATGTAGCCATAAGGTACCCATTTTTATCAACCTCAACATCTTTCAGACCCAAATCCTTTAGTTCACAGGCAAGTTCTTTGGCAAATTCAAGCTCGACAGGATTTGTAGGACATTGATCAGTTTTTTCGTCAGATTGGGTATTGATCTTAACATACTTTAGGAATCTTTCGACTAGCTTTTCCATTTGGATTATTTTTGACAGTATGAATTGATAAGTTAAAATACTAATATAATCTATTCATCTGAAATGCGAATGCATTGCATATTAACAGGGGACAAAGATATTTATTTCAATCTGGCTTCTGAAGAGTATCTTCTGAAAACCAAAGAAGAAAATTATTTTATGCTTTGGCGGTCGGATCCATGCGTTGTAGTGGGAAAACATCAGAATGCAATGGCCGAGATCAGTTATCGTTTTATAAAGGATTATAAAATCCCTGTTGCAAGACGACTTACCGGAGGAGGAACTGTTTATCATGATGCCGGCAACCTGAACTTCTCATTTATTATGAATGGCGAGAAAGGTAAACTGGTGGATTTCGCAAGGTATTTTAAACCCGTGATTGAATTTCTTCATTCGAAAAATTTACCGGCCAGACCGGGAACAAAAAACGAGATCCTTGTGAACGGTCTGAAAATCTCAGGAAACGCTGAACATATCTATAAAAATCGTGTATTGCATCACGGAACATTGCTCTTCAATACAAACCTCGAGCTATTACGAGGTTCTGTTGAAAAAAGAAGCGGAATATATCTTGATAAAGCAGTTCAGTCCAATCGGTCGGAAGTAGGGAATATTTCGGAATTATTAACTGTCAATATGGATATTGATCGTTTTATAATGGACTTTTATCATTTCATAAAAGAGTATTATACAAATACTTGTGACTATCAATATACAAAACAGGAAAGAGAAAAAATCATTGCACTTAGAAATAGCAAATATTCTACATGGGAATGGATTTTTGGATATTCTCCGGACTTTGAAATACAGAAGACTATAAATTATAAAACAATAAAACTGAAATTGAATTTAAAAATCAGGAATGGAATTGTTCAGGAAGCTGAACTAATATCAAACGCGATTAAGGAATTGGAAGAAAACTTCCCAAAAGAGCTGACTGGGATCAGATATGACTATAAGATTATTGAAGAAGCTTTAAACAAAATGCAATTGAAAACAACCGGCATTATTGAGTCAATTTTACAAAATATATTTTGAAAAAAAGGAGTCAAAATAAACTGGCTCCTTAAGTTCCTGATCTCTGTTTTTACAGTACTACATTGCCGTCAATCAGATCCTCATCCACATATTCCTCCTCCAGTGGTTCTGTTCCATACACAATACCTTCGATATAATATCCGGGATATTCTCCATAACCTCCTGTGGCTTGTCTCTTTGTTACAAGCACAACGATACCCTTCATCGAAGCAGCTTTTTTCTGCAGACGGATGGTAGCATTCTTTTTTGCTGCTTTCGGACTGCGTGAACTTGCCGGCGATTTGGCACTAATTTTTCCTCGTTTGTACAATTCTGCTACTTCTCTGCGGTCTTCGGTCAGCCAGACAGCTTCCCATGAATAGTCGTCAACCATTTCAAAAACAGGCTTGTTGTATTCTTCAATGCGACCATTTTTATAAATTATTTTGTGAATCTGTTTACGTTCCATAGTATATGTTTCAGGTGAACCCGGAACAAGAAAACTCACATAATTCTGAGTAACTTTCACAACATCAACAGGCATCACCTTTCCTTCAATTTTAAAAATAGTATCCAAGGTTGCTTGGCCAAATGTTTCTGATGCAAAGCCCAAAGCTAATGATACCATAAGACTGAAAAGAATTTTTGTTTTTATCATGATGATTAATTTTGAATAGTTACTGCTAATAAATCAACTACTGTGCCAATTTTTTCTGTTCGTATTTTAACTCGAGATCATATACGCAAAGTTATAAACTTGGTTTGTTCAGACACGAATTATTTTCTCACAATTCCACGAATGCACAAAAAACTTTAATAAAAACAAATGAGAATAATACATTTGTATGGCAGGAATATTGAATGATTCAATTTTGCAATGCTTGTTAAATTGCTTAAAGTCAAACATTTATATTATATGAAAGATACTCTTTCGGATTTTGAATTGAACCTCTTTCCTTCACATAAGATATTCAATACAATGGGATATTCAAAAGATCAGGAAGGGATAGCGAAAAGATATATTTCTGAAAAAAAAGGTTGGGACTTACATTTGTCCAATACCAGGAAATTTATTATTGAGTGTCTGGAAGAAAATGCACCGAAAAAAGTTTCGATTCTTGGAAGCGGTTGGCTGTTGGATATACCTGCAGAATATTTAATGAATAATTGTAAGGAAGTAGTATTTTATGATATCAGGCATCCAAGGCAGATCCTTCATAAATATAGAGATCATTCTGTTTTTCGTTTTGTGAAAATGGATCTGACAGGAGGTATTATAGATTATATATACAGGCAAAGAGAGATTACGGAAAATGAACTTACCATCCTGGAGGAATTGCTGGCAAAACAACGGAACTTTCTGCCTTTTAATACAGATTTTATTGTATCGGTGAATATTCTTAATCAACTGGATATTCTGATTGTCGATTATTTGAAATTGAAAAAGAAATTCATTGACAAGAAGAGTATTATTCAATTAAGATCGATGATTCAGGAAAATCATGTGAAACTTTTAAAAACAGGACCATCCTGTATGATTACTGATTATGAGGAAATTCATTTCAAAGAAGAAATGATTTTACAAAAGAATTCTTTGCTTTATTGTGAGATCCCGGAGAATATGATTGCAAAGAAATGGGTATGGGATTTTGATTTAAACAAGCAATACAAGCAGGGATATAATACAAGAATGAATGTAATGGCAGTTAAGTTTTACATTGTATGATTGATATTCGGAGATTTTACAGGAATAAGCTGGTTCAGCTTCAGGAAATCAGAAAACTGGAAAAGAGAAGACTCAAACTATTTGCATTTACAAGGCTTATCCTGTTTGTACTGGTCGTACTTGCAATTTTTGTTATTGTCCCGAAATCGATCTCAGCAGGATTGAGCATTGTTATATCCTGTCTGGTATTGTTTCTGATCACTGTAAAGGCATATAACAATCAAAATGAGAAGTATAAACATACACAGGCGCTGATTACCGTAAATACAAATGAGATCAGCGCGATAGATCATGATTATTCGGTGTTTGAATCCGGAGACAATTTCATTGACCATGAACATCCGTACAGTTATGATATGGATCTTTTTGGTACCGGATCATTGTACCAGTATTTGAATCGCACAGTGACTTTTAAAGGGAAAGAGTTACTGGCTTCTTTGCTAATTAAAGAGACTCTTGAATCGGAAACGATTGTCAGCAGACAGAAAGCAGTTAACGAACTAAGCTCAATGATTGACCTGTTGCAGAATTTCAGGGCTGCCGGGTCATTCCAAAAAGATGAATCCTCAGATGTTGAGTTGCTAAAAGAATGGATAAATAAACCTGTTCAATATCTGTCCAACAAACTTATGATTTTTATTGCCCGGGTATTTCCGGTAGTTTTATGCATTTGCATTGTTCTGTCATTTTTTTTACCTGTTTTCAGGAGCATATCCATTTTACTGTTTCTGACAAATTTGCTTATTGTTGGGACTAAACTCACCTTGAATTCAAGGGAGCACGGGTTGATCAGCAAACATTTGAGAACCTTAAGAAAATATGCTGTACTTTTCTCAATTATTGAAAAAGTTAACTATAAAGGACAGAAGCTCAATGTACTTTATGATATTCTTATATCAGGTTCAAATTCTGCATCCAAATCCATTCTGAATTTATCGCAAATCATATCTGCTTTCGATAATCGGTTGAATATTCTTGCTGCCATCTTTCTTGAAGGGATTTTATTATGGGATATACAATGTATGCTGCGACTTGAAAAATGGAGAAAGCAGAAAGGGATATATTTTGAAGAATGGATGGATAAACTTGCCGAATTTGATGCATATACGAGTTTGGCAACTTTTGCATTCAATCACCCTTCTTATGTCTACCCTGAAATTTCAATGACCACGATCCTTGAAACAAAAAGCATCGGACATTTTCTAATACCATCCGGTCAGAGGGTTTGTAATGATTTTAAGATAGCTAAAAAAGGAGAATTCAGGATTATCACCGGAGCCAATATGGCCGGGAAAAGTACTTTTCTGAGAACAATAGCGACCAATCTGGTTATGGCTATGGCAGGTGCACCTGTATGTGCCGAAAAGCTGATATTTAAGCCTATGATCGTTTTCAGCAGTATGAGAACAAGTGATTCTCTGAATAAAAATGAATCTTATTTTTATGCTGAGTTGAAGCGATTGAAAGAGATGCTTGACAGGTTGAAGAAAGGAGATGATCTTTTTATTATTCTGGATGAAATATTAAAGGGCACAAATTCCCTCGACAAACAAAAAGGTTCCCGATCGGCATTGAAACAAATACTAAAATACAAGGGAACAGGAATTATTGCAACACACGATCTCGCGCTGGCAGGTATTGAAAGTGAGTTTCCCGGACAAGTGAAAAACCTGTGTTTCGAAATAGAGATTGATAATACCTGTATTTCTTTTGATTATAGATTGAGAAAGGGCATCACAACCAAAATGAATGCTTCTCTGCTCATGCAACAAATGGGGATTCTGGAAGAATAGAATATCAGATCATTGTTTCTTTTTGCCGTAAATTATCAGGATCGCCACAGCAATAAGGATCATACCCAAAATAGTGTACCATCGTGGTTGCTCACCGGCAATGATTAACCAGCTAAGTATTGCACCAAGAACTGGGATAATAAATTTCCATACGTTTATTTCCGACACTTTTACTTCGGGACGATGCAATACAACAAACCAAAGAGAAAAGGCCGCTGCTGAAAGAAAACTCAGCCAGCCAAGGGAAATATAGTAAGGAAGAGGCTTGTGTGTGAATGTAGATTCCTCGAAGAGGAAGGACAGGATAAGAATGATTGCACCTCCCATAAAGATCTGAAGTGCATTCAAAAAAACAGGTGAAATGTTTACCTTGTTTTTTGATACCAGGATATTCCCGTAGCTGCCGGCTATATTGCCGGTAACCAACAGCACAATGCCTGCGATCACACTCCCGTGTCCCGGTATATTTCGATCTTTGACAAGAGCGAGAAGTACAATGCCTGAAAAACCGATAAGCAAAGCAATGATTTTTCTTATTGTCAAAGGATCTTTACCTGTTGTAAAGTGTGCCAGCAGGGCAACAAAAAGCGGACTTCCGCCCACAATAATTGCCGCTACTGCTGCCGGTGTTTTATTGATCCCCAGATAAAAAAAAGTGTAGAGAATGGCCGTTTGAAAAAGACTTATCCATAGTATTTTATCAAAATTTTTTCCTGCAATTCGGATATCAGAAGCAATATTTCTGCAAAACGGAAAAATCATCAGTCCGGATATCATAAACCGTAAACCGGCAAATTGCAGCGGACTTGAATATTGCAGTCCGATCTTTATTCCTGCAAATGCTGTTGACCAGAGAAGGCATGCCAGAATAGCCAAGAAAATACTACTGCTTTGAAAGGAGGTTCTAACCATGTAAACCTATTTGTATTGAATTTGCAAATGTATACAGATTGAATGAGAAAAGAACAGACAATTCGGCTTCTTTCCTGCAGAATGCAATATGTCTTTGATTGAAGTGGCATTTGTAAGGATTTTTATGAATTCCAGGGTCTTTTGCAACCTATACATATATCATCTGTCTTTTCTGCAAACCGGATCTCAAATTCCCATAAAATCAAAACCATGAATTTATATATTCCGGTTATTTGCGTCAGGGAGAGTATTTGAAATGCCTAATAATGAAAACAAACATCAGAAAAGAACATAACGGATTATAATTTACAAATGTCTTTTCGTAAAAAAACGAATTTATGTTTTAATACCTCTATGGCTTGCTGCGAGTCAGTTCATTGCATTAAAAAAGTCTGGGCAGAAACCGCCCGGTCCGTTTTTGGTATTTCTGGTATTCGGGATATTTTGCAGCAGAGATCTTTTCACTAAATGAGGAGCTTCCGAAGAATAACAATACAAGTAAAACAGATCCTGCCAGTGACCAGTTCAGCCATTGTCCTGTGGCAGCCACACTGAACAGATAAAAACTGATCCAGATAGCCTGTTCGGCTGTGTAATTCGGATGTCTGCTATATTTCCATAATCCGGCAGTAAGAAATCCATTCGCATAATTTCCTGTTAGTTTTTCTTTTGAATCAATGCGTTTGTATTTTTCTTTTTGGAAATTATATTGTTGCTGATCAGCAATGGTTTCAATGATTATAAAGCCAATCATTAAAACAGCAGCAAGAAGGTCAATCCAGTTCAATGATGATTCCTTTTGATGAATAACAAAAAGAGCGGGTAAACTGATCAGTAACAGAAGTGTGTTCTGGTATAGTGATATAAAGAACAGATTAAAAATACCCCACCGAAAACGACCTTTTAAGAGAGGAATCTCTCTGAGCACTTCCCATCTGTAATCCTCTTCTCCCCGCCAGGGCAAGATATTGTATCCTCCCCTCCGGTTAAAATTGTAACTCAACCTGACACCCCAAAAAATTACCAGTATGCCCATAAGAAGCATACGGATACTTAATCCTCCATGAAATACAAAGTACCAGACATAAATTACAGGAGTTATGCTCCACAATTTGTCAACCTGGCTGTAATTTTTGCTCAGTTCACTTACTAAAAAACAAAGGAGTGAGATCACCAGCATAATTATAGCAGAAGATTTCAGAAGTTCCCACTGCAAATCTGTAAACGATATATCGCTATATATTGCTATCAGTGGGACAATCATAAGAGTGATGATCAGAAATAATATTGTACGAAGCATAGGATATAAGTTATATTATCACAATAATACAGATTTTTCTTTTCGAAATGGATCTTTGGACATGAAATCCTTATCTGTTAAAGTTCATAACAAGAGGGGAGTGAAAATAATCCGGAGACGGAGGTCCGGAGTCGGAAGTCCAAAGAAGTTGGTTATTTGTTCAATCGTATAATTGACTTCCCTGCCTGCCGGCAGGCAGGGTCGAACTTTCCCGATTTTCATCGGGATAGGTTGTTTCGCTGTTGAGAAGGGTTAGAATCAGAAACTTCGTTTTACTATATTTGGCATCCTAACATAATTTTTCGTGATGCAAGAGATCAATGATTTTCTATTAACAATAGACAACTATATCGGAGGATCACCTGCTTTTGTCATTTTACTGCTTGGCACGGGAATCATTTTTACGCTATACCTTGGTTTTCCGCAAATACGATATTTCAGGCATGCAATACGTGTTGTAAGCGGTAAATATGACAGAAAGGGAGCCAAGGGGGATACTACTCATTTTCAGGCATTATCAACAGCGTTATCGGGTACTGTAGGTACGGGGAATATTGCAGGTGTAGCTCTGGCAATTTTTCTTGGTGGTCCTGCGGCTTTGTTCTGGATGCTCGTAACCGCTTTCCTGGGGATGACCACAAAATTTGTTGAAGTATTGCTGTCGCATAAATACAGGGAAACTGATGAACATGGGAAAATAGCCGGTGGGCCAATGTATTATATGAAAAACCGCTTAAACATAAAACTTCGCAATGGAAAAAAGGTTAAGACAGGGTATTGGTTGGGCGGCATATTTGCCGTTTCTACTGTATTTTGTTCATTCGGTACAGGGAATCTGCCACAGATAAACAGTATCAGCAATGTAATGTTTTCTGCATTCGGGATTAATCATATGGTCACAGGCGGAATACTGGCCGTATTACTTGGTATGGTAATTATCGGGGGAATAAAACGGATTGCCAGAGTTACATCCCGGCTGGTACCTGCCATGGCAATTGTTTATTTTATTGGTGCCATATCTGTTCTGATCACAAACTACCAGCACATTTTGCCTGCTCTGGCTTCCATATTTACGGATGTGTTTACCGGAACTGCTGCTACCGGAGGATTTTTAGGGGCCAGTATAAAATTTGCTATGGACAGAGGAGTGAACAGAGGCTTGTTTTCGAATGAAGCCGGACAGGGATCTGCTCCCATTGCTCATGCCACAGCCCGGGCAAACGAACCTGTGTCGGAGGGAATGGTAGCCATACTGGGTCCTTTCATAGATACCATTATTATATGTACTCTTACTGGTCTTACAATACTCACTTCGGGTGTATGGACTGAAAAATATAAAAATCTGTTTCAGCCTGCCGATACGGTTATACTGGAAGGAATTTACAATGAAACAAGCAAAGAAGACAGACAAAAGATCATGACTTTCATCAGTGATGAAGAAAGCCACAAAGTAGAAAAATTCACCGGAGAACTGACAGTGGAAGAAGGAAAGATACTGAATGACGTTACTGTGATCAATTCCAGGTCCATTGCCGAAGATGTTTTCGTGATGACGGAAGATGAAAAAGTATATAGCGGAAAGCTATTGTGTGAAGAAGGCAATCCGGACATTCTGTCTGAGAATGTCCACCTCAGCGGGCGATCGCTATTGCATAGTGCTCCGCTTACAGCCATTGCTTTTACCAAGGGACTGTTCGGTGAATTCGGGAAATATATTGTGGCCATTGGTTTGCTGTTGTTTGCTTTTTCTACGGCTATATCATGGTCGTATTATGGTGACAGGGCTGTGACTTATCTGTGGAGCACAAAATACGTAACACTGTATCGTTTGATTTATGTAGCCGGGTTTTTTATTGCTTCTTTTACAGATACGACAATTGTATGGTCATTTTCCGGAATAACCATAGCCCTGATGGCCATTCCCAACCTGATCGGTTTATTACTCCTTCATAAAGAAGTAAAATCAACGATCACCAATTACTGGGAAAAATTCAGAAAAGAGAAGATCGGCTGAACCCCTCATACACTCAAGTTCATACTTATGTATCCCAATGCTTTGTTTTAAAGCGACAAAATGCAATGAATACAATATCTGGATTTAACAATATGAATAGTTGAAATGCTAAAACAGCATGTCATATTTATTGAAGCACAATTGTTTAACAAGGTTATTTGTAATGAAAATTATTTTTTTTGAAGGACTTCCTTGATCTTCGCTTCAATTTCTTCAGCCAGTTCAGGATTATCAGCGAGCAATGCTTTTACTGCATCACGTCCCTGTCCCAAACGTGTCTCCCCGTAGCTGAACCAGGAACCTGATTTTTTCAGTATTTCCTGCTCAACGCCAAGATCGACCAATTCGCCTGTTCTTGATATGCCCTCGCCAAACATGATATCAAATTCAGCTTTTTTAAATGGAGGGGCGAGCTTGTTCTTAACGATTTTAACCCGCACATGGTTTCCGAGAGTTTCATCACCTTCTTTTAGCTGGCTGATTCGTCTGATATCTATGCGGGTACTTGCATAGAATTTTAATGCATTTCCCCCGGTGGTCGTTTCAGGATTACCGAACATGATCCCGATTTTTTCACGCAATTGATTGATGAATACACAGCAGGTATTTGTTTTGTTGATATTGGCAGTGAGTTTCCGGAGTGCCTGTGACATCAATCTTGCCTGTAATCCCATTCTTGAATCTCCCATTTCACCTTCGATTTCTGCTTTTGGAGTTAATGCGGCAACTGAGTCGATCACAACAATGTCTATGGCTCCGGAACGGATCAGATGGTCAGCGATTTCAAGAGCCTGTTCTCCGTTATCCGGTTGAGAAATAAGAAGGTTTTCAATGTCAACGCCCAACTTTTGAGCATAAAAGCGGTCAAAAGCATGTTCTGCATCAATAAATGCAGCAATACCACCTGTCTTCTGAGCTTCTGCAATAGCATGCAAGGCCAGTGTTGTTTTTCCTGATGATTCCGGTCCGTATATTTCAACAATTCTGCCTCTTGGATATCCTCCAATACCCAAAGCTACATCAAGAGCAATAGAACCGCTTGGAATAGACCCGACATCAACAATTGCATGATCACCCATTTTCATTATGGTTCCTTTGCCAAAGTCTTTTTCAATTTTTCCCAGGGTAAGTTCAAGGGCTTTTAACTTTTCGCTGCGGATATCATTTGCAGATTGTTCTTTTGCCATTGTTTAGATTTTTAATGTATTGAGTGCATAAAATGATTAAATTATAATCAAATAGTAAGCGTATAAATTAAGCATTTTAAAAACAATCAACAAGAAAAAATGCAAAGGAAATGCAAAATAGTTGGAAAATCTTATGATGTATTTTATAATTCACTGAGAATCTGCTGTGTATGATTTTTTGTGTCTACCCTGGTAAAAACATGTTCGATCCGTCCGTTTTCATCGATAATATAAGTGGTTCTTAACACACCTTCATATTCTTTTCCGTACATTTTTTTCATTCCCCAGGCACCATAAGCTTTTAGTATGGTTTTATCCGTATCTGCAATGAGATTGAACTTAAGCCCGTTTATGCTAATAAATTTTGCATGAGATTGTTCATTGTCCGGACTCACCCCAATAATTTCAAATCCTTTTTTAATAAACTCATCATAATTTTCATTCAAATTGCACGCTTCCGCAGTGCAGCCGGGAGTATTGTCTTTGGGATAAAAATAAAGTATAATTTTTTTCCCTTTAAAATCGGATAAACTTATGGTATTGCCGTTCTGATTTTTTCCGCTAAAATCAGGGGCTTCAACACCTTTTTTCAAATAATTCATATACCAATTTTAATTTGTTATTATTATATCGTTTGTAACGATTTACTCAATAAACAGACAATTCAGATATAGGTTCAAATTACTGTTTAATAGCCCTTATGATTTCCCTTTTTCCGGGAGGTCCCGGTAAACGTTCAACCTTAAATCCGGCTTTTTGAAGATTTCTTCTCACTTCTCCCCTGGCACTGTATGTTACCAGGATACCATGAGCATTCGCTACATTGAATATCTTTTTAAAGATCTCCTCTGTCCAGAGTTCAGGTTGTACTTTTGGGGCAAAAGCATCATAATAGAAGAGGTCATAGTTTGAGTGAAATGCGTGGTTGTTCATATCAGCTTTCATCTTCTTTAAAAGAAAGTTGGAAGATAGTTGTATTTTTTCTTCCCATGGCAATCTGTGCATATTCCTGAAAACCATTGTCTGTTCCTTCGTAAGATTCAGGTATCCCTGATAATTCAGTGTTTCAATCAAATTCCATTTTAACGGGTACAATTCCAGGGCGTGAAATTCGATTGAGCTATATTTATCAGCTTCAAGATAAGTGAGCATTGCATTCAATCCGGTCCCAAATCCCATTTCAAAGATGCTGATGGTTTTTTTCTTTAAAGCCATTAATCCCGTTTTGATAAATACATGCATGGATTCCTGCACTGCACCATACGAACTATGATAATGTTCATTCAGATCTTTCATATAAAGAGTAGCAGAGCCATCTCCGGTAATTTTCAATTCACTCTTCATGGAAATATTTTTGATAATCGGTAAGTTAGCAAAATTATACAGAGAGCATTTGAATCGCAAGATCATTCATATTGATATGGATGCCTTCTATGCATCAATTGAACAACGCGACAACCCGGAATTCAGAGGTAAACCGGTTGCAGTGGGAGGCGAGCGTGCAAGGGGTGTTGTGGCTGTAGCAAGTTATGAAGCAAGAAAATATGGTGTTCATTCGGCTATGCCATCTGCAACTGCAAAAATGAAATGTCCGGAAATTGTTTTTGTAAAACCCCGATTCCAGGTTTACAAACAGGTTTCTTCAGAGATCAGGGAAATATTTTTACTGTATACTGATCTTGTTGAACCTCTTTCACTTGATGAAGCTTTTCTTGATGTGACCGAAAACAAAAAGAATATAAGTATTGCAACGGAAATTGCCCGTGAGATCAAGATAAAAATCAAAAAGGAAACGGATTTAACGGCATCAGCAGGAGTATCGATAAATAAATTTCTTGCCAAAATAGCTTCTGATTATAAGAAACCCGACGGGTTGTTCGTCATTAAACCACACGAAGCAGAAAGTTTTGTTGAAAAGTTACCTGTAGAGAAATTTTTTGGAATTGGTAGGGTTACTGCGGAGAAAATGCATAAACTGGGCATTTTGACCGGAAAAGATTTGAAAGCATTTCCACTTGAGAAATTAATCAGGTTGTTTGGTAAGGCTGGTAATTTTTACTATAACATTAGTCGGGCAATTGATGAACGTCCTGTTGATCCAAACCGTATTCGTAAATCTGTCGGGACTGAGCAAACGTATGATCAGGACCTGGTTAGTTTGCAGGAGATTTTGTATGAGTTAAAAAGTATCGAAAGTGAATTGATAAGGCGTATGGAAAAAAGTGGAGCCAGGGGTCGGACTTTAACTCTTAAGGTAAAATTTGAAGACTTTGAACAAATTACACGCAGCAAAAGTCAGCATGATATATATACCGGGGGATCCATTCATAAAGTAGCTTTAGATCTTGCACTGGCAATAGATTATAAAAACAAAGGAGTAAGATTACTGGGACTTGCACTTTCAAATTTGGATCACTCTGAAGAATATGAAGCACAACAGTTGGAAATCAGGTTTTAAACTCAAAACCAGGAAACTCTGATAAATAACTTTCCTCGGTAAAATTGCATGTTTTTTTGTAATTTAGAGATGCAAACTACAAACCCAAATCAATATGCGACACGTTATTTTTTATTTCCTGGCTTCAATACTATTCGTTTCCTGCATTGAATATCCCTTTAAAAAGGCTCCAAAAAAAATTGAAATTGCTCCTAAAATTGTCGGATCCTGGAATCTGCTTTCTTTAAAAGGAGAAGATTCCAAAGGGCGTTTTCAATATCCTTTTGACAGAAAGGTGAAAGGTTTTGCATATTTTGATAATGAAAATAATTTTTCAATTCAGTATTACGATGCAACCCGTCCAAAAATGCGTTTTAATGACCCTTTTTTTTGTAGTGATTCTGAAATTCGTATAGCTTTTTTATCAGGGTGTGCACTTTTCGGTAAATACAAGCTATTCAGAGATACTATTGAGATTCAGATATCTTCTGCTTTAAATCCAAATCTATCAGAGAGTTACGAAAAAAGATATTATAAAATTCTGGGCGATACCATGTTGATGATTACTCCTGGTAAAAATATAAATGGTGTTTTTCTTAAGGAACATTCACTCTGGTTAAAATACGGTCGGTAGAATTAATAAAATCAAACATTCATGATATAATCCGTCAGATTTTGTTCATGAGGTATCTTAAGCTTTCTGCGCAATCTGTATCGGCTGATCTCAACACTACGGATGGATATATTTTGCAGAGGTGCAATTTCTTTTGAGGACAAATTCATTCTTAAAAATGCACACATTCGGAGATCTTTTGGAGAAAGCTCTTCATGTTTTTCGCGCAAACGCTGGAAAAAATTTTCATGAACACGATCAAAATGAGTTTCAAATATACTCCAGTTTTGTTTGTCTTCCAGTTCAATGTCTATTTTCCTGATAAGGGATTTAATTTCTGATATATCAATTCCTGATTGATTATCAGACATTTCCATCATTTCATTCTTCAAATCAGTAAGGATCTGATTTTTATGAATAATATTCATCGTAGAATTGGCAAGCTCTTTGCTTTTGTGAATTACTTCCGTTTGCAATTTCTCATTTCTCATTTTAATCAATTCTTTTTCAGCAAGAGCACTTTTTTGTTTCAGGCTTATCTCACGTTGTATCATTTTTCTTTTCTGTGCAATCAATTCTCTTCTTCTTTCCCTGTCAATTCTTCGTTTAATGATCAAATAACTCATCAGTGCAATCGAAAGAAATACCATTCCGGCAAGTACGTAAAAATACCATTGTCTGTACCATGGAGGGTATATAACAAACAGAATGGAACGTGTTAACTTTTGTCCGGTCTTTGTATCAAAAAGATTTATTTTTAAGGTGTATTTTCCTTCATGTAAATTTGTTAAGATAAGCTCCTTTTGATTTGGTTGCCCTTCCCAGTGTGTTTCATTCAAATCAAAACTGAAAAGTATATTTTTTGCTGTGTTGTACAGAGGTATAGAGAATCCTATTCGGACGTTGTTGTATTTATAAGTAATTCTTTCCTTAATATTAACCGGTTCGCAATACGTATCAAACAGAAGAGGCTGATAATTATCTTCAAACTTATGCGAAGCGAAACATTCAAGGCGGGTAATGAGAAAAGGCAAATCAAAATTGTGTTTTTGTTCCTTGCTCAGATCAATCATGGTAAATCCATCCTCAATTCCCACCAGGAGAGTGTTTTCATTCATGAATAGTATGTTTTCAAAAGCTTCAATAAACTGGTTTTCCAGGAAAGGTACTATTTGCCTGTTATACATAAAAAGGGAATCATTTAATATTTCCAGCTTTCCGAGAATACCCTCCTGAAAAACATAGATGTTATGCTCGTTCAATTCAAACAGCTTGGTTACTTTTTCGGAACTTCCCAGGAAACTATTCCACAAGGGATTAGGAATTATACTGTCTTTTTTTTCTTCGTATTGATAGATCCCGCTTACCGTACTGATGATCATTTCATCTCTCATAAAAAATATTTCATTATTCCATAACGAAGGCAGTCCTTTTTCCATTCCATAAAAATCTACCGACTCGATATCAAGAGTTGTTTTGTTTAGCCGGATTTTAAATAATCCTTTATATCCGTGACTTATCCAAAGATTTTCTGCTTTATCAAAAAGCATTACTCTTGATGATTCACTAAAACCTTCAATCATTTTTTCAAAATGATAATCCTCCCCTGTTTTTTTAAGCAATCCAATGCCATTATAGGTTCCAACGACCAGGGTCTTTGAATCCCAGGGCAAAGGCATAAACATCCAGCATCCCAGCAACAGTTTAATTTCTTCCACCCGATCTTTATGTATTGAATAAATACCTTTATGGTGGGCGCAGAGCAATTGATCTTCATCCTTCCAGAAACCCCAAATCTGTCCTTTCAGGCTATTTAGCAGTTCAACATTATCTTGTGTGTGAATTGAGGTTTTGAATACTCCCTGATTTGTTCCCAGGTAGATATTATTTTCCCATATAGCCGAACAGTATCCTGAGCCATAACTTCCATTACGTCCGATGTATTGAACATTTGAATTCAGTTCAATGAAATCAATGCCATTGTCTAATCCCAGCCAGAGGTTTTTTTCTTTGTCTATCATGGAGGAGAGAATGGTATTGTTTTGAAGTCCGCTGTTTCTGTCAATCACTTTTAGGATATTTCCTGTTTTATCTGCAATGATCAATCCTTTTTGAATTGTGCCGATATACAGCAGATCGTTACCTTCTGTAAGACAATAGAAATCGTTTTTCTTCAGGTAGTTGTTTAATTCCGAATCCCAGGCCATGAATTCCTTATCATCCCAAATAAAAATGCCCTTCTGCTGCGTAAATAAAAGCCATTCACCATGCTCTCCGGCAATGATTTCCCAGATTTCCAGTCCCTCAGGGATTTCAATGTTATCAAGAGCAATGAATTCCAGGTTTTTGATTTCGAGCAATCCTGCCAATTTATCCTGTACAATAATTTTGTCTTTAACCAGGAATGAAAAGGCCAGTCTGTTATCAGATTTGTATGTACTTACAAGATTTTCATTTTCATCAAAAATGAAAACATAAGAATAGGATTGGAAATACATTTTTTTACCGTAAGTGTGAATTTTCCAGATATCGGCAAACTGACGTTCTTTCCGGGGGATCTTAAAAACCCAGGAAGTATATTTATATTCTCCCAATGAATCTCTTTCAATTGTACCGATTTCATTGAAAGCACCAACAAGCAATTTATTTTCAGCATTAAATTTCAAGCTGCGAACAACTGAGTTGTTTGGTACAGGGACATTTACCCAGTTGGTTCCATCATAGATTAATACTCCGTTGTTGTTTGCAAAATACATCACACCCAAAGCATCCTGCTCAATGGCCCAGTTCTGATTGCCTGCTATGTATTCTTCTTTAAGATGGTTTTTGATATTTGGTACCCCGATAATTGAAGCAAAAACCTCATGAAGAGAGATCCAGGCAATGATAATGATCAGGATATATTTTATTCGGTCTACCGGCATCAAATTCAACAGATCAGTTTCATAATGTTTGATAAATTTAGTAACTTAATAGTATGATATGATATAATCATTAGAAAAGAATGATGTGTGAAGTGTTCACAAAAGTATGAAATACAAATTTATTTATTCTATTGAATAAAAGCTTCTTAAAAACTTCTAATTGTTTTGTTGTTGTGTATTTGTATAGGTACTAAAATACTTATGTTGATGTTTTGATGAGGTGTTTTTATTGTATAGATTTATTTTCATACGTACATTGCAATCCCCTCATCATTAGTAATATCTGGTAAAATAATTTATTATGAAAAGGATACTGTTCTTTATAACGGCAATGATGTTAGCGGGCCAAATAATCGGGCAGCAGACCGTGGAAGGGACAATACTATCAGAGGCAGATGGAACATCTCTGCCTGGTGTCAATGTTTACAATAAATCCACAACGCAGGGGACGGTGACAGATTTGGATGGACATTATTCAATTGTCGCTTCTGTGGGCGATAGCTTGTTCTTTACATTCGTGGGCATGGAGGAAAAGAAACTGGTATTTAACGGGGAAAGCCTGCTGAATATTTCGTTGAAAACTCTGTCAATAGAATTGGATGAGCTTGTATTAATTGGCTACGGGTACCAGAAAAAAAGTGTCGTGACAGGAGCCATTGCATCTGTAAAGAGTGAGGATATAGAGAAGACATCCAATCTGCGTGTTGAGAATGCATTGCAGGGAAAAGTTGCCGGTGTGCAGGTTACTTCCTCATCAGGTCAGCCCGGAGAACCTTTAACGGTTAGGGTAAGGGGAACCGGAACCACCGGAAATCCTGATCCTTTATATATTGTTGATGGATTTCAAACAGGTAGTATTGATTATTTGAATCCTTCTGACATTGAATCAATAGAAATTCTGAAAGATGCAGCATCTGCAAGCATTTACGGAGCAAGAGGCGCAAACGGAGTAGTTCTGATCCGGACTAAAAGCGGGCAGAAAGGGAAAATGCAGGTTACCTACAATATGTACTATGGCATTCAAAACCCGATAAAGAAACTGGATCTGTTAAATGCCAAGGAATATGGAATATTAATGAATGAGGCAGCCAACAATGCAGGAAGACCAAGAATATTTGATGATCCGGATTCACTGGGTGTGGGAACCGACTGGCAGGAGGAAATATTTTACAGGAATGCTCCTATCCGGGAGCATTCGTTGACTGTTTCAGGTGGCAGTGATCAGGCTACCTATTCATCTTCTTTTTCTTATTTTAACCAGGATGGTATTGTTGGTGAGGACAAATCAAATTTTGAACGTTATTCTTTTCGATTGAATACTGATCAGGGTTTGGGACGGTTTTCCTATGGTGCCCGGATCTATTACTCCCAAATCAGGAAAAGAGGGATTGAACCAAATCTTGAATTCGGGCAGCCTCTTTCCAGTGCTCTGAATATTGATCCCGTAACACCTGTTAAGAATGAAGATGGCACCTGGGGCGAATCTCCATATATTGCCCAGGAGGTAGTAAATCCTGCAGCACAATTGGATATCATTCACGGGAAGTATAAGATTGATAAAATGATTGGCAATATCTATGGTGAACTGGAGGTATTTAAAAATTTCAAGGTCAAATCGAATCTCGGGGTGGATTATGCTTACGATGTGAACGATAATTACCAGCCTGCATACCGGTTAAATTCTTCCGTCAGGAATGAAATAAGCAGCGTCGGGAAAACAATGAACAGGTATTATACATGGAATTGGGAAAACATTATTTCTTACTTCAAAAGCTTTAACGAACATACTGTTACCGCATTGGCAGGCATGAGTATAATGGAACATAAAGGAGAAAATCTCAGTGGCAGCAAAGAAGGATTGCTAACCAACAACCCTGATCAGGCATACATCGATATGGCAAAAAATCCTGATTCTGAAAGAGCCGGAGGCGGTGCCTGGCATTCAGCGCTGATGTCGTATTTTGGTCAGGTACATTATTCCTTTGCCAATACATATTTATTTACAGGAACTTTAAGACTCGATGGTTCATCAAAGTTTGGATCCGAAAATCGTTATGCATTGTTCCCTTCTGTTTCAGTGGGGTGGGTGCTGAGCGAAGAGGATTTTTTCTTTCCATCGGCAGAGTTTGTCAATTTTACAAAACTGAGAGTGAGCTGGGGTCAAAATGGCAACCAGGAAATCGGCGATTACAAATACACTTCCTTAATTGTATCAAACAGCAATTACTATTGGGGTGAGCCGTCAGTACTGGTCAACGGGGCCCAACCGGCAAACATTGATAATCCTGAGATCAAATGGGAGACTTCAGAACAAATCAATGCAGGGATGGATTTTCGTTTTTTTAAGAATAAACTCAGCTTCACATTCGACTGGTACAACAAGAAAACAAAAGGGCTACTCGTTGAGGCTCCTATTCCGGGGTATATTGGAAATTATCCTCCTACAGTAAATGCCGGCGATGTAGTAAACAGGGGTGTTGAACTGGAACTGGGGTATAAGAATCATACAGGCGATTTCAATTACAGCATCAGCTACAATATGTCATACAACAAAAACGAAGTTACTTATATCGGCAATGCCGAAGGGATCATACATGGTGCAGGAGTAGGAACTACCATGACTGATGTTTGCAGGGCAGAGGAAGGATACCCGATAGCGTATTTCTGGGGATATGAGGTTGAAGGAGTGTTTCAGAACTATGAAGAGATCAACGCTTACAATATAGACGGGACTCTGATACAACCGCTTGCCCGGCCGGGTGATTTCAAGTTCAAAGACAATAACGGAGACGGACAGATAACGGATGAAGACCGGGTAATGATCGGCAATCCGAATCCTGATGTTTTCATAGGCCTTAATCTTGGGGCAGAGTACAAACGATTTGATCTGAACCTGTTTTTTCAGGGAGCTTTCGGGCATCAATTGTTTTATGGGGTAAGAAGAAATGACCTGAATATGGCAAATTATGATTCGGAAATGTGGAACCGGTGGCTTGGAGAAGGATCAACCAATGATTATCCCAGGGTGACTTTAAATGATCAGAACGGCAACCTGTCAAAACCCTCTGATTATTATGTATATGATGCATCTTACTTAAGACTGAAAAATATCCAGTTGGGGTATAGTTTTCCAATTCAGTTCGGAAAGGTGCTTATTGTAAAAAAAGCCAGGATCTGGCTTGCAGCTCAGAATATACTGACATTCACCAAATACAAAGGGTTTGATCCGGAAGTGGGGGCAAGGCCCAGGGAAGACAATGTCAGAAGCAACCCGCTTGATGTTGGGATTGACAGGGGAGTTTATCCTCAGGCATGGACAGTAATGGTGGGAGCAAATATTAATTTTTAAAGAAGGCAATGATGAAGACGCAAAATTTGAAAGTCTGTATCCTTTTTATCGGAGCAATTGCCCTGTTTTCTTCGTGCGAGGATTTTATGGACAGAGAACCATTGAGTGATCGCCTGGAAACGAATTTTTACCAGACAGAAGCAGATGCAATGCAGGCTCTTGTTTCGGCATACGATCCTCTGGGCTGGGGAGCTATGATAGGGAATCATCCTTTTGAGACCATTTCCGATATCCTGTCTGATGATGCGTATGCCGGAGGAGCAAATGCAAACGATGTTCCCAACATAGTGAAAATGGACTTTTTCGAAGCGGATCCTAATACCGGGGAATTGCAGGGCATGTGGAACAGGAATTATTTTGGGATCTACAGGTGCAACTTACTGCTTGAAAAAATTGATGAAATTGAATTTGAGACCGAAGGATTAAAAGAACGTATGATAGCAGAAGTCAGTTTCCTCAGGGCATATTATTATTTTGATCTGGTTCGTTTATTCGGCAATGTTCCGCTTATCCTGCGTGTTTTGAAGCCAAGTGAGAATACACAACCCCAGGCAGAACCTGAAACTGTATTCAGTCAGATTGCATCCGATCTTGAAAATGCCATGATGGTGTTGCCTGAATCTGTTCCCGATGAAGAAAAAGGGCGGATAACTAAATTTGCTGCGGAAGCAGAATTGGTAAAAGTATACCTTTTTTATTCAGGATATTATTCGGAAAAACCTGATATGCAAACCGAAAACGGAACATTAGTCAATCTCTCCTATGCGGTTGATCTTGCCGATGATATCATTGAAAACGGATTTTATGATCTGGAAACCAATTTTGCTGACCTTTTCCTGGTTAGTAATGAGAACAACATTGAATCCGTCTTTGAAATTCAGTATGGCGATTACCAGGGGGGAGACTGGGGATGGCGTATTGGCACAGAAGGCAATCAGGCTGTCATATTATACGGCATTCGTGATGTGTCCGATAACTCAATTTATGCCCCCGGATGGAGTTTTGCCACGGTCACTTCCGAACTGGTCTCGGCATTCGAACCGGGTGATAAAAGGCTGGCGGCTTCGGTCATATTTGCTGATTCTCTTGATCTGGAGGGTGTTACCTATGTTGAAGGTTTTCAGCATACAGGGTATTACAATAAAAAATTTACAGCGTTAAAAGAACACAATGCCACGGTTGGCGACAGGGAATTGCTTTATCCGAACAATTATCCCGTGATCCGTTTTGCCGATGTTTTGCTTATGGGCGCTGAACTGCACCTGCTGAACAGCAATGTACCCAAAGCACAGGAATACTATAACAGAGTGCGGCTGAGAGCATTCGGTACAGGACATATTCCTCCTGTTTTAACGGCTGATAACAGCGGACTGGAATATATTTACCTTGAAAGAAGACTTGAACTTACAGGGGAAGGACATCGTTACTGGGATGTTCTCAGGAGAGGTATGGATTTTGCGGATGATGAACTGAGCGATACAGACAGTGAATATCCGTTTTATATAGAGTTTAAAACAGTAACCGGTGGATTGCTTCCGATTCCTGCGCAGGAAATACAGATAAGCAATTTCTCCCTGAATCAGAATGAAGGATACAATTAGTGAAAAATATAAACGTATACTATTATGAAAAAAAACAGGATTTTTGCGGGTTTGACAATTTTTGCCATAGTATTGGCATATGGTTGCAAGAAAGATGACAATGGCCCGGGAGATCAGCCATTGGAGATCAGTACTACTTTTATAAATCCCAACATTGTTATATTCTCTCACAATCATATTGGTGAGGGTATTGCATCCTGGGATTTCGGGAACGGAAAAACAAGCGATCAGGATATCGATACAATTGCGTATCCTTTTGCAGGCACATACAATGTTAGTCTGTCCGTATTTACCTCATCGGGGGAGTTGGTTGCCACCGGGAGTGTGGTAATTACACAATCGGATCCCTCATTAATTGAACTTACTGAAAAGGAAATCTTATTGTGCGGAGGTGCCGATGCAGTGAATGGGAAAACCTGGGTTTGGGCACGGTATGTACCTCAGCATATGATGAAAGGACAATATGACCCGTGGCAATGGTGGTGGGGAGCTGCATCGGATGAAAAAGCAGACTTCAATTTGTATGATGATCTGATGATATTCAAAGCGGTGAATTATGAATTTGTGCTTGAAAACAACGATACTACCTATGTGAATGTTGATTATCTCGGAGAGTTTGATGTGGAAGGTACTGAAGATACTCCTGTATATTATGATCTGAGTGAAGCGGACTTCAGCTGGGCAATTGAAGAACGTGCAGACGGCGACTATCTGAGTTTTACCGGCGGAGGATTTATGAGCTATTATCTGGGTGTTTCGGAATACAAGATTGAAGAGTTAACAGAAAATGAACTGACTTTGTCGGTGATCATAAACAATGTATTGTGGCAGTTCCTTTTTATGACGGAAGGCTATGATCATCCTGATGCTGTTGACCCCGACGTAAATGAAAATTTATCTCCTGCAACTTCGGTTGACCAGATGACCGATGATTTTGAGACCGATGCCGATATTCTGTGGCTGTTTCAGGCTGAAGGCGGAGGAGGAACCGGCGATGACGAATTTGCAAATCCGTTCCAGGAAGGAATAAACACCAGTGCAACAGTTTATGAATATATAAAAGGCGCATGGGAATATTCAAATGCATCCATGGAACTGGATTTTACCATCGACCTCAATACACATGATAAGGTTCGGATGAAAGTATATTTCCCTTCTTCCAATACATACACGGCAGAAGGCCTGAAACAGAAAGCTGCTGTGAAATTCCAGAGATGGCAGGAAGCAGGCAATGCATGGCAAACACAGGCAGAAGTCATTCAGGAGGATGTGCCGCTGGATACATGGACAGAATTAACATTTGATTTCACCGGCATTTCAGTGCCGGCAGAAAGAATGTCTGAATACTATAATAAAATTGTTATACAATTCGGAGATGAGGGGCATACGGAAGACGGCACCTTTTATTTTGATGATTTTGAAGTATTGGCAAAATAAGTTTTATAAAGGATGATCTAAAAATCTAACAAATTCAGGCTTTTTAGATCATCCTTTTAACAGGAATTAAAATCAGATAAATGAAAAGATTATATTTAGTATTGGCTGGTATTCTGGCGGGTTTGTTTATGATCCAACCTGTTTACGGACAGGGTTCCTATACTCACCTGGTGTGGTCCGAAGATTTTGATTATACGGGTACACCCGACAATTCGAAATGGAGTTTTGACATCGGGGGCGATGGCTGGGGGAATAACGAAGCCCAGTATTATACCAACAGGCTGGAAAACGCTAAGGTCGAAGATGGCAAACTGATCATCACAGCCTTGAAAGAAACATACGGGAGCAATGAATATACCTCGGCACGTCTGGCTACCAGGAATAAGGGTGACTGGCTGTATGCCAGGGTAGAAGTCAGGGCCAGATTGCCCTATGGCACCGGAACATGGCCTGCAATATGGATGCTGTCAACCGATTGGGAATATGGAGGATGGCCTGCAAGCGGGGAGATTGATATCATGGAACATGTGGGATTTGACATGGGAAATGTATATGGCACAATTCATACGGAAGCCTATAACGGAATGGATGGCACACAAAAGGGAGGTAGTATTTATATTCCTGATGTGCACGAAGCATTCCATGTGTATGCCATTGAATGGACAGAAGATTCGATCCATTTCATTGCAGACGATGTATGCTATTTTTCTTACCCGAACTACCATACGGGATATGAACGCTGGCCATACAACAAACGTTTTCATTTGCTTATGAACATAGCCATAGGAGGTAACTGGGGAGGTATTGAAGGCATTGATGACGAGATCTTTCCTCAGACACTGGAGGTGGACTATGTGCGGGTGTACCAGAAATTTCAGCAGCATCAGATCAACGGTCCGTCACAGGTAGATGCATTTGAGGACAACATTACTTATTCCATTGCTGAATTTCCCGGGGCAGAATACCAGTGGTCGTTTCCCGAGGGAGTTACAGTTACGGATGGTCAGGGTACTTCTGAAGTTACAGTTACCTGGGGAGAGGTTGCCGGAACGATTTCGGCAATTCAAACGTATAATTCTGTGTCGTATACCAGCACATTCGATGTGAGCGTGATCTCAACCCCAGGGAATTCGTTAATTATCCGGGGAGATGAAAACGGGATCGGGACATGGAAGATCAATGAAGGAAGTGGCAATACAATTGAAATGAATTATGAGGAATAGTCTGAAGATACTTGTAGTGTTGTGTTTTATCCTGATTGTATCCTGTAAAAAGGATGATCCGGGAATATCAGTTCATGGCGGACTGACACGGATCGACTATAGTGTGAACAATCCCATGGAAATGCCCAACATCGTTTTTGAATTCAACAATGTGCAAAACCTGGAAGGGAATACGCTTTTCTCAATCGATCTGACAGCCAATGAAAGTTCAAACTCGCTCAGCCTGATGATCATGCTTGAAGATCAGTTCGGACACCGGAACGATATCGATCCGATGATCCTTTCCGAAGAAGAGATTGTGAAAGATAATACACTGCATACATATACTTTTGATTTAACAGACCACCTTGGATCTACTACCAGCAACTCCGATGAAATTGATCTGAACCGGATATCAAAAGTTCTGATATTTATTAATGCCGGATTGGAAGGCAAAGTTGCCGAAGGTTCTTTCTGGCTTGACAAAGTTGAATTTCAGGCTGCATCATAAGGTGAACAGAGAGAATACATAACAGTGATTCCAGACGTGCTGTTAAGTTGAAAACACCTTTACTATTGGCATATTTAATTTAACGTGAGTTCGATAAAAGTTATAACTATTTGAAATATAGCTTATCAGGTAATTTAACTCGTATTATCTGTTCATTAAAAATGTACTTGTGTTTTTGTCGCATACAATGTTAAATCCTCTGAATAACATGGCAGATGCGACAATTCGTAAGGACATGCATTATAACCTGGTGCGTTGCACCAGGCTGAATTATTGAAGGCTTTCAGCCTTTCGTATTGTTTTGTTTTGCCTGACGGGCAAAAATAATTCAACCCATGGCCAGCCTGCCATCCACAGTTTGGTAAACCGACTGGCAGGCATCGCTATGGGTAACAGGCATAAATTCAGAATGGCGCATCTGCTAAGATCTTTCAAAGGGACAATTTTGTATGCGCCACAAAGACATTGCATATTCATGGAAGATTCCCATTTCTTATGGCGACCTCATGTAAGTTTAAATTGTACTATTCTTATGTTTTGTAATATTGCTTTTTAATGCTTTATGTGATCCTGAAAGGATCAGATATGAATAACCGTCCCAATTGTTGGGACGGATCGTATACAGAATATTATGACTTATCCCCGGAGGGGGTGAATTTTACTTTATGGAAAAAATTGTTCATTAATTTGAACTCCTGCTTCTTCAAGAATTTTTCGCAGTTCATCATGAAAAGATTCTTTTTTATGATGACTCTGTTGGTTTTTAATATAGTTTATTATTTTATCTTTTTCTTTAAATGAATAGGTTAAAGCTGCATACCCATCAGCCCAACCTTTAAAATTCATAAAACCTTTATGTTGTTTTAACCAGAAGGATGTTGAGGTTTTAATATCTCTCATATAATCGGCTAATGCAATATTAGGATGTAGGTCACACAGTATGTGGAGGTGATTCTGCATTCCATTAATCCGGTACAAATGGCACTTTTTATTTTTTATTATACCGGATATATAAGCAAAAAGTTCGTGGATATGCTTTGGGGATAATGTTGGTTTGCTTCCTTTTGTACCGAATACTATATGATAGAGAATTTGACGATAACTTGACATTTCCCTTAACTGATTTTTTAACCCCTTTCAGGGATTTATTTTAATACATTATGAACCGCCCTGTTTTTCAGGGCGGTTATTCAAATATAACCACTTTGTGGTTAAAATCCGGAGAAATTAAAATTTCACTTTCCGAAACTAAATACTTTATATTGATTAACAGTGAATCATAAAGATCAATGAATGGGTATAGAAGACTGCAGGATAAATCAGCTTGTTTTATCCATCTTATAATCATTTTAAATATTGCTTTCTATAATAACTTCAGGATATCATTTATTATATTAGTGACTTCTATGATAATTCAGAGAAACAACAGCGCTATGAACTCCACAACTATTTTCACACAAAATCGCGATAATAAACGATTGGCAGAGGGTTTGAAAAAACCCGGAATTCTGTTTAAGATCCTCTTTATTATTACAGGCATTGCATCGTTGATCTGGTTTCTGATCCGTGTAATACCAAAGCCCGGCAGGGCAACATACCCCTGCATGAAGGCAACGGCTCCCATTGCATCTTCTTTTGTCATTTACCTGCTTTCGCTGGCAGGATCGGTCGTGTTTTTCAGGAAGGCAATGAACAAGATCCGGACAAGACAGTTCCGGTATGCAGCATCCGTATTTATGATCGTTGCTGCCCTTGGCACATTGACATTAATGAACAATACAACAAATGCAAAAGCATATAGTCCCGTAACAGAGAAATTTTCCGATCCGTTAGGACCAAATGCTCCAATCGGAGAGGCAAAAGGAATTTTCCCCGGAAGGGTTGTCTGGGTATACAATGAAAATGCAACTAATGAAAATTGTACCAACGAAGACAATGACGATGCCTACTGGCTGAGTAAAAACTGCAGCCAGACTTTAGTTGACCAGATGTTTTCAGACGGGATACTGACCCTGACGGGTGAAGATACACATGCCGATGCCTGGGATGCGATTTTCAGGTACTTTAACAACAACCATGAGAAAGGAGATGTGGGATATGATGATAGTGAGACTGTCTTTATTAAGATCAATGCAGTGACGGCACACGGTGGTGCGCCCGTAAGCGGAGATTTCTGGGGAGATATACAATACGACACATCCCCGCAGACCATCCTGTCCATATTAAGGCAGTTGGTAAACGAAGCCGGAGTGCCCCAGGCAAATATTTACGTGGGCGATCCGATGTGCGATATTTACAATCACATTTATGATGTATTGCATGGGGAATTCCCAAATGTCAGATATGTTACTTCCTGGGGATTGAATAACCGGTACGATCTGACCCCAAGTTCGGAAGCAGGAATCACCTATTCCGACGGAGGTACAGTAATAACCGAGCTGAACAGCCATAAGCTGTATGTTGAAATGATGGAAGCAGACTATATCCTGAATATTCCCACGATGAAAGGGCACCGGTGGGCAGGTACCACTTTTTTTGCAAAAAATCATTTCGGATCAAATACATCTGGTTATTCCGGGGCTTTGCATAAAGGGCTTATGAAACCTTCAGAACATGAACCATTAAGGGAAGGATATAATTTATATAGAGTACTGGTTGATATCATGGGAAGTCAATACATGGGAGGAAAAACTTTGTTGTATTTTATGGATGCACTTTGGGCTACTTCCTATGAACATCAGAAGCCTCAAAAGTTTTTATCAAATCCGTGGAATAATGATTGGTGTTCTTCTTTGTTGTTTTCTCTTGATCCTGTTGCTATTGAATCGGTTTGTCTTGATATTCTTCAGAAAGAATTTACTTTGAACAACTCAGATGAGAATGGTGATGATGGAGATACAAGTCCATATCGATGGTCATTTGTGCAATGGGACGGAGTGGACGATTACCTACACCAGGCGGCGAGTTCGGAATGGTGGCCTGACGGTATCACCTATGATCCCGATCAGACAGGATCCCCGATTCCCAGCCTGGGGGTTCACGAGCACTGGAATGATACAACCAACATGCAATATTCGCGTAACCTGGGCACAGGGGATGGGATTGAACTGGTAAAGATCTGGGAAGAGATAAACAGCTTCCGGGATGCCGGGGTTTCCGGAAGGTTCTCGGTTTTCCCCAATCCCTGCCTCGATGAGGTGAATATCTGTTTTGAGTTGCAGGATGCGGATTTGAACATAGAGATCTTTACCGCAAACGGGCAAAAAGTGTTTGAACAGGATTACGGATCAATGTCTGCCGGACAAAATGAGATTTCACTGGATGTGGGTTATCTGAATTCCGGTTTGTATTTTGTCACTGTACATACAGGGAATAATAACCGGAAAACATATACTCAGAGGCTGGTTGTGCAGTAGTACGGATTTAAGATATTGGAAAATTAAGTGAAATATAAAGAAGAGGTTGACCGACCGAATTGATCAGCCTTTTTCTTTTTCGATTTCTTGAGTTTGTAATGCATTTAGAGGTTTTTCATTTCACGGTCAATTATTAGCTTTATAAGCTTGAAAAAAACCGGCAAACAAAATATACCGGTTTTCTTTCTGGTTGTTTAGATTATTTCTTCAGGAGTCGTTTTACAATATAGCCATCATTAGTTGTTATGCGTACAAGGTAAACACCATATAACCAATTGTTTGCATTAAACTCATTTTTTTGTTCAAATCCTGAAGTCTTAGATTCAATTCGTTGTCCAGTTACTGTATAAATATCAATTGTGATAATATTCTCACTGCCTTCAGGAAACTCAAGGATAAATGTACCTTTTGTAGGATTTGGATATATTATTATTTCCCTCTCAATACTCTTTTGCAATGAAAGTGGACTTGATTTAAATTCTATATCGATATCAGCCTGGCTATTACTTGATTCCGGGACTTCCAAACAACCATTAAGTTGAGTTTTAAAATAACAACCTTTATTAGCATTAAATCCCGGTACTAATGTAATTTTATCACGAGCATTCAACATAATACTATGATCACTTGGAATTGAGTATTCAGATCCCCAGCTTACTTCTTCATCTCTATTGACAATATAGATGTCATACTGAAACATTGTGCCTATGTAATATGGAAAATTACAGATGCCATTTCTAAAACTATAACTTTCACTATAAATTTCATTCCCATTCTCATCATAGAAATACAAAGTAACAATTCCATCATTTTCATTAGCTGCCTGAATGAGCCATTCTATGGGGATATCATATAGATTGCTGATACAAATCGGATAGCCGTTTTCATCCAAGAGATTGAGTTCTATGTATGCAGTTTCATCCAGCACCGTATTATTTGAAAAAGGCATACCGGTAGATCCCGGACTATCAGGATCAACCGGATTAAATATAGAGGGCTGTATTACTCTAATTTTACGATAGTTATTTTGATTTTCAGACTCATCAATAAAATAATTTTCGATACTACTTTCTTTAGCAAATACTCGTAATTCCAATTCCCTTTCTTCTTCCAGATTGATTTCTGCATCTACATTTATAAAATCATGACCATTTTCCTCTGCATCATAAGGTATATCTAGTTCTACTTCTGCCCAATAAATTGGATTTTCAGGATGATTTACATCTGTTGCTGACACACCTATACAATCTTCAATATAAGTAGGTATTGTTACTCCTCCCCCTCTGCTGTCAATATTATAAATATTTTGCTCTGAAACAAGAAAAGGTTGTGCCGGGATAGTAATTTTCTTATAGATATTCTGGCAAACAGTTTCGCCAGAAGGAGTATATGCTATAAAACGAAAAATATCATATCTAGTTTCACTATTAACTCCCATATGAGGATTATAAATATACTCCTTTTGCCAATCGGCCAAATCTCCATATCTCACATAATAATGTGGACCTCCAAATATATACGAACCATCTACATTAGCACTAACTAAGGAATTATTTTGAGCAGTTACTTCATCAGTAGGTACTCGTTCAATTTGAATTTTTACTTCATATTCCCCAACAGAACATCCTTCACAAAGTGGCCCAAGATAACGAACAGCAGTATTTACTCTAAAACCACGTGAACATCCTTCAGGATCTGTACCGTCTGTTCCTTGTAGCGTAACAGTAATAGGAATTTCTTTAGAATAAATAATAGTATTATATCTCAATATTTCAAGAGTAGCTGAATAACTGCCAATATTTAACGGTAGGGAGGTGTATTGTAAATCCTTCTCGGTATACAAATCTTCATAAGTAATAATACCCTGAACGTCGTTGTTGTCAGACAGCCATGATAAATCTAAATTATACGAAAGATTATCCAAATTTTGAGACGTGATTGGTACGATTTTACAGAAGAAGGAAAGAATAGATTTTTCATCATAATTTCCATAGTTATTCACCTCAGGTTTAGTATAAAAATCCAAGATTAAATTAGTAGCTCCGCCATCGCTCGATTCAAGTGTATATGAAACTGTTTCTTGTTCTGTGTAAATATTAGTTATTCCACAGTTGCCCCACGTAAACTCGCTTGAATAATCTCGAATTGTCAGCGTTACAAATGTTTTAAAATCTCCGTCAACAATAAGATTAGATGTAATATCATATTTGTGAGTTGTTTCCGTATATGAATTTGAAGGATATTTTGTTATACCTTCAGTATTTCCATCACCAAAATCCCATACATACTCTGCGTAACAATCAAAAACAAAAGGTTGATATGAATCATAGATCGAAAATGTAACTATAATCTTCGATTCATCCTGCGTTATATCTGAGATGAAAAACAAGTCCTCTGCAAATAGTGAAATGGGGAATATTAATGTTAGTAATGAAAATAATATATTTTTAACTTGTTTATGTTCCATTTTCTGATAGTATTAAAATTAATTTGCAAAATGAATAGCTTCAGTTTTTATCACCTTACCATTTAAAGATATCTGCATCTCATAAACTTCAGCACCAACACCATATTTATGATCGATAAAAGTGTACGGATTTAAAGTTTCTATTGATCCGTCACCAAAATTTACTTCATGCACATCATTAGAGTTATTAATAACGACTAACCGATTCTCATTACAATTATTAATTTGATACAATTGAATTGGCTCAATACCGGAATTGTCCGCAGTTTGCACATAAATAAAATAATTATTATCAATACCTGTGATAAATGGAATGTCTATACTCCATCCAACTGCTGATTCATCGATAAAAACAGGAGGAGCGGATGGTTCTTTTACATTTACCAAAGGTATTCCGGAATATTCCGTTCCATCAAACCAAAGCGAATTAAGCCTGGGCCCTATAACTTCTTTCGAAATGTTATAAGTCCAGTTTGTACTACTACCAGTCAGATTGGAATATTTCGTTTCGTTGAAAACAACTTCACCTTTCTCATTTTTCATTACCAATTTGAGTGAAACCAATGGTAGTGAAGTTTCAACTTCAACAACAATATCTTTGCCTTCCCGTATGTATGACCCGTTACTGGAAAACTGAAAACCAGAAGCATCATTGTATGTTCTTGAATATTGATATTTTACTTCCCCTTCAGCAGATACATTCACCTCAATAATATAAGGCGGAAGTATATTAATATAGTTATCGCGTAATAAGCTATGAGAAGTTGCACAATTATTTACCTCGAATTCCACGGAGTAAGAGCCAGAAGTTGTATATTCATGCTTAGGATTTTGGTCGGTAGCAGTCTGTGCATCGCCAAAATCCCAATCCCAGTTAATTATTCCTCCGGTCGATTTATCATTAAATTGAACAGTAAAGGGTGAATCAGTAGGTGATAAATTCGCGTCAAACAGTGCCACAGGTGAGGCCTCAATTGTCTCTGATATTCTATAAGCTTCACCATTGACTGTTGCTTCATCCGGATCTAATCGAGTAACCAGAAGAACAAGTTCTTGTGCGGCATTCTTAATGCATATATCATCAAGTGATCCTACCCCGTTTGTCAGTACAAAATCCTTATTGTAAAAAATAATATCATTCTCAGTAATGTATGCTTTAACATGGTAGGTATCAGTCGAGTTATCTCCGTCGTCATCCCCATTAAATGTAAATGTATACCTGCCAGGATTTGTAAAACTAAATACATGTAGTCTGAATGCAAATGATTTATTGATGGAACTTACGACAGGAGTTATCACATTCGAAGAAGGAATTGCATTTACTGGCGGAGGTGTATAACTTGATATAGTAGCGTAAAAATTATTGCTATTTGGATCATCCCAATTTTGAATTAATGTACCATCTGGATTTTTCCATTTGTTATCGTGGAAGTAGGTTTTTTCAGCGAAATCAACTAAAGCTTCCGAGAAAGTGGAATAATTTCCTGTGGAAATATTACTTAGCTCGGTATCCATGAAACTCCGGATTAAATTTAAAGCAGAGGTAGTATTCTGTTTACAGCTTTCTCTTAATATAACTTGTCGGTCTGAGATAGCGGTTCCACTTGTAAAATTATGTTCGAAAATATGTCTCCAGAAGAGGGCATATGAATAGCTTTGATTATGCAGACTTTCATAAGGTAGGGTTGGGGTTGTTCCAAGTGCTCTAGTGATAAAATCATTGCAAAAATACTCATAAGAGTAGTTATTAGTATTTTGATTATAAATAACGTTGGTGCCAGATGTACTCAAAGGTTGATTTGTAAAATCATCCTGAGACATAAAACTTGTTTCTAGTGCTTTTGCTTGTCCTTCAATTAACCATAGCATCTTGGTCATTTCATCCTTCAGGCTACTGCCTGGGGGTATAGTAATTCCAGAACTAGTATAAGCAACATGACTAGCTTGTATTCCATGATAGAACTCATGAGCTATAATTGCATAAATAAGCTCCTGTTCGTTAATATTTGCAATATTAGCTGAAAAATAATCCCAGGATCTGGCATCAATATGTATACCTCTTTGGTTTTCTGAGGTCATATCAGCTCTTATCTCATTGCCCTTGTGGTATTGAAAGCCATAAATATTGTTTATAGGAATATTCAATATACTATGCACATATATATTATAACTTCCTGGATTATCATTAACCGGTATATTGATGCAGCCGTTTTTGTTAATTCCATCGCATAACTCCCATTCTTCAACTTCAATTCGCCAGGATTCTGTAAGAGCATTCTCTAAATAATTAAGAAAAGTATTTGCATTTGTGCCACGAGAATGATTCTGTGAAAAATCCTCGATATAATGAATTTTATAGTCATAGGGAGCTGTAGAAATAGGAATACTTTTGGTTTTTTCCAAGACAAGGTAATAATAAGGAATGGCTTGATTGAAACCACCGGGTGATGGATCACTTACAACAATTTGATATACTCCTGCTCCAAAAGATAAATTTATCGGACTTGAAGTCATCGCTGTAGTTCCAGAAGCATTAGTTGTAACCATAAAACTACTAACAGTTGCCTGGTTAAAAAAGAGTCTATTTATGTCAACTTGATAAGTCATTTGTACGGGTCCAGGTAAACCCTGAATAATTATATGGCAAGATTTGGGAGTTACTCCAGTTTCATCTTCAATTACAAAGTTGTAATTCATTATCTGATTTGGTGGAATATTTATATTATTATAAATATCATATGTTTCAGTTGGAGAAGGTGTAAATCTTAATTGTGCTATACAATATAGAGGTAATAAATGGTACAACAGCAATAAAATGTATTTAAGAATAGAATTCATTTTAACAGATAGTTTAGTTATTGGAATGGTAGACAAAGAGAATAACCGTGGCTACCATATTGTTTTACTAAATAGATTAACTTACCATCCTTTTCTTCCAAATAGTATGTAGCTTTGCTATTATTAATTATGGCTTTTATGATATAATTTGGAGTACATTCAATTTTAGAATTAGATTGCGTATAGTTATCAACTTCTTCAATAATTATATTTTTCTCGATCCCTTCAAATAAATAAATCAATGCAGTCACCCTATCTTGAAAGCTCACTTTAGTATTTTCCACTTCATCTGATAATTGATTGAAGGATGCATAAGATCCATAGGACTTACCGTGATAAATTACACTATATGACTCTGAAGCATTAAGTATGCCTTGTGTAATTTTTGCAATTTGAATGTCTGGAAATACTTTTTGCAAAATTTCCGGGACTGAATCAACAAGTTTATACGTATAAACCATACCATCTAACTCCTTAGTAATGATATAACCACTGAGAATACTATCCTTAAAGCTTTTAAGAGGATCAGATGAAGTACTGGTAAGTCTCTCTGATAATGGGCTATTATTTGTACTATCTAAGGTCGTAAAATCAACATTATTAGATTTAGAACTAATTTCCTTTTGACCTCTGCACCCAATAAGAAGAATACAAAAAAACACAGCTATACATTCTGGAATAGATTTGAGCATATGCATGAAAAATCCCATCATATTATTTCAGATTATTAATTTTTAATAACTCTTCTATTTGTTGTTTCTGTTGTTCATTCTCCTTTTTCAGCTCAATCATATACAGTGTGAGTTCCTCGATTTTTTCCAAAAGAAGAATATTCATTTTGCCCAGGTTGTAACTGCCCTGTTCTATAACGTCATCTTCTGATGGCACACCTGGTAAATGACCGTATTCGGCAATAAAAGTTTCCACTTCTTTTATAGTCCGTAGTTCATAATCCTTTTTAAAGACATAATCAGGGACGACATTGTTAATAACCTCAATTTCTTCAGCCTGGAGATTTCCGTTAATTTTAACCCGGCCATCTCTCTCAATGATCATTGCCTGATTGCCATCATTTTCAAAAACCAGATCACGATTGTATTTGTTAAAGGTGATTCTTGATTCAATAGTTCCATTGTCGGCAAAGTTGATCTCACTGCCAAAATCCGTATCAGAATTATTATCTAGTAAAATATCAGGGTGCTCGGATGCAATATGGATGGATGCGGAAGGGCCGGCCATTAATCCAATACCCACCTTACCTGCAACTTTTAAAGAAGTATTTGTATTAGCAGGTTTTATAAAATAACCTTGATTATTCATATCTCTTAATTCTTTAATCAGTAAACATCCATCGCTTGTGAATTGGGCTACTTTATAACTATTATCTCTTTCAACTTCTTCATGATAGAATGTTAAAGCATTACTATTTCTTAAATTATCCCTATCTAATTTAATATTCCAAACTTCTGTAAAATTTCCTCCCTGATCACCGCCAATTTTTGATATCCTTATATTTGGTGAGTTACTAAAATCATCTATATGTAAATGCAGACTTGCTGTAGGAGTATTGGTACCAATTCCAATATTCCCTCCATCATAATGAATTCCTCCGGTAGCCGGATCCCAGTATGAATCTCCGCCTCCTGTTTCAAAACTAACAGGATTGCCCTGATACCTGAGTTGCCCTGTGAAATTAATATCTCCGGATACATCTAGTTTAAAAGAAGGATCAGTATTACCAATACCAACATTTGCAGTGTTATTATAAATTCCTCCCGAACCCTGCAGCCAGAAGGAATTGTCTCCTCCAGTTAAATCGACCGGTATTCCGTTTTTTAAAAGTTCACCAGTGAAATTTATATCTCCAATTACATGAAGTTTTGAAGTTGGTGAAGTAGTACCGATCCCGACATTGCCTTCAGTAGTAAGAGTCATTTTAGTCGAACCTGCAGTATGCAGAGATAGATGTTCATCATAACTCCCTATTTTCCCGCTATTGACCCATATCTCCTTATTAAAATAAAACCTGTTTCTGTCAGTTACCAGATGTGCATTGGCCGTATTTTTTGCACCAATATCAATGTAACCATTTCCTGAATTTATTCTAAGTGCTCCTGATTGATCTCCCCTGATAGAA
>JAFGQO010000089.1 GCA_016935615.1 Bacteroidales bacterium
ATACCTAAAGAAAATCCTGCCAGTTGAGTATAGGATGAAAAGTTATACCTTAAGCCAAGGACAATTCCTTCGTAATACCCGTATCCTGTATAATAATTGAAATGATTCTGGGAAAAAGAGATACTTTGGAGTACAACCTGTAAATATAAAAACAAAATAAGAAATCTGATCTTCATAAAGATTTACACGTTAATTTTTCAAATAAAAGAACCACATAGAAATTCTTTCGCTAAAAAGGACAAATCCTCTTGTAAAACCACAAAAATTCTCTAAGCAGAAGAAAAAACATATACTGGTATTCGATCGACAATACTGTGTGCAAAAGGAATTATTATAATCAGAGCTTATTTATTCACAAGCAAAAAAGTGAATCGCAATAAATATTTACGAGTCCGTATATTTTGAACAATATCCTTGACCAGCCGGAATATCACTATTTGCTTTTATCGGGTAATATCCCGCCCTATTGCTTTTTAAGCAGATCCCTGATCTCGGTCAACAGTGTTTCTTCTTTTGAAGGTGCTACAAATGCTGCTTCCTCTTTTTTCTTCTCCATTCTTTCCTTCATCTTGTTGTATGCTTTTATAATCAAAAAGATACACAAAGCAACGATAAGGAAGGTGATAATTGTGTTAATAAATAAACCATAACTGATCGCCACCTCGGGCACTTCAACACCACCTTCCATTGAGGTTTTAACAAGCACAATTTTCAACTGCGAAAAATCGACATTTCCTAATAACAATCCGATGGGAGGCATAATAATATGATCAACCAGGGATTTAACTATAGCACCAAAGTAAAGGGCCATAATTAAACCTACAGCCATTTCAATAACGTTTCCTCTGCTGAGGAATTTTTTAAAATCTTGTATCATTTTTTTACATTTTTAAGAAATTATACTTAAGATAGATTCAAACAACATTCAAATTATAAAATTACCTATCCCCCGGCAGTGTTTCAAACAGGATAATATTTTATACTGCAGGTCAAATGAAATTGTTAATAAAATACATGTTCTATAAAAGTATTGATTTCTTATAATACAATCATGTTATTTCTTATAATTTAAAAGCAAAGCCTAGTATTTGGCTATTCTGATAAACTAGCCGGGCAAAATACTATTTCCCCTTACAGGAGTGATGGGATATCTACATCCAACATGAATCAATCGGATCGGCGTATAATAATTTATAGAAGAAACTAAAGGAATAAGAATGAGGTCTGTATTTTCAATTCATCACGAAAGTCATTACTTCTGTTAGGGAAAAATCTCTATTGCTTGTATACGTTAACTGTGGAACAGACAACTAATTTTTTTAACGAATGAATACAATCCTAACTTTTTGATTAAAATAATCAGTTTGAATTTCCAGGTTGGATTAAAACTTATCCCTGCAATTTCAGGCCGCATATATTTTATCAGTCCTTTAAACAAGTAGTTGCTGTAATAATCACGATATTTTATGGGAGCAGAAAACAGAATTTCCTGAAAGGCAGTGAAATTCATAGGATAAAACTCATCCTGAGCAATATCTTTCATCTGTGAGATATGAATTGCCCAGTTGCTGATGATTTCTTCCCAGAAAAACAATGTCAGTGGCGGAATATTACACTTGTTGCACAGTTCAAGAATTTCATCAAGCCAGATCTGATAGTGATTTGCTACATATTCATTGTTATGAAAATGAAAAAACTCTGCCAAATTATACCCGTCGTATTTCTTTATATTACGATTGGCCCACTTATATGTAATTTCACCACAAATTCCCGGCATATTTAATCTTTCAGGATACTTTTTATAATAAACCTGATAAAACAGAGTATTGTATTTGTTATAAGAAAATAAGATGTTTTTCTTTATTATATCTTCAAATTCCTGAGGGCAATCATTATCATAGGGAATAATATGATGCTCGGATTCAATATTCTTAAATATTCTTTTTGGAATTTTGATGTCGCAATGATCTTGTTTTTCGTAATTATTTTTGTTCGTGTAAAACAGAATTTTATCCTGGGCACCCTTTGAAGCAGCCAGTAACAGTCTGCTGTCTCTTCCTGCAGTTACCGGTAACATCAAATCAAACCTTTCGGAAGCATTGTTAATGATGTTCTTCAATAATTTTGCGCTTTCTTTATATACTGATTGAATAGGCTTTTCTGAAATTTTTTCAGCAGGCCAAAACCTGGTAACTTTTTTCGTATACAAATTTAAAAGCTTATTTGGCGTTAATTGCAGGATTTCATCATACGGAGTATCATTCAATATGCCACAAAGACCTCTGTCAAGAAATTGCTTTGAACTATAAAAATTAGATTTTTCCTGATTGTCCGAAATCTTTATACCTAATAATTTAGCCAGAATATGCGGTTGAGAAGCACACCAAATCTTGTCTGTATTTGTTGTATAATATGCCTTGCGATGGGCTGAAGCATCATTCAATAAAAAAAATTCCTTTTTATTCTTAACAACAAGAATATACCTGCCTGAATAATATTTGATTTTATTATTCAGCAATTCATCGGTGGAATAAGATGCCAATTCACGAATAATACTTTTATTGGTTGCATGAATATCAAGTGAACTGAAGATATTGCCCAATAACAGAACAAAATCATTTCGATTGGTTTGTATGGTTACAGGAAGATTTTTGTGAGAATACAGTATGTATCCGTTTGATAAAGGATATTTGTCGCAACGAAAACTCTCATGTATCTCTTCCGGAGCTAAAATAAACTGTCGGCTTAAATATAAGGATTGGTATTTGTTCAATTGATCTGTGATAAGTAATAAATAATCCAATATCTTTTCGATATTTTATACTCATATTCAATGAGAAATGTTACTTATTATTTTTTTGTTTACTGGTTAAATAGTGCATTTCAAATCATTCTCTGATAAGAAAATCCATTAGTTTGTTTTTCTGTCTGGCTCAAAAGCTAATTTTATATATTTACGTTTGCAATTCTTAAAGTAACTTGTTATTTCAAAGAAATTTCAATATATCATCAACAGTCTGTTTTGTCGGCCTAAAAATCTGCTTTGCGATGCTGACCGGTTGCTTTCTGATCCGGAAATTCCACGTGCAAACAAACTGAACGCTGCATTCCTGATTTGTTTGTCGGGGACAGACCATCCGCTTTATTCCCTGGCAATTACAGCATTACAAAAAAAATACAGCGATTCAGGTTTAAATGAATTGTCTGATTTTTATCTCAGACGACTTGCCGATATTGAAAATGAAATAGACTTCGCCGAACGAAATCAGAAAGACTTTCGGCGTGCTTTGACAGAACTCGAAACTTATCTTAAAAACTCACCTTCAACAGAAGATAGTATTTTTCATGAAAAAGTCTGGCATTTATTCTTTCCTGAGGGTGTGGGTGTTTTTCAAAATCACCTTCATTATGCAGAAAACTTGCGAAAATCAAGAATAGTCAGGATAAAAAGAACAAATCCGGATTCTATCAAAGAACCTGGTCTCGAAATATTGTTTACCTCAAATGTTTTACTGGGTATACCCAATAAAAATACGAATATCAGTAAGTTGGAGTACAACTCAGAATTAGAAAAAGCTTTGAAACAAACTTTGAACGAACCTCAATTGTTCTGGTACGACCATCCGGTCCAGATCGGTGTATCACCTGAAGCAAATGAGATACTTTATGGATTGAGTAAACTGGACAAATCACTGGATGAGGAACGTGACCGGGGAAATCTGAAGAAAAATAAAGTGAAGTGTGTTTTATCCGTTTCGGTAACCCATAATGGTTTGCATGAAATTGCAAGAGATTATATTGCACGTGAATTACAGGATCATGGCAAATTAAAAAACCTGGAAGTATACGTATTCACTGAAACTGATACCCGGTTGCTGATTGAAGATGTTTTTCTCAAAATAACTGAAAAAAATGATGAAAAAGAAGAAATGAGAAAGCTTCTTCAGATAATAGGAGTTGACGGAGAATATGGTCGTCATTATAGTTTTTTGAAAGCCATATCTGCGATATGGAATGTGCTGATAGACCCAAAAATCAAAGCTACCTTTAAAATAGACCTGGATCAGGTTTTTGCACAGAAAGAGCTTATAGAACAAACAGGGTATTCAGCCTTTGAACATTTCAAGACACCGCTTTGGGGAGCTACAGGAATAGCCAAAAACAGCGAAGAAGTTGAACTGGGCATGATCGCAGGTGCTCTGGTAAATGAAAAAGACATTCACAAGAATCTTTATACACCGGATGTGGTTTTTCCCGATAAGATACCTGGCAAAGAAGCAAATATTTTTTTCAGTAAAATGTTAATGGCGCTCTCGACAGAAGGAGAACTCATGACAAGGTATAAAGAAAATACTGAAATCGACGGCAGAAATAAATGCATTGAACGTATACATGTCACCGGAGGTACAAACGGAATACTTGTCAGGGCACTTAAAAAACATCGTCCATTCACACCTTCCTTTATAGGTCGTGCCGAAGACCAGTGTTATATTCTTTCCGTACTGGCAAATAATAGTTCTCCCCGCCTTGCATATCTTCACAAAGACGGATTGATCATGCGACATGATAAGAAAGCTTTTGCCAGTGAGGCAGTAAAGGCTGCCAGATTTGGCAATATTATCGGCGATTACATCCGTATGCTTTATTTTACCGAATATGCCAAGATCATTAGTAAAGATGTTAGTAAACTGAAAAAAATAATCGATCCGTTTACAGGATGTTTTGTTTCTCGTATTCCTATTACTGTTTGTATCTTACGATTTGCTCTTAAAGGTGCAGAGTTTTATGAGGAAGGCAAAGAAAACCAGGGAAATCGTTTTTTAACTGAGAATTCCAGGCGACTTGAGAAAGCCATACAATTTGTAGCCGGCAATAACAGTGCCCTTAAAATACAGGCCGAACTTGAAAGAAAGGGATGGAATTTGTTTTATGATGTATTGGACAAATTTGAATCATTAATTGTTGCAAAAGATCCTTCTGTTTCAGAAATTGTTCAGAATGCAAATAAAATAATCAGCAATTGCAAACTTAGAATATAATAAATCATGGAGTTATAAAAAATTATTATCTTGAATAGTTTTATTTATAAATCAAAACCTGAAAAATGAAATCCATGAATATTGATATAACCAGACAAAAGATATTTTTTGTTTTTTTTGCTGTTTTATTAAACCTGAATTTTATTTGTGCTCAATCGGGTACGGATACTTTGCGAGGCAGAAATCTTTATCGACCGAATTCAGAAAAACATCAGAATATGGACCTTAAAAGGGAATCGCCTGATACTCTCAAACAAGTCAACCAGGATTCCATTAATGCCAGATTACAATTTATCCGGGATTCTATTTCAATACGATTACAATTCATACAGGATTCTATATTAGCGCGTGAAAAATTTGTGCGGGATTCCATTCAAAGAAAAAAAGAAATACTTGATTCTTTGACCTTTCTGAAAAATGAATTGCCACCTCTGCTGGAAGCTTCGCTGAAAACTTTTTCAGATGATATCATAGTAGCTAACAGCACAATCAAAATTGTCGGAGATTCAATCCTTAGCGATTATACAAGCCTCATTCTGCCATTTACCATCGATCAGCCTTATGCACCCTGGAAATCTGTTATGAATTTATCAGATAAGCCAATAAAGCTCAGCATTGATACAATAAAGAACAAAATCATGGCCGTCAAGGCTCCGGGCTTAAGTTGTTCGTTTGCTTACAACACACGCAATGCTATTTTAATTATCAGCAGCAAAAGTTCGATTGTCAGTAAATCCTCAGGAAAGCAGTACAAAATACCAATTGATTCGGTATGGTTTGATCGTAGAGGAAAAGCTATTAAAATCAAAAAGTATTTCGAGTTTTATCAGGCAACAGGTCAATACCAAAAAGGAGCATATTTATTTACACATTTAACACAGGTTAAACAATTTGAATACGATGCAACCGGTCATCTGACCCGATACCAGGTAACTAACTTTTGCGACAGGGAGAAAGCTCAGGATAAAAGGAAGGTTTGTACGAACATGACCTTTACAATACAAAAGCAGGGAAACTCATATATGCTTACCCGAATGACCGATCCGGCAAATGACTTTGCTGATGGCAAATTCACGTATGAATTTGACAGTGACAATAACCTTCAGAGCGTCTCTTTTGTCAATAATAAAAAATCGGAAAACTGGAAAACCATTGTAGAGGTAAATGAATCAGGTTATGTAAGCCGGTATATATACCAGAATAAAGGTATCGTGCGTAAAACCCTTCTTGTGAATTACTATCCTGAAAAAGCCAGGCAAAAAGTCGAAACAATCACCTGTCTGTTTGAAGATGACGGAGTGAGTTATTACCAGGTAAACAATACCACCGGAAAAACCCGCGAGCGTAACAGGTTAACTATGGAATGGAGTCCGTGGAAGTAGTCGTTGTTGAGTGCAGGGTTTAACTGTTGAATCACCAAACCGATTCATTCATAACCGGAAATTAAACAAAACTCGGTCTGCCTAGAAAGTTAAAAATCGCCACCAAGGCACTAAATCACAAAGTCATATAGAATTAAATACCAGTTTTTGTGAATTCTTTGAGTCTTCGACTTTGTGGCTGTCTTACTACGTTTTCCTTTTCACCATAGTACTAAGAATCAAGTTTTCTTTATACGTCTTCGGGTATAATACTTAGAATCGCCCCATTCTCCATATCCTATACTATTACCAGTCATTCTGATTCTTGCCGACAGGCATTCTGTACTATCATCAGCACGTTCATCAGTGCATGGTTTCGTATTGTACAGTCTGTAATTGTCACGATATTTACCGGGAGTGATATTGGGCATTATAACATTGGCTCCGGCCATTAAAGCCTTTTCCCTGCCCATTTTATCAAGCGATTGAAGCGCAGTGGTTGCAGCAATATTTATGTCGGGCATAAAAATGCGCAACAAAGCGATCATTCTCAATGTGGCAAACAATCTTTCCTGCTCAGTCCACAAAAGACTTCTGTATTTGTACATGGGAGTATCATTATGTTCGATATAGGGTCCCATACCAACCATATCAATTCCGAAATCTTTCATAAAAAGCAGATCATTAGCCAGATCATCATAAGTTTGAAATGGCAATCCGATCATCACCCCGGTACCTGTCTGATAACCAAGTTCCCTTAATGATTCAAGCGCTCTCATCCGAACCTTAAAATCATGCAAGGCATCAGTCGGATGTATTTGGGAATACAATTTCCGGTTCGCAGTTTCAATCCTCAATAAATACCTGTGTGCTCCGCTTTCAAACCATTGCCGGTATGTTTTTTTACTTTGTTCTCCCAAAGAAAGAGTAATGTGCAATGTACCGTTTGTCTTCCTATGTATTTTTTTTAGCAGGTTATCAATCCTTTTAATGAACATTTTATTCATTAGTTCGCCCGACTGCAACACAATGGAAGCATACCTCTGTTCACAGGCATAAACTGCCGCTACAAGTATTTCTTCATCGCTCAGGTTATACCTTGCAATATTTTTATTACTTTTTCGTATTCCGCAATAATAACAATCTTTTGAACAAACATTTGAAAATTCAATGAGTCCTCTGAAATAGACTTTGTTACCCACATACTTCTTTCTTACTCTCCCGGCTTCATTAAATAATTCCTGCTGAGGAAATTCATCAGGCCGCAGGAATTTCAGTAAATCAATAGTATCAGGCTTCTGATTCAATTGTATAGATTTCAATCCTGAATTGTTTTTAGTCAAAAATACAAATCACGTTCTCCCTGTTTAATTCTTTCCAGCCTGTTTCTGATTTCACGAACATTTGCATTTCCGTTAAGTCTTTGCAGGTTTTTCCCGATTGTCAGCCAACCTTTGTGCTCAAGTTCAGGATTTGCATAATCTTCGAGATATTCGGCTAGCGTAAGCATTGCATTCGGAGTACAAAACCGTTTGATAAATCCCGGGACGGAAAATTCCATGAAGTGCTCTCCTGTTCTTCCCAGTCGATAGCAAGCTGTGCAAAAAGAAGGAATGTAATTTTCTTTCAGAAGTTCTTCAACGACTTCGTGCAACGATCTGTTGTCATTGATACGAAATTGTTCTTTGGAAAGATCCTGATCCTGAATTTTCTTTTGCGCATAGGATGCCATTTCAATCTTTGTTCCGCCATCAATCTGAGATATACCATATTTCATTACTTCTTTTCTTATTTCTGCATTTTCGCGAGCTGTCAGTATGAGTCCGGTATATGGAACAGCGAGTCTGAGAATAGCAACAATGCGTGTAAAGTCATTATCGTTTACCAGGTATGTGCTATTGTATCTCACTTCAGAAGCATCTTGCAAACGGGGAAAGGAAATGGTATGCGGCCCTACATTGAAGCATGCTTCAAGATGATTTGTGTGCCGTATCAAACTCATTACTTCAAACCGCCAGTCGTATAATCCGAATAATGCTCCTATACCTACGTCATCCAATCCTGCTTCCTGAGCCCGATCAAGGGCAACAAGACGATGATTGTAATCAGCTTTTCTGCCTCTTGGATGATAGGTTTTATATGTTTCAGGATGGTAGGTTTCCTGGAATATCTGATAAGTGCCTATTCCGGCATCAGCAACTGTTCTGAAACCTTCTACACTGAGTGGCGCTGCATTGATATTCACTCTTCTGATCTCACCATTGCACTGCTTAACGGAGTATATTTTTTTTGCCGTATCAGCTATGTATTGGGCACTATATTTCGGATGTTCGCCAAAAACCAGGATCAAACGTTTCTGTCCGTTCTCTTCAAGAGCCTTAACTTCCTCAATGAGTTGAGTATTTGTCAGAGTTGATCTTTGTGCTTTATCATTTGAAATGCGAAATCCGCAATACTGGCAATCATTGGTACAATAATTGCCCACATACAATGGAGCAAAAAGCACAATACGATTTCCGTAAACGTTTTCTTTCAGCCTGTTTGCAGCTTCCTTGATCAGGTCAATCTGCTCAGGATTGTCAGCATGAACAAGACAGGCAACATCGCTTAAATTCAAACGGTTTTTACCAATTGCCTTTTCAACTATCTCCTTTATCCTGACAGTATCCGATCTTTCACGGCTCAGGTATCTATTTATCTCATGAGGATCAATAAATGGCACTCCCGGTTCATCAGGAATACTGTATTTTTCAGGATTAAAAATCATATTCCATTATTTGGTCAGAAAATTCTATTTACTTATATTTCGTCAGTACCGATTTCACCTGAACTCCCTGAAGTCTTCCCAGTTTACCTGTCAGAGAACTGATTTCATCAGTTGTACCTTCAACAATTAAGTTGATAATACTGATTCCTTTATCACGCAAAGGCACACCCTGACGTCCAATGATAATTTGAGCATGGGTTGATAAAATATCATTTATTTTATCAACAAAATTTCTGTCTTCAACTAAAATAATGACTGCGCCAATTCTCTTTTCCATCAGATATGTACTTTTAGATCAGACTGTTAAGAAATTCTTTGAAATCGATCCAATCAATTTCTCGGATTTACTGTTACAAAAATAACAATAACAAATTTAATAACCATAAAATCTATTAAAAATTAACCTTTACCGAATACCAAAGAATAGTTCTAATACGGAGGATCCATACTGATGGAAGATTTTAATACAAAAAAATGATATTTTTCATCGAGACGCAAAAACTGATAATTGTATTTTTCACCGGTTTTCCTTAAAATATCAATAAGACCAAGACCTGCTCCTCCTTTTGAACTAAGCTGACCTGTTTTCATTTTATCTTTATGTAATTCATCAAGTGCATCTTTATCCATTTTATTTAACTTTTCAATACTGTCTTCGAGTTCACGTACTTCTGATGATTTAACAACATTGGCGGTTATTATATAGTAATAATCTTTTCGTTCTCCGATAACGAAAATCCCGTTGCCGCTACCACGTTCGTCATAATCAGCTGAATGTCGGGTTATATTCTGGAGCATTTCAACCATAACATGGAATATTTTTCGTTTTATGGATGAATCGGAACAGCGTTTTGAAATCTTCTCTTCTGCCATGCGAGTGAAAAATTTCATGGTTTGATGATTCAGAGGACCTTTATAAACCAGTGGAAAACCATGGCTAATCATTTCATCAGAGAGGATGGTCTGAATAAAAATTAGGTCTTTATCCATTTACGCTGAAATTCAATATTAATATCTAGCGTGTTAATAGCTTTGGCATTAAGTTAGTTAAATTATTCAAATAAAGAAATAATAATTTGGAATGGAATACTTTGTTTATTGGCTAAAAGTAAACAAAACAATGTTCTGTTCAATTCATTAAAAATAGAGAATCTAACTGATCAATTGCCAACATAGTTGAAAGAAAAAAGAAGCTGTCCAAAAAGTCATAAATTTTAAGAAAACGCCACAAAGACCCTAAGTCTTCAAGTATTACAAAATCTTGATTATCAGAACATTATTACTTTGTGGATCTTCGTGTTTTAGTGATTTAGTGGCATGAAATTAACCTTTTGGACAGCTTCCCTGTTGAAAATCTTCAAATGAACTACCTCGCAGCAAGCTGTCGAGGTATCAAGACAGATTTTTTCTTATTTTCGATGCAGCATCGAAGTACCAGCCTGCCCTGACTGCCAGCCACAGGCTGGTAAACCGTCAGGCAGGCGGCTGGCAGGTTGAACTCATTTATCCCGATACGCTAAGCTATCGGGATTATTCCCTTCGGTCATGAGACCATTTCGTTCAGTTCGTTTGACTCACAAATTTCAATGCGCTTCACTTTTGAAATTTGAGTCTCACGAATAAAAAATACTGATTTTTCTGAGATGGCAGCTAATTGATCAACTGGTCGCGGAAATTGTTTACTATGGAACTGAATTCATCAATCTGTTCAATTGTCTGATTGATAAGTTCCTCTCCTTCTTTGGTATCAGCATCAAAATCAGCATTAAAATTCACATCAATTTTATCAAATTCTTTTTTTACAACAGATAATTGATTAAGATAATCCTTTACCACTTCATTGCTTTTATGCTCAGAAAGCATGAGCATCAGGTTATTCAATGAATATTTCTGATCAACTAATCTCTCAATAATATTTGCATCACGACTTTCAATGGCAACATCAATAGCTATATGAATTGCTTCAATCCATCCTCCCATAATAATCATTGCAGCTGTTGTATATCTTTCGTTTTTCTTAAGATAATCTTCGGTTGTATAATACACCTCATTTGCCAGCTTGATCAATGAATCTTTATCTGCTATGTTTCGTTCAAATCGTTCTGCAGTATTTTCAAAATAATCGCCAGGTATTCCAAGTTCCCGCGACAATTGTTGCATTGCATTAAAATATCTCCCTGCAATTTCGACCTGATCAAAAACTTTTGCATAGCTAAGGTCAACGGCATATATGCCAAGGTTCACTGCCTTTTGTGCACTGGTAATATACTCGGATGTTTTGTCCGTATTGTTCATCAGTTCGGAAGTGAATATGGCACCTGCACTTTCAAACAAAGAAGACAATTCAACTGAAAGGTACATATTGTAAAAGATAGGCAATCCCTCACCGACAGTATCCAATGGGCTGATCACATTTACTGAATCAGATAAATTAATACTATCCAACTCAATAACCTGATTGTATTTCCTGTTTGATTTGCATGCAAAAAGAAAGCATATCAAAATGAATACTGCAGGAATTATTTTTTTCAAATTCATAAAAAAGTCTTTAATTATAAACAAACCAGCGGCTAAATCTAAGAAGTTTTTAGATGATTTGCAATCAAGAGTTATGCACAAAACTATGATTGTTATCCAATAAAACGATCCATCGAGGAAAGCAGTTGTTCAACATTAATGGGTTTTGGTATATAATCATCAAAACCTTCATCAATATACATCTCTCTGTCTCCGGCCATGGCAAATGCTGTTTGGGCAATGATCGGCAAATCAGGGCGAAAATATTTAATCTGTTTCATGGCTTCCTTTCCATTCAAAACAGGAAGTTGAACATCCATTAAAACAAGATCTATCTGTTTTTCAGATTTACAAATATCAATGGCTGATTTACCGTTGTTTGTTGAGAGAAGTTTAACTTTATAAGGCTCAAACAACTCCTTTAAAAATTCCAGACTAACATCATCATCCTCAACCGCCAGAATAACTTTCCCTTCCCAACTTTCTGTATTCATAACGACACATTTGATAAAAAGCTAATAATAGATCCTTTTCCAATTCTATGCAATATACTAAGTATTTAATATATTGACAAATAATATAATACAGAAAAAGTGCCATAAGTATTGTATAATAAACTGAGGAAAAAGTTATCCTGTCTTTTTTAACGAGGATTGGAAAACGAAAAAGGAATAGTTAATAATTTAACGTGAGTTCGATATAAGGATCGATAATACATTTATTGATTTATAGTTTTTTATATGAATAGACTTTGTGTTTCTTCGGGTTTTGGAGTCTTCGTGGCTAAAATAGTATGATTAAAAAATGCCACAAAGTCACCAAAACACAAAGAA
>JAFGQO010000090.1 GCA_016935615.1 Bacteroidales bacterium
ATTAAATCCAAAACTGAATTTTGGATTCGGATCTCCAATATAAGTTCTGTCACCTTCATCAATGCTGTCATTTCCATCCAGGTTCAGATACCGTATATCGCCCACCCAGACTGATATTCCCGGCTCAGTTCCAACCTCAGCACCGGCTGTATGTGTACCTGCATACAATTCATCAGCATTCTCGTAAAGGCCGTCGGTAATGTACCCGTAAAATTGCCCTACCGGCTGATCAACAGCAGTTCTTGTTATGGTCTCAACACCAATTGACTGGTCAATATAACTCCCGCTTGTAACCAGTTTTGTGATCTTATTCCTGTTCACGGAAACAGTAATCCCTGATTTCCAGAAAAATTCACCTGTCATGTTTATTGTGTTCAACGTGAATTCAATGCCCTTATTTTCCAGACTGCCAACATTGACGGCAGGAGGTTCAATATAAGCTACGGACCAGTCAAGATCTGTTGCCGTATAAAGTGGCATTGGCAAAACCAACAAAAGGTTATCGGTCTTTTTCAGGTAAACATCGGTAATAAACTCCACCCGGTTTTGAAACAATGCCAGATCGAGACCCACATTGTATGATTTTTGCGATTCCCACTGCACATCAGGATTCGGAAGATTTCCGATTAGAAACCCTGAACCATACTGAGTGGCCCAATTGCCCATCCTGGAGCCATAGGCATAAGATGGAATATTCTGGCCCCCGACTTCTCCATAGCCAAGACGTAATTTCAGATTACTGATCTGAGAGACATCCTGTAAGAATTTTTCATTGGATATTTTCCATGCCAATGCAAAGGACGGAAAAAATCCCCAGCGATTTTCCGGACTGAACTTCGAAGAACCGTCAGCTCGAAAAGTAGCTGTGAGCAGATACCGGTCATCATATGAATAATTCAAACGGCCAAAATACGATTCCAGCGCCCAGTCACTTTTCTGGCTATAGGCATTGCTGGTCAAAATATCACCGGCATTGACTTCATGGATCGTATTTGTTAAAAATCCCTGTCTGCGTGCCTCCACACTTTCCCAGATTCCGGCCTGTGCCTCATGTCCCATCATCACCTCCACAAAATGACGTTCGAAAAACACCTTGTGATAGGTTAAATAGTTCTTAAGTATCCAGTCATAATTGTTTTCTGCTATACGCGAGGATTCGGTTTCCGGTCTTTTAACCTTTCCGTATTCATAGGAAGGCTCAAACCTGTACTTGTTCAGGTAGGAAATATTTGTTCCAAATTCCGAACGTAAGGTAAAATCCTTCAAAAAGTATATGTCTGCATAGAGATTTGAAAGCAATTGTGTCCGTTTTTGTGAATTTTCCGTATCAAGAGCACGGGCAACAGGATTGGACACTCCAAATTCATCATCGGGACCTGCCCATGAACCGTCAGGATTTTTAACCGGAATATCCGGAGACTGATGAATTGCTTCACTCAACAGATCGTACTCATTGATCGTGATCCGTTCATCCGTGCGACTAACACTTAAATTTACACCCAATTTTAACCATTTGCGTGTGTTGTTATCTATATTAAGGCGTACACCATAGCGCTTAAAATATGATCCTATAGCTATGCCATCCTGGTCAAGGTAAGAACCTGATAAAGCAAAGGTTGTTTTTTCATTCCCTCCCGTTAAGGTTAAGTGATGACTCTGTTGAGGAGCAACCTGGAACATTTCCTCCTGCCAGTTTGTCCCTTCACCAAGCACTGATGGATCAGCAAACTCAGGTTTTGAACCAAAACCGATAATTTCCTCCCGTTCATTCAGAAAGGTGGCATATTCCTGCAGATTCAATACATCCACATATTTTGGCAACTGCTGTATTCCAAACGAACCATCGTAGGAAATCTGAGTTTCTCCCTGTTGCCCTCGTGTTGTGGTAATCAATATAACTCCGTTCGCTGCCCTGGAACCATAAATTGCTGTTGCTGATGCGTCTTTCAGAACTTCCATTGAGCTTATATCGTTTGGATTTATGGTTGCCAGTGCATTTGTGTTGTCTCCTGTGTACCCGCTGATGGGAATCCCGTCAATCACATACAGGGGTTCGTTATTTTCATTTAATGTATTGACCCCCCTGATCTGAACAGTCACTCCTCCGCCCGGTTGTCCGGAATTCTGAGTTACCAGTACACCGGCAGCACGACCTTGCAATGCCTGATCAAGAGAAGTAGATGCAGAGGTTTTAATATCTTCGGAAGAAACTGAAACAACTGCCCCTGTGAGATCACTTCGTTTCATGGTACCGTAACCCACTTTCACCACTTCATCAAGCTGAGTTATATCCTCTTTCAGATTTATACTATAATTTGATTCTTCACCAACAACAATTTCCTGGCTTAGATACCCAATGAAAGAGATCTTAAGTATAGCTCCCTGCTCAACATCAAGACTAAATTTGCCATCAAGATCTGTTATTGTCCCGTCAGTAGTCCCTTTAATAATTATATTGGCACCGGGAGCAGGACTCCTGTCAGGATCCGTGGTAACAGTGCCGGTAATTGTACGTTCTCCCTGTTGTGCATAGGCTACTGATAAAAATGCAACAAACACTGTGAAATTCAACAGTAACAAAATCCGTTTTCTGGTTCTTTTTCTCTCAAAATGCAAGGGCCTGTTTCCATTGAATTCCCTTTTTTTAATCCATTTTCTCATATTGTATTATCCTCTTTATGTTATTCGTCGGGATTTTTAAAAACCTGACATATTTTGTCAGTATAAGAATCACATCTCCTAAGAATCGAGTTGTCCCCCGGGAAATGATTAAGTTTCAGACAATTGAAAATTTGTATTTTCATTTCTTTATTATTCCAGTATTATAGTTTGCGGTTCGCCATTGTAATTGATTTTTGTATACGCATCCATACCCGGGTCAAATCCCAGGTTTGAACTTGAATCCATCCATATAATGGAAATCGTTTTTTCAGAAGCCATACCTTCAAATGTTCCTTCCCGATTTCCGATCTTTAAGGTTTTGCTTTCCTCATCGTATTCGAGAGGTATCAGCGAATAGGCTCCTTTCTCGTAGTTGTAGTTCACATTTTCATCTTCGTATAAAACAAAGCTGTTGCTTTTTCCTTTATAGACAAAAAGCTTAATTTCTTTTCCCGGATCCATGCCAGTATATTCAATTTCAGCACCTGCGGGAATAATGGCTCCCTCCCTGATAAAAAGAGGTATTCTTTCATAAGGAGCACTTACATTGATTGTCTGTCCTCCTGTATAATATCTCCCGGAGTAAAAATCATACCAACCGTTTCCTTCAGGCAGATATATCTCTCGTTCGCGCACTTTATATTCATATACCGGGCAGACCATTATTGAAGGTCCAAACAGATACTGATCGCCAATATTGTATACATTTTCATCGTGAGTGAAATCCATCACCAGGGCACGCATTATCGTATAATCCTTATGGTATGTATTCCCTGCCAGCGTATAGATGTACGGCATAAGTCGGTACCTCAGCGTATTGTAATATACCATGGATCTGTATGCAGGATGACCTTCAGGTGCCATGTTAAAAACCTCTCTGAAGGGGTATTGACCATGTACTCTGAATAACGGGCTGAAAGCACCAAACTGATACCAGCGTGTATTCAATTCTCTCCATTCCTCCAGATCCTTCCCTTCCGGCTGATAGTAGCGATCTTCATGAGAAAATCCTCCAATATCATGTGTCCAGTAAGGTATCCCTGATAAGGAGAAATTCAGCCCGGCAGAAATTTGTGCTTTCAGATCATACCATCTGCTGGCTACATCCCCGCTCCAGGTTACGGAGGCATACCGTTGCTGGCCCGCATATGCCGAACGGGTCAGAATGAATACCCTTTTGTCAGGATCAATTCTTCTCTGACCTTCATAAACCGCCTGAGAATTTACCAGGGAAAAAGCATTGAAGTACTTTCCCGACGGACCTGCATAAACAGGTGACATTAATTTTTTCCTTGCCTCGATTGATGAATTTGATAGGATATCTGGCTCCGTAGCATCCATCCACCATGCATCGAATCCTTTACTGTACAATTTCTCATTCATTTTACTCCAGAAATAGTGTCTTGCCTCAGGATTAAAAGGATCATAAAATGTAGAAACATAACCCACCCAGTCTTTTTGTTGATTTTTAATATTTTCGGTATATACCCATCCTCTTTCATTCATGTAGTTATAATTCTCTGTACCCACATATAATTTAGGCCATACAGAGATCATTATCCTTGTATTTAGTGTATTATGCAGTTCATTGACCATACCTGCGGGATCAGGAAAGCGCGATGAATCAAAATTGTGATCGCCCCATTTGTCTTCCGGCCAGTAAAACCAGTCCAGAACAATGTTATCTATGGGAATATGTCTTGTCCGAAATTCTTTCACAACATCAACAAGTTCCTGTTGAGTTCTATATCGTTCACGACTTTGCCAGAATCCCATTGCCCATTTTGGCAATATCGGAGCCTTCCCGGTGAGCTGTCGATATCCTGAAATCACCTCATCCGGATTATCTCCCTGAATAAAATAATAGTTAATCTGATCGGCCACTTCTGACCATAATGACAACCTGTTTTGTTCTTCCTGTGCAACAGGTTTTTTGTACTTGACAGCCACATAACATTCATCTCTTTCAGGGATCCATTCAATTTTTAGAGGATACTTTTCTCCTGCCATCATATTCAGCTCAACAATTCGTGACCATGGATTCCAGTTCTGCCTCCAGTTATCCATAACAAGTTGGTTGTTAAACCACATTTTAAAATAACCCGCCGAATACAACATAAATTTGTGAATTCCCGAAACATCAGACCCAATCGTACCTGACCATATTACTTTCCCTTTCTCAAGAGGGAATTGCTGTGGTATTTTGGAAAGATCTTCCAGATACTGGTAATCTATTTTATTTTCCAATTGTTCAATAAAAATTGAATTTTTATCGTCTACTGCTATATATTTTGCTGTCAAACCACCTTTTTTACCATCTTCAGAAACCAATTGCAACGATGAGATATCTTCATAATCCTCCGGATTACCAAATTTTGTAAGTGAATAATTGTCCCATAAAATTCCATATCCTTTGTTTGAAATCAAAAAAGGAACTGACGCTACTATATTATGCTGGTATAACTCAACATCTTTCCCTTTATAATTCATGTAATTATGCTGATGCTGGCCCAATCCGTAAAATGCTTCATCTTCAGGAGACTCAAAAATCTGTCGAATTGTATAATATTCTTTCCCATCAATTTCAACAGGTTGAAATGATTTTCCCCCTCCTGTCCTTTCTATAAGCAATTCATTGCTGTCAGAATCATAAAAATTAATCTCGCCGGTTATCAGTGATAATTTAACTTGCAACGATCTTGTCGACAATACAAGATGATCATTTTGTTCTTTCAGATCCCAATCAGCTTTTGAATCAGGTTTATCAATAACCATAAGGCTTGTATCAGAAGAAAACTGATCAGTCGGTCCAGCAAGCACATGAATAATATTTTCCGAAACAACCTCCAGTTTAATTTTCTTTGTTGCCAGAGAATCATGGAGAGTGACAAGTACTCCGTCATCAAATTCTTTATACTGTTTTACACTGCAGGAAATCATAAACAATGAAATCATTACAGACAGGGAAAAAATTCTTTTCATAGTATATAGTGTATTATTTATTCATTTAAAATGATCATTATTCTTATATTGTTGGTTAAAGACGGGTTAGTTTATATATAGATCAGGATAAACAGAATGCCAATAGCAATAAAAAGATACAAAATGATTTCAAATAGTACCAACAATCGAATCGCAGTTTTTGATCTTTTATTCAACCATTTTGAAAAAATGCTTCCACTCATAATTCATAGGAGCTGTTCGGGCAAATATTTCTTGCCTTTACAAATAAATTGTATTTCTTATGATACGATGAGCCATAAATGTAAATAAGTAAAGTATAATTTGTTAATCGGGCAGAAACCAACTATAAAAGAGAAGAAACAATTGCTCAGGTTTTTTTTCCTGAATTTGCATATTGGGATGGGAGGATCCCAAATTCAGATTTAAAATACCTTGAAAAATAACGAGGATCGTTAAATCCAACTTCATACGCAACTTCCGATACTGTTAACTGGCTTTTTTCTAAATACTGAGCAGCACGTTTAAGTCTCATAATACGAATGAATTCAATAGGCGTTTTGCCTGTAAGTGCGGTCAACTTTTTGTAAAGATGTACACGACTCATACCAAGTTCCCTGCTAAGTTTCTCGACAGAAAATTCAGGATTGGACATGTTTTTTTCAACTTCCTCCAGAGCTTTTTTTATCAATTTCTCATCAAGCGATGTAATGCCTATCTCACCGGCTTCTATTTTAAAATGTTTCTGAAAGGAGTTCTTTATGCGCTCACGCTGCAGAATCAGGTTTTTCATCCTTGATTCAAGAATCTCAAAACTAAAAGGTTTTGTAATATATTCATCGGCTCCGGTTTCGTAACCTTCGGTACGCTTCTGTTCGGACATCCTAGCTGTCAATAATATAACAGGAATATGTGAGGTCGTAATTTCATTCTTTAACTGCCGGCAGAGTTCCAATCCATCCATTTCAGGCATCATTATATCGCTTACAACCAGGTCGGGTAAATTTGCGATAGCCTGCTTCAATCCTTCTTTTCCATTTGCAGCTTCAATAATCGAATACTTATTGCTCAGATTGTCCTTCAGATAAAATCTGAAATCATCATTGTCTTCCACAAGAAGAACAAGGGCTTTATTCGATTTGCCCGATGATTGCGTCTCTTCTTCGTATTTCAAATGTTCATCAAGCTTTTCATAGGATGCATGAGTATGTGAAGATTCACCTGCAGGATCACTTAGAATTGGCAGGACAATTTTAAACGTACTCCCTTCCCCCGGTTCGCTTTCCACATATATTTTCCCTTTATGCAACTGAACGAATTCTTTTGTTAATGAAAGTCCGATGCCACTTCCATAGTTTACCAGACTGCCATCTTCTTCGCTCTGAAAAAAGCGATCAAAAATTTTATCAATTTTACTTTTCCTGATCCCAATTCCGGTATCTTTTACTTGTATTGTTATGTTTCCTTTATCAGATCGTCCGGGTTCCTTCGGATTCAAATTGTTTTCAATGCCAAGATCTATTTCAACATGACCTCCTTCAGGCGTAAATTTAAATGCATTGGATAATAGATTGAATATGATCTTTTCCAATTTATCCTTATCAAAATAGGTATAGAATTCTTCGCATGTTGAGTTAAACTCGAATTTTATGTTTTTCTTTTCAGAAAGATCATTGAAGGATTGGAAAATTTCATTTATGAATTCAACAATATTACCATACGAAGGTTTTAAATTTATTTTCTGAACTTCCATGCGCCTGAAATCCAGCAATTGATTGACAAGGTTCAATAAACGCCTTGCATTTCTATGGATCATCTGTAATTGAGGATGTTGATCATTTTTACTGCCTTGTTTGAGCATTTTTTCCAAAGGAGTAATAATAAGTGAAAGGGGTGTGCGAAATTCATGACTCACATTTGTAAAAAACCGAATTTTTAATAGATCCAGTTCATGACGGCGCTGAGATTCTTTCTTTTCCTGTTCATTTTTAAACTTAATTCTTTCTCTGATAAGTACCAGTTTTCTCAAGGTGATTAAAGCTCCTAAAAGCAGTAATATATAAAACAGAATAGCGGCTTTTGTTTTCCAAAAAGGAGGAAGGACAATAATTTTCAAAGCTGTGCTGGAATCATTCCAGACTCCGTCGTTATTAGATGCTCTGACAAAGAAAGTATATTCCCCGGGATCAAGGTTGGTATAAGTCGCCTTTCGGTTAAAGCTATTGGTTTTCATCCAGGTTTTATTAAAACCTTCAAGCATATAGGCATACTCATTCTCTTCCGGATGTATATAATTCAAAGCCGCAAATTCAATCGTTATTACATTTTCAAAATGCTTTAACGAAACCTCCCTTGCTGTTGATAATGATTGATCGAAAATTATACGACCATTTACCTTTTCTCCGATCTCAATATTTTTATTTAATATTTGAAAATTTGTAAATACTACCACCGGAGGCACTTTGTTCCTGGTAAGCTTCTCAGGATAAAACATATTAAATCCATCAGGTCCTCCGAAGATCAATTCACCTTTTTTTGTTTTCAGAGCAGCACTGAAATTAAATTCTTTCCCCTGTAATCCGTCCGATTCACTGTAGTTGATAATATCATATTTGCATTTACCGGTGAGACTGTCATAATTCACTTTAAGATTTGAAATGCCATTCCCTGTTCCCATCCAGATATTTCCTGAATTATCTTCTGCCAGGCAAAGGATATTATTGTCAGGCAGACCATCTTCCATTGAAAACCTGATAAAAGTTTTTGTTTTCGTATTGAAAACATTCAATCCATCTGGAGTTGCAATCCATATATCACCACGCTTATCTTCCAGCAATCCTACTATGGAATTACTGCCAAGACTGCTGGTATCCGAAGGATCATTAAAATAATGAATGAATTTGTTTGCACGGGTATCGTAAAAATCAATCCCATGAGCAGTTCCCAACCATATATTACCTTTACTGTCTTCAATGATTGAAAGAATAAAACCGGAATGCACAGAATTAGGTTCGCCTTCTCTGTAATGAGAAAAAGTACCTTCCTCTTTATGAAATACATCCAATCCTGCTCCCAAAGTGCCAACCCAAATATTGTTTTTTGAATCCTCAATAAGATCCCAGATCAGATCATTTGCAATGCTATTGGGATTCTCAGAATTATGCCTGTAATGAATGAAATCCGGAGGAATGTATTGATTCAATCCACCATAAAAAGTACCAAGCCAAAGAGTTTGTTGACTATCGTACAACATGCTTACGATCACATTGTTGCTAAGAGACCTGGGATTTTCAGGATTGTGTTTGAATTGTGAAAATGTGTTTTTCCCCCGATCATAATAAATCAGGCCTTCTCCGTTGGTGCCTATCCACAAATTGCCTTTTTCGTCTTCCTGAAAACAATTTATATCATTGTACGGAAGACTGTTCGGATCATTTGGTTTATGCCGGAATAAAGTAAATTTGAAGAGATTTTTATGATAATAACATACTCCCTTTTTAAATGTGCCAACCCATACAATACCTTCATTATCGTTATAAAGAGCAGTAATACTGTTCTGGCTAATGCTTCTGATGTCATCAGGATCATTCAGAATAACCTGTACAGAAAAATTTTCCTTGTCAATAAGATTAATTCCTCCATGATCTGTTCCAATCCATATAATCCCTTTATTATCCTGAAGGATAGCATAGACAATATCATTACTGATAGAATGCTTTGCGGATTTTTGGAGAAAATGAATAAATTTCATTTTCTTACAATCAAAAAAGAAGGCTCCATCGGCACTACTGGAAGAATAAATCCATAAATCGTCATCCTTGTCAACAAATAATCTTAAATCTGTCCATTCAGAATAGCTTTTATGCAGGTACTCGGACCGGTAAACAACATCATGGGTATTATGATCAACTTTTTCCAGGATTCCGTGACTTCCAATCATCCAAATATCGTTCTTTGAATCACCTGCAATGCAGGTAATTTCATCAGCCTGAATACTTCTTTCATCGCCCGCTATGTGCTTGAAATATAAGATTGAATCTGATAGAGGAGAATACATAAATAGTAACGATTGGTCACTTATAAACCAAATGTTCCCTTCCTTGTCTTTTTGTACGTTCGTAATCTTTTCAACAGGAATACCTGCATTCCTGCGAAAAATTTCACTTTCCTGTGAGAAGCTTTCTGTAACAGGATCATATACGTTGAAAGATTCATTCAGAATGACCCAAATTTTACCGAAATTATCTTCGAATAACCCGGCTATCCTGTTATCCGTCAAAGAAGATGAATCAGAGGGAGTATTTTTAAAGATTTTAAATGAATACCCATCGTATCGATTCAGCCCGGAATTTGTACCAAACCACATAAATCCTTTGCTATCCTTTAGAATACAATGGATCTGATTGTTGGATAATCCGTGATTGATATCAATTCTAGTAAAAAAATACTCTCCCTTTTCGGCTTTCGCCAACCGACAGCTTATCAAAACTAACAACAGGATGGTCGTTCTCAGTATTATCTTCACCTTATCAGACAATGTTATCTAATGCTAAATAGATTATTAAATAATATATACTTCAAAGATATTGTTTTAAAAAGAAATAGATACCCCGATTTCACAATGCGGATAATTCAGATTTTACTTGTTCTGTGCTTTTTTTGCCACTGAAAATAACTAAATGTAAACAGAAAAATAGCCAGGACAAAAACATTGAAATAATTCATAACGCCAATCATGCCCACATAATCTTTAAGAATACCAATGATCAAATTCCCCACCATATGCCCTATGCCAAAATAAAGACCCCATAGAAGCGATTGTGCTGTAGCATTTCTTCCGTCAGGCAATTGTTTGTGAATATAATCTACAGCACCTACCAGAAAAAAGGATAAGGTAATACCCTGTAAAGCCCCTGTTATTAAAGCAAGTGTAATATCAGGAACAACTCCATAAATGAATAAGCGAACGATCATAAAGAACATAGCTACCAGTATCACCCGTTGCGCACCAAATTTCCTTAACAGAATATTCCCGATAATAAAAAAAGGCAATTCACTAACCGACTGAATTGCATAAGCTGTTCCAATAATGAAATTTCCGGCATCCAATTCAGCAAAATATAGATTAATATATGCATTAATAGGTGAACAGGCTATACCATAAAAAAACAAAATGCCAAGAAAAACTAATAAACCATGATTTCTTGAAAGTTCTTTTATACTTATCGGTTGAAAATGTGGGCGATAAATTTTTTTACGCTTTCGCGGGATACTAAAAAAGAAAATGCTTAAAAGAAACAGTCCTGCTGATACAGGAAATATTAATTTCAATTGTAGATGCACAAACATAATACCGGCAAGAATTGATGCCAACCCCCAGCCAAAAGAGCCCCAAAGTCGTAAGTTACCGTAATTGTATTTGGAATTAACTTTTGCATACTCCACTGCCAGCGCATCTGTCAGAGGACCAATCGGATGAATAAAAAAAGTCAGAAAGAGAATATAGAATAATAACCACCAGAAATTGAGTACATTACCAAGAATTGCCACCAAAATTGCACTGACAAATACAGCCAGTCTTAATGTTGGCCTGATTCCCCTTTTGTCAGCAACCACACCCCATAAAGGAACAATGAATACAACCATTGCCTGAATTAAAGCATTTATTACACCTATCTGCGCCCCCGTAAAATCATTCTCATCGAGATACACATTATAATAAACTTTCCAAATTGCAAAACCCATATACAATAAAATGTAAATGGTCTTTACTCTGAAACCGGTCATTTTATCTCCCTGGTAATTGATTGTATATCAATGAACGCAAAGGTATAATTATTTTAAAGGATGCAATTTTATCAGATTGATTATTGATATTATTCATACTTTAAGTTAAATCAGAAAATGTTGTTTTTTACATAAAAGTGTTTTAATATTATTTGAAGAATATGATTATTGATTGCTATGCAACAAATCTTTATAAAGTGGCAGCCGGCTTTTAACCTGGGTATTCCGGAAATTGATACCCAACACAAAAGCATAATCGATCTCATCAATGCTTTGAACAAGGCATTTGTGAATAATGTGACAAATGATAAGATCGGTGAAATATTGGATGATATGTCGGAATATGCCGACCGGCATTTTAAAACAGAGGAAAAGTATTTTGAAAAATCAAATTTCCCATTAATGAAGGAACACAAAGTCCAGCATGAATATTTCAAAACCAGGGTGAAAGACTTCAAGGATCAATTCTATAAAGGGAAACCAGTCACATTCAGACTAATGAAATTCCTTCACTCCTGGTGGACAAATCATATCCTTGATTCCGACAGAGAGTATGTGGAAATTGTGAAATCAAGTATCTTGTGAATTGCAGAATATTTTAAAACTGAGTTGCTATGAATCGATTGTTCATGAATCATCATCACTCTTTACAATATTTGTTTTCTTTTCCAGAATATAACGAAGCACCAGATCATTTTTAGGCAAATAGGCTCCGGAAAAATGAATGTAAACGGTTCTTGCATCTTTCTGCATCAGTTTTAAATAAAATGAATTGTACAATGCTTTGTATATTTCATAATCTGCAATAGAATGATAGTTGACAATAACATCCCTTTTTAGAAAATTGAAAGGTGAACTGACAATGAAGTAGGAAGAATAAAATACAAATATTTTGGAATTCATAAGAGAAACCATGTACACCAGTATTCCCCCCAAAAGGTAAAGGATTATTTCTTCGAATAAACTTTCACTATTCATATTAAAGTACAAGAAAACGAGAACGATATATACAATAAAAAGTGAAAATCTGAAAATTGATATGTTTGTTCTGAATCCTTTTTTAAGATCAATCAAATGATTGATCTCTGAAGCATTATTCTTTCTCAGGAGTTGATTTGTTTTATTCAGTGAAGCCAATAGGATTTCTCCAATGAAGATCAGGATTTCAATAAGAAGTATTACTACTACCCAGAAATAATTTGCCATAGAAACCAGAATAATTGAATTTCAATATTTCAAATACATTTTCTATGCCAAAAAATAACATCCGGAAAAAAATATGCCGAATGTCATTCTTCTATTGTGAATATCTCATGCCTGCTCCAGTTAGTCCAGTGATTTAATGCGGCATTTCTAACCATTTCCCAGTAAAAATCACTTGTAACTCCGTATACCAGATTGTATTCCCTGATTTCACGTTCAATTCTTATCCTGTATTTTTCTTTCAGACTGATTTTAATTTTCCTTCCCATGTAAAAAAACTCGGCTTCGGGGAGATTGAGCGTATCTGAGGCAATTTTTATAAGCCCATGGCCAAGAGTCGCTCCTGTACTCACCTGAAGTCCATCATTCATACAACTGAAAGGAGGATTACTTCCGGCATAAGAAACAATCTCCAACTCATCAATGCCAGCCCCAAAATACTCTCTTGCTCTTATCCCCATCTTTGCTCCAATGGTAGCATATACACCCAAATGTCTGTGCATTTCATTTGTCATAACACAGGCAATCCATTCTTCAATTCCATATTTCTCTATGGTAGGGTATATGATCTTTTGTATATCCGGTTGATAAAAAGAAGAATCCATAGGAAAATCATCCAATACCTGATTCTGATTGCCGGAATAGCCTTTGACCAGTGCCAGAAAACTATCTTCAATATTATTTTGACCTTCGGGCAGAAGAGCATTATAAATCAAATCCGGCATTGTATCTGCTATGAACAGCTTATTATCATGCAAATAAAGTGCAATATGTTCATCGTAAAAAGAATTGGCATAAGGTATTTGAACTGAAGTCAGGCTTTGGTATATTTTATTTGAATAAGAATTCCCCAGTTGCAGAATTTTATCCGTAATATGTGGTTCATAATGAAAAACGGAATCGCTTCCGTTTATAATGTTTAATTTTAGCTGAGTCTCTTCAGTAATATATCTGAAGGCATCTTTGTCAATAGAATAGTTGAAATTATCTTCATTCATAAGGTATTCACTGCTCCATAAAACAGTCTGTATTTGCTCCCGAAAGATCTGCGAGTTTTTATACAATCCGGCAACTGTATTTAAGCTTCCAAGGCAAATGTATTCAACAGGTTCGATGGTATGTCTGAGGATGGATTCAATTGCTTCTTTTGCTGTCCTGATATTTACTGTTGAATCCGGCAGAACTCCCCATTCAAATTTGAGTGCTGAAGAACAGTTTTTTGCTGTTGTTTCTTCATTGCTACTCACTCCGATGAATATGCCTTCATGATGCAGATCAGATAATAGTGCGTTTAATTTCAGATAACCGATTTGCGCATTGAGAACACCGTTAGAAGTAACTATTCCTAATACGCTTATATCCGTCGCAGATAGTAACATACAAATTGTCCTGAAATCATCAAAGCCACAATCGGTATCAATAATGATACGATGTTTCGGTTTCCAGGGATGAGCTATTGTATAAATTTCCGTTAGAAAAAGAAATACTATTATTAAATAGTTTTTCATTAATCGTTTGCTTATTTGGCAGGTCATTTTCTCTTTTGCTGATGACAGAAATGTAAATTTACACCAATAAAAGCTTTATTGCTATGCATTGTATAAGCAATCCTAACTCATTTTATTGTCTTGGTATGTATTCTTACGTATTATTATTTCATATTTCCTTTTGCTTAAGTGAAAAGTACCTGATATTACCTGTATTCATCCGTGCTGAATATCCTGTTTTATATGTAGATTACTGAAGTTTTACTCTCTATTGATCATAATTGTTTATAATTATATCTGTTCATCTGTGCATCTCTATCAAAAAATTAGCACATTGTTTCGTATTTTTAAGTATAAAATAATAAAGGACTTCATTGAATATCAGTTAGATTGATTACTAATTGTGCAATTTCATATTATAAAATTCAAACTATCGGATAACAACACTAAGGTCAAATACAACACAATGAGAAAAACAACCGGAATACTTATATTTTTATTATTCATTGGCAATTCTCTGTATTCTCAACTACATCAATCATATGATAATAATACAGGGGACTGGTCAGACCCTGGAACCTGGGAAGTTGGAACAGGTATACTCGTTCCCGGAGATCAGATTGATATTTATGGCTATGTAACCTTAAACGGAGACCTGAACCTTGACGATGGTAAATACATGGATGTGTATGATACATTGGTTGTCACAGGTAATCTAACGATGTTCTGCAATATCCTGCCTCCATGGTCGATACTTACTATTCATGAAGATGGTCTTTTGATCATACTCGGTGATATGACAGGAACTCATAGTTTCACATATGTGGACGGAGTTTTAATTGTTATGGGGGAAGTTGATCTTGATAATCTGATATTGCCTCCTATTGGTGTGGGAGGACATGCTTATTTCTTCGATGATGATCCGGAAATAGATCCTTTTCCTCCTCCCAATATTGAAGACGAAGATGATATTCCACCCGGTCTGGACGATTTTCTGGATGATGTTCAATGCATATCAACCGATACTGAAGATCCCGTGTTGAATCTTCCTTCAATCGGACCATTCCAATGTGTATCCGATGTTCCGGCAACTTATTCCGATTATGCATCTCTCGTTTCTGCAGGTGGATCTGCTACAGACAATTGCGGAATTGATGAATCCTCATTTTCTCATATCAGTGATGTATCGGATGGCAATACCTGCCCCGAAGTCATTACGCGTACCTATTCTATTGATGATATTGCAGGAAATACAGGAAATGCAAATCAAATTATCACCATAGACGATTCCACTCCACCGACCATTGGAGGCGCTATTGCACCCTCTACAGTGGAAGGCTGTACGGCAGCCGATGCTCCTGCTGCCGTGACCACGGTGGCTGCCCTC
>JAFGQO010000091.1 GCA_016935615.1 Bacteroidales bacterium
GAAGATAACATACCAGAATACAATTTGGTATAAAAAATATTTAAGATGTTTTACAAATCTGTTTGATTTCATAGAGCTGTTTTATAAATGCATGAAGCTATTATTATACCTCTTGGTGTAAAAAGCTTTTTAAAATTAACCTAAAATTATAATACGGGATAATAATGTATGGAAATCGGTACCCTATATATTTTTAATTAAAAAATATACGGTAAATACAAAATCTCCGAACAACATAAAAACTCCGGAATATTGCTTTTCAAAAAAGATGAATTGTAAGAAATAATTCTGCATAGTATTGATCCTTTCATTATATTTAAAGGATCATTGCTTATTTTATATTAAAACAAAAAATATGAAAAATTTACTTTCCATTTTAACAATTTTAATTTTTTCCGCCCAATTAAGTATTTGTCAACACTATTATGATGATGCATTTACTGCTCAGAAAACAGATAGTTATTCGATAGACGGCGTTGGTGACGAATCTTTTTGGGAACAGTGCGATTGGTACGACATCGAATATATTTGGATACCCTACGGCACAGCTATGTCAGCCGGAGATTTTACCGGAAGAGTAAAATTTGCCTGGACAGAGGAAGTACTGTTAGTACTTGCAGAAATTGAAGATGATGTCTTGTCTGATGTTCATCCCGATCCGCAGGACAACTACTGGAATGACGATTGCTTTGAGGTTTTCCTTGATGAAGATTATTCGGGAGGTTGGCATCAAACCAGTTATAATGCCTTTGCTTATCATTGTGCCATAAACGAAGAGGATGTTATTGATTCGGGAGATGATAATGCTTTCAATGTGTATGTTAATGATCATGTGGATTTTAATCTCGATACCGTTGATAATACTCATTATGTCTGGGAGCTGGCGATAACTGTGTACGATGACAGCTTCAATGAAAGCAATCCGACCAATACTACAGTTACCCTGAGCCACAATAAAGAAATGGGTATCGCCGTAGCTTATTGCGATAACGACGGAGGAAGCGAAAGAGAGAACTTTATTGGCCTGATAGATGTAGCTGCCGAGCATTATAATTCAGCATGGCAGGATGCAAGTGTGTTCGGTAAGCTAACATTGAACGATCCGGATGCAGTTCCGGAAGGAATTGGTATAACCGCTATTCCTGCAGAAGATATAAAGGTTTTCCAGGATAACAACTCAAATCTGATCATTGAAAACCCTGCAAAAACAGGTGAAAAAATTACGATCTCCGTATTTGATCTGAATGGCAGGTTAATTATGGAATCATCTGAATCTTTGGACGAAAGGGTCCTGTTAAACATTCATAATATCACACAAGGTACTTATATAATAAACCTGAGAGGTGAAACTATGAATTACTCAAAAATGATCTGTAAATATTAATGATACCAGGATGGACAGATGCAGGCAACTTTTTTGCCAGAGCATTTGTCCAGTAATCCTCCTCCGCTCAACGCTTTGGCGAACAGGTGTATTTGCATTATAACCTATTCCGATAAAGATTGTTCAGGTTATTTCTGAGGTTGTATTGTTATTAAATGCCCGGCTACAAATTAGCAATCTTTAATAGGAGGGAAGCTGTAACGAATAAAGACTACGACAACATTTTATTTATCTGGTATTCAGGGTAAATTGTTGTGAGCAATCTTTTCCCATTTGTAATTAAATGTGTAATTTCAATATAAATAAGTGAGTATTAACGAAACTACCAATGCTATGAAAAAAACTTGTCTATTATCTCTGATGATTTTTGCGTGCATTCTTTCCAGGGCAGAAATCACACCCTCATGGAAAAAAAATTTCGATAGCCCGGTTGCATGGCAGAAGGTCACCAACATAGGTTATCTTATTGTCAGCACTGAGAAGGCTCTATATGGAATTAACCCGGAATCAGGTGAAACTCTGTGGGAAAATGCAAAACTCGGATCAATTCCGATAGAGTCATTCGAGGAGGTCAGGGGAACACAATTCTTTTCGATCACAATCGGAGGGCAGATATCTGATGTTATCATTATGAATCCTATGGATGGAAAAGAAATATTTAATTCTGAGCAAGAGGGAATTGCAGCGGTTCTGAGTAAGCATCCATTGAGCAGGTCCGGCAAATTGCTGATTGTTGGAACCAAAAAAGGAGAGTTATCCTTAACACTATTAATGTATGATGTAAATACGGGCGAACTACTATGGATGAACGAAGATCTGTTCAAAGTACAAAAGAGTACCGAAGGAAAATCTGGTTTTGGTGCATTTATGGCCAATCTGGAATCTACGGCTGCAACCATGGGCAATATTTCGGGCCTTACTGCTGATCCCCTTGAAATGGATAATGAAACACTTTTATTAGCACATCCAAACTACATAATATCATTGAATGCACAATCAGGAACAGCCAACTGGAAAACACCTATCGAATCTTCAACAAGAGCTGAATTGGCAATAGTTGATTCTAATCCAGGTGTGGTATATGCTTCAGTGGAAACTGAACAAACCTCACAGACAACTTCATCCTCTGAGCCAACTACCCAATACTACAATCTGACCTATGCATTGAATGCAAAAGATGGTAAAGAAATATGGGCAAAGCCATACAAAGTTAAAGGACAGTTAAATACCATGATATTTGATACAAGAGGATTGATTGTATGTCCTTTTATGGCCAAGCCTTTTATTAATCTTGTTGATTATAAAACAGGCGTCGGAAAATGGGGAAAAAATGGTAAAGGGATTAAAATTCAGGGTGCTCTGGTTAGCTATGAAGAAATTGATGGAGCCTATCTGATAACGACATCTTTTGATAATGCATGGAACAATGCTGCCGAAGAATATTACCTGAATATTCTTGATGTTGAAACAGGTACATTACGGTATGAAAAGTATGAAAAACTTAATGGCGATCTGAGGAAAACAGAATTACTCGAAAAGGGTTTGCTGTATGTCACTTCACGGGAAATTAATATCATGGATGTTAAAACCGGCATAAACATACTACCAAAACCTGTTGTTGCAGCAAAACCTCTGGATCCTGATAATTATGATCCATTGATCCACGGGTTGCCATTTGCAGAAGACGACAAGGTATTGATTGCCTATTCATCTAAGGATAAACTTGTTTACGCTATTGATAAGATAGAAGCTACGCTAAAGCAAATATCAAAGACCGAGGTTGATTTTGAGGAAAAAGAGAATCCCTCTACTGTTGAACTTGTCGAGGATGGTATTCTCCTCATCTCAGATCAGAATATTATGAAACTCGATTGGGATGGGAATACATTGTATAAAAGTTATTTTCCATCACCACAGGTTCCCGGTTTAAAGAAAGCACTTCATATAGCAAATGCGGTAAGGGCTGCCACAGTAGCTACTGCTGCAAGCGCCTATGCCGGAGCATTTGCACATGCATCAGTTGCTTCTGATGATCAGGCTACGAAGAATTTAACAGGAGAAGTAGCCGGAGGATTTGGTGAAGTGGCAGTTGAAGGATTTTCATTTGCAGATGCTGAAATGAAGAATGTTATGAAGCGATTCAAAGCCTCATCTCAAAGTCCTGATTTTGTTTTTATTCTTTCTGAATATGAGAAAAAGACTTATGGAATACTTCAGGTGAGCAAAGCCACCGGCAAACAAATTGAGCTAATTGATCTTGGCAAGGAGAAAGAACCGAGTTACGAAGTTGATCAGGTCTATAGTTATATCTACTTCAGGACGGTTCCGAATGAAATAGTCTGCTATCAATTTTAGTATAAAACTACCAAAACCGGCCTGATGCCGGTTTTTTTATGACAGGTAAATTAAGGTGATTACTTTATCACTGTTTGTCGCAGAGTGTAAGTCTCCTGATAAAGAACCTTGTCGGTTTTGGTATCCAAAACCTGATAAGTTTTAAATATTATTTTAAAAACCGAAAGACTTCCATACTATTTGATATTTTTGAATTATTCATTCTAATAACAAAGCAATAAATGAAAAAAGAGATCATTCTATCAATCATTGGAACAATAGTCCTTCTTCAATTTAACCTATCTTTAATTCATTCCCAACCTGTTACAATTAACGCCGGGTCCAGTCAGATCATAAACTGGGAAAAAACACATACTGTAAAACTTGAAGGAACTGTTTCTTCGGAAAAAAGAAAAAAAGTGGAATGGACATGTCCCCGGAATTCTGAAGTTGTTTTTAAAGATCCATACAGTCCTTCTACAGAAGTTACATTCCCCCGTCCCGGATATTATTTATTGATCCTGTCTGTCAGAGAAAGCAAGAATGATGCAGCAAGCAGTTCTGTAATTGTAAATGTTTTTAAACCAAATTCATACAGGGAAAGGCTTTCTGATATGATATGTTTAATGACCGTTGAAGAGAAAATAAGTCAATTGACCAATCAGACCGATCCGATCCCCCGTTTGGGAATTCCCGAATACAACTACTGGAATGAAGCCCTGCACGGAGTGATTGAAGGTGGCGTCACTTCTTTTCCGCAATGCATTGCTTTGGGTTCTTCCTGGGACCCTGAGCTTGTTTATCGCATCGCAACAGCCATCTCTGATGAAGCCCGTGTTCTGAATCAGAGCAAAGGAAAAGGTTTAACGTATTGGAGCCCTACCATTAATATTGCCCGTGATCCGCGTTGGGGGAGGAACGAGGAATCGTATAGTGAAGACCCCTATCTCCTTTCACTCATGGGTGTGGCCTTTATTAAAGGGATGCAGGGTAATGATCCCTATTATTTCAAAACAATCTCCACTCCGAAACATTTTCTGGCAAATAACGAGGAAGAGCGTCGTCATACAGGCTCTTCCGATGTTGATATGCGTGCTATGTTCGAATATTATTTGCCGGCATTTCAAAAAGCTGTTGTCGAAGGCAAAGCATATTCAATTATGGGTGCATACAATGAAGTAAATCATGTTCCCAGCAATGCAAACACCTTTTTATTGAATGATCTACTACGGCGCAAATGGGGTTTTCAGGGATATGTTGTTTCTGACTGTGGTGCAATTAACGATATGGTAAACGGGCATCATTTTTTTGAAACCAATGCTGAAGCTTCGGCAAGAAGCATCCTTGCCGGTTGTGATCTTAGTTGTGGCTTTGAATATCGTAATGGTCTGAAAGAGGCTCTTGACATGGGATTGCTGCAGGAAAAAGATATTGACAGCGCCTTGACAAGGGTACTTTCTGCACGTTTCAGACTGGGTGAATTCGATCCGCCTGAAAGGGTACCTTATACTTCTGTTCCAAATGAAAAACTTGATTGTAAGGAACATCGGGATCTTGCTCTGGAATCCGCACAAAAATCAATTGTGCTCCTTAAGAACAATGGAATATTGCCTTTAAATATGGATAGTATTAAATCAATAGCTGTTATTGGCCCAAATGCTGCTGAAGCCCGGCTTGGCATATACAGTGGTTTTCCGAATGTTCTTGTTAGTCCGCTTGAAGGGATAAAAGATAAAGCTGAAGCGCGTGGAATAAAAGTAGAATATACTTTAGGATGTAGTATCGGAGGCGGATTGTTAAGACCCGTCGAATCGCAGTATTTCACACTAGTTGAAGGAACAGATGAGACTGGTCTGAAAGGCGAATATTTCAATAATATGAAACTTTCAGGCACGCCTGTCATGACAAGAACAGATTCTGTGATAGATTTTTCATTCGGGGCTGATTCCCCGGCATCCGGCCTTTCTGCAGATCAGTTTTCTGTCCGGTGGCAAGGAAAAATAATTCCACCCGATACGATCTACCATATAGGTACATCAACTGATGACGGTTCGCGCCTGTACCTGGACGGAGAGTTATTGATCGATGATTGGACCGAACACGGTGAAAAACCTCTCAGTGCAAAAGTCAAATTGATCCCGGGCAGAGAATATGAAATAGTATTCGAATATTTTGAAAACGGAATGGGTGCATGTGCAAGATTAGTCTGGGATCTTGGACAAAAGGATTTCAGTAATACCAAAGAAATTGCAGCCGGAAATGATGTTGTTATTCTTGTTCTTGGAACTTCTCCCGGTATTTCCCAGGAAGAACTTGATCGTAAAGAAATTGAGCTGCCTCAGGTTCAAAGAGATCTGATCAACGAAATCGCATCTGTTAATCCTAATATCATAGTTCTACTGATAAACGGAGGTCCTGTTGCACTTGCAGGCTCAGAAAACAAAGCCAAAGCTATTGTTGAGGCATGGTATGCAGGAGAACTGGGAGGTTATGCAATGGCTGATGTCTTATTCGGTGATGTTAATCCGGGCGGTAAACTCCCCGTAACATTTTATGCCTCAACACAACAGATGCCTCCGGTGTCGGATTATGACATTATCAATAACCCGCGAACATACATGTATTTTGACCAACCGGTATTATACCCGTTCGGACACGGGCTCTCATACACTCAGTTTGAGTATAGCAATTTAAGATGTAATGCCGGTAAAATTAAAAAGGACGGTGAAATCGAAATCCAATTTGAAATTCAAAATATCGGCAAACTGAAAGGCGATGAAGTGGCCCAGGTTTATGTACACAGTAATTCTGCTTCCATTAAAGTCCCTGTCAATCAATTGAAACGTTTTCAAAGGATTACGCTTTCACCGGGAGAAAAGAAAACTCTGACTTTCAACATACCGGCATCTGAATTTTCTTTTTACAATACCGCTGTCAATGATCTCATAACAGAGCCGGGGCAATTTGAAATTCAGGTTGGCAGTTCATCAAAAGATATCCGCCTTAAAAAAACATTTGCCATTGAATAGGATAAGGATTGTTTTCTTTGGAAAGATAGTAATGCAATAAGAAAATCATTCAACCACCAGGTACAGTATCCAAAGATTAATCGAGTGTAAAAATCATATCTTCCAATGGCATAAAGTTCTTCTTCTCCCAGTAATAGACTATTGTTTCTCCGAATATACCACAACTGTCCGGTTGGTATGAAAAGGATCTTATCCTGATGTTGCTGTTGAGGATCAGTTTAAAGGTTGCCTCCTCAAGGGGTTTGCCCCAGTATTGTGTTGTGGTTAAAATATACCTCATCTCACGGAACTTAAATTGTTGCCTGTAAGACACCAGGATAGCCGTGACAGAATCAAGACCTATGTGGAACAATAAGCCATGATCATGCTGTAAATAGTCAGTTATTTCTTCACCCGTGTTTAAATTAAAAATATAAAGGGAATCAGGTTTTGAATGGATTGAATCCGTTGGAAAGGGATAGAACAGGGCTATTGACGAATCTGAATTCTGAGAACAACTCAAATAGTAAATCCCGTTTACATAAAAGTATTCGCCTTCGATTTTGAACGTAATATCCTCTTTAAAAAAAGAAACATCCTGACCGGTTATTCCAGTTACAATAGCAAATAAAAAGGATACGAGAAAAAACTTGATCGCTATGTTCATAACTTGATTACGGAATGTGTTTTTGCCTGAGTTCTTCCGTCAATTCTTAACAAAGAGTAATAAATACCCGGTTTGAGGGTTATTTCTGTTGCAGATAAAGTAATTATAGACTTGTGTTCATTCACAGGCGCTGAAAATACAAGTTTGCCGGCACTATCGTAAAATTCCAGGCCGGCAGTTGAAAAACTGATCCCTTCCGCTATGGAAATATAAAAGGTCGTTTCGTTTGTGAAAGGATTCGGGTAATTTGTAATAACAGGCTCCTGCCGCGAGATCTCAGGAATAGTTAAATAGGGTATAAACGACAACAGCGTGAGATCCTGATTGTAGGTTGAATCCGGGAAGACCTGTAGGTTTACCTGTTCATAAATATATGTATCGTATATCGACGGCCACAGAGTGATGGTATCAAATGAATACGTCCGCGACAGGATCGTTTCAGAGTAGTAACCCTTTTCATCGGTCTCCAAAACACCTTCATAGACACACAAAAAAGCATTGGCTAACGGATTGTGATCAGCATCATATACATATCCGTAAACAGTTGCCTCAGTTCCGTCCTGTGTATTAATATCTCCGATCGTAGGCGTATTGTCAAGCAAATAACAAGTCCATGGATTTATAAAACCGCCACATTCAGTACAATGAGGTATAACAACTTCGGAGTGATGCTCGGGAATACCGCCTATCATAGAATTTTTGCCTATACCTAATTGAGGCCCATAATCACTGCTATCATCATAATCATATTCATGATGACTTATTACGGTTATAAGATCACTATCCCTGCAAATTTCCAATGGGATTTCCAGACTGTCCTTTGTGATAACCATCAGATACTCGGAGTTCTCGTAAGGTTGAAACGCTGTATAATTGGTAACAATTGAAAAACCTGAAAGGGTTTTCAGAGTAATCCTATCAATTAAAAGACTGTCCGGATGATCATAGAAATTAAGTTCCAGTATCCAGCCACCCAGTGAATCATACATAAATTCAGATATATAGGCCTGGGGATAAACAATATTACTGAGTAACTTAACCGGAAGCCATAGTATAATAAGAAAGGCTAGCAGTAGTTTTTTCATAACGCCAAGTATTTAGTATATAGATGCTTAAGCCATCAATTTGGTTGCGTATCACTGTAAAAATATTGAATATTTGAAGGGGTAAAGATTAAAAGTGATATGAGCAGACTTTGCCTGCTGTGCATTTGTCGCATAAACCACCTTCATAAAAATCTGAGGACCGGTTCAATCTTACAAGTTGCATTTAACTTAAGGAAGTACCAGGGTTTGTGTATATTTATTCTACAAAAACCAATTTGCTCTTTTTAGATATAATTATTATTATTGAAATGTATAAAATACGGTTTATATAATTTATCACATTCTCAATA